>NZ_CP101125.1:6028586-6329891 GCF_024296925.1 Pseudomonas nunensis
CGCCGCGCAACTGGATGTAGTCCTGGGCGGTTTCGGCCAATACCGACAGCAGCACGCCACGACGATCGTTTTCGGCGACTTCAAGGGTCGCGTCGGCGGCTTCGGTTTCGCGGCGCACGCGGCCCCAGAAGTCCAGTTCCCAGGAGGCGGAGAAACCGGCATCCCAGAGGTTGAAGGCCGAGCGGCCGTTTTTGCCCGAGGGATCGCTGAGGCCTTCGCCGCTGTTGCGTTCGCGTCCGTAGCTGCCGGTGGCGGCGGTCGTCGGGTAACGGTCAGCAGTGATGACTTGGCGGGCGGCGCGACTTTGCTGCAAGCGGCTGCTGGCGAGTTTCAGGTCGAGGTTATCGCTCAGGGCGCGTTGGCTCAGGGCTGAAAGTTTCGGGTCGTGGAAGACTTCCCACCAGCGTTCTTCCATGGTTTCGGCGACGGCTTGGCTTTCGGCTGGCTTGGCTGGTGTTGACCATTCGGCGATTTGCTGTGGCTGGGGTTTGTGGAAGTCCGGGCCTACGGTGCAGGCGCTGAGGCTCAAGACCAACAGGGTGAGTTGAGGCAGCCGGCCTCTTCGCGAGCAAGCCCGCTCCCACATTGAAATGCGGTCCCCTGTGGGAGCGGGCTTGCTCGCGAAGGCGCCAGCACGATCAACAAAAATCTTCATCGCTGAACCACCTCATGCTTATCCACGCTGGCAGTATCAATCCGCGCATCCACCGACATCCCCACCCGCAACCGCTCAGCCAACGGCTGTCCCGGATCAAGCACAATTTTCACCGGAATCCGCTGCACCACTTTGGTGAAGTTGCCCGTGGCGTTGTCTGGTTTGACCGAGGCAAACGTCACCCCGGTGGCCGGCGCGATGCTTTCGACACGACCACTCAACAGTTGGCCGCCGAGGCTGTCGACGCGCACCTGCACGTCCTGCCCCTGCTGCACATCCGTCAGTTGTGTCTCCTGGAAATTGGCGACGACATAAGCTTGGGCCAGCGGCACCACGGCGAGAATCTTGCTCCCTGGCGTGACATAAGCCCCCACCCGCACCGCCCGCTCACCGACCATGCCGTCCTGCGGCGCGACGATCCGCGTGTAGGACAGCTCGTAACTGGCGATCTCCAGCGCCGCTTGCGCGCGCTTCAGCCCACCTTCGGCCGCGTCGCGCTGGGCCGTGAGGATGTCCACCTGCTTGCGTTCTGCCGCCAGCACCGCCGTGGCGTTGGCCAGTCGAGCGGTCGCTTGATCGATGCGCGTGCGGGCCTGTTGCGCGTTCTGCACCGTACCGGCACCGACACCCGCGAGGTGGTCGTAGCGATTCAATTCATGCTCGGCGAAAGCCATTTCCGCCTTGGCCGACACCACCGTGGCCTGGGCCTGGGCGATTACCGATGTCTGGCGTTCAAGGGTCGCCCGCGCATTTTGCAGTTGCGCCCGAGCCACCAAGGTTTCGGCGTCGGCAGCCTGGGCGGCGGCGCGTAGGTCACGGTCATCGATCAACGCCAGCAGTTGCCCGGCCTTGACCTGCTGGTTGTCCTCCACCAACACCTCTTTGATAAACCCGGCGACCCGTGGCACCACCAGGGTGAAGTCCGCCGAGACAAAGGCGTCGTTGGTGCTCTGCTGCGTGCGTTTGCCGAACAGGCCCGGCGCGACCAGGTAAATCAGCACGCCGACCGCGATCGCTGCGGCGACGCCGACAGCCACTTTTTGCTTGGTAAAAGTCATCATAAAAACCTTCTGGTTCAGTGAAGCGTTCAAGTCGGCGCGCGCGGTGGATACATCCGCGTCGGCAGCCAGAAAATCAGCAGGATCAGCGCCGCAGCGACGCCCGCCATGCACAGATAAAGATCCGAAGCGGTCAGCACCACGGCCTGCTCATGCAGTCGATGGGCAAGGCCGGCGCTGTCGCTATCGGCCAGGGGCGAGTTGCCGAGGTTGTCCACCAACATGGTCGAGTGGAAATGCAGACGGGCAGTGGTCAGTGCCTCGATGATGCCGGTGGCGATCACCGCGGACAGACCTTTGACGGTGTTGAACCAGGCCGAGGCGAACGGTCCTTCCATCGGCGAAATGCTGCCGGTGGCCAACATCAGCAGCGGCAACACCGCCATGGGCTGACCGAAGATTTGCAGCAGTTGCAGCACGTAGAAATCATCGCGAATCCACACCGACGTCAGCTGCGAACCGCCGAGGCAGGACAGCGCCAGCATGCCCAGGCCAATCCCCAGCACCCAGCGACAATCGACCCTGCGAAAGTTGCACAACGCCGCCACCAACGGCAGCGCGATCAATTGCGGCAACGCTGCCAGCAGCATGATCGGCGCGGTCTGGATCGGCCGATAACCCTGGACTTGCGCCAGGTAACTGGACGGAATGACCACCACCGCCAACAGCACCACCAACACCCCGGCGAGGGTCAGCAGGGCGAACGACAGGTTGCGAATACCGAGCATCTGCAACTTGAAGAATGGAATCGGCTGCGACCATTCGTTGATCAGGAACAGCACCAGCAACAGCAACCCGACGCCGAGCAAAAAGCAGATCAGGCTCGACTCGAACCAGTCCAGCCGATTGCCCTGCAGGATGCCGATCACCAGCATGCAAATCGCCGGAAAACCCAGCAGCAACCCGCGCCAGTTGAACTGCTTGAGGCGCTCCAGTCGCAGCGGATCCTGAGGCAAACCATAAGCCACAGCGGCCATGGCAATCAGGCACGGCACGATGATTTGCCAGAAGGTCCATTGCCAGCCGACGTACTCGGTCCACAACCCGGCCAGCGGCGTGCCGAGGCCCGGTCCGAATGTTGCGGTCAGGGCGTATCCGGCGAGACCATAAAGTTTGACGTTGGCCGGCAGAAAGCGCAGGGCGACGGTCATCAACATCGGCGGCAACGCCCCGCCCGCCAGGCCTTGCACGATGCGCATCAGCAACAGGCTTTCGTAGTTCGGCGCGAACGGGCACAGCACGCCGAGGAAGGTGAAGACACCGATGGCGTAAAGCGTGAAGCGCCGCAGCGAGAACGTCACCGAGCACCACGGCGCGAACGCCATGGCCGCCACCGAGGTCGCGGTGTAACTGGCGACCAGCCAGGTGCCTTCGTCGTAACCAATGGCCAACGCGCCGCGAATATCGGCGAGGGCAACCTTGGTCACCATCTCGTTGAGGCCCGAGACCAGCACCGCCAGCAACACGCCCACCAGACCGATGATAATCCGCAGACCGAAGACCGGTGGCGCAGCGGCGGCAGGGCTGGTCGCGGCGAGAGGGGCCGGGGCCGTGAGGGAAGTCATGTACTGCAAGCTCCGGGAAGGATACCGGGGCATTTTAGGGAGGGTCAGGCGTTACGAAAATTGACTTGTTGGCAGGTTATAAGTGCGCCAGACGCAATGATGAATAACCCTGTGGGAGCGGGCTTGCTCGCGAAAGCGGTGGGTCAGTCAACATGGATGTTGAATGTGCCGACCTCTTCGCGAGCAAGCCCGCTCCCACAGAGGGGTTCTTCGTCTTCAAACGGGTTGCGCGGCCAGCCAGGTCTCGTCGCAACACGCCTTGAGCATCTCGCGCATCCAGCGGTGGGCCGGATCCTTGTCGTAGCGAGGGTGCCAGGCCTGGGTCAACATCAGCGTTGGCAGCGGAATCGGCAGTGTGAACGAGCGCAGTTTCAGGCCCAGACGCCGCACGCTCAGCAGCGCTTCTTTCGGCACCGGCAGCAGCAAATCGGATTCGGGCAGCGCAAACATCGCCGCATGAAAACTGGGCGCAATCACCGCCACTCGCCGCTCCAGCCCCAGGGCATTGAGCGCCGTGTCGATCGGTCCCCGGGCAATCCCGCGACGGGACATGCTGATATGCGCAAACCCGGCATAGCGCTCGGCGGTGATTTCCTCATCGAACAGCGGATGATCTTCTCGCGCCAGGCCGACGAAGTGCGTGGAAAACAGGTTCTGAATCTTCACTTCCGGCATCAACGGACGGTTGTTGCTGATGTTCAGGTCGATCCGCCCTTCGCGCAGCGCCTCATCGTCGCCATCGCCTTCCGGGACGAAACGCAGCTCACAATGCGGCGCCTGACGCTCCATGGTGGAGAACAGCTTGCCGCCATAAACGCCGACGAAAAAGTCATTGGCACGAATGCTGAAGCGACGGCGCAAGGTGCCCAGTTCCACCGCATCGGCGGAGCGAAACAGCAGCGCTGCTTGCTCCACCACGTCGCGCACCTGTTCGCGCAGCGCCAATGCCTTGGGGGTTGGCACCAGGCCGCGACCGGCGCGCACCAGGATCGGGTCGCCGATCGCCTCGCGAATGCGGGTCAGGGTGCGGCTCATGGCCGCCGGGCTGAGGTTCATCCGCCGCGCGGCGCCCACCACACTGCCCTCGTCGAGCAAGGCGTCGAGGGCGACCAGCAAGTTCATGTCCGGGAGTTGCATGCTGAGCACTCTTGGCTGATCAGGATTGATTCAGACGCAATGCTAGCAGATCAAAAGATCGCAGCCTTCGGCAGCTCCTACAGGTGTACACATTCTCCTGTAGGAGCTGCCGAAGGCTGCGATCTTTTCGAGTCACCCCCGATTTAATTGATTAACGCTGCATCCCCCAGCGCTTAACGGTCACGCGCTCCAGGGTGTCGAACACCAGGTTCTCCACCAGCAACCCAATCAAAATCACCACCGCCAACCCGGCAAACACTTTGTCGGTGTACAGCTCATTGCGATTCTGAAAAATATACCAACCCAAACCACCCTTGCCGCTGGTCGCACCGAACACCAACTCAGCCGCGATCAATGTGCGCCAGGCAAACGCCCAGCCGATTTTCAGCCCGGCCAGGATCGACGGTAGCGCCGCCGGGATCAGGATGAACAACACGAAGCGCATGCCCTTGAGGCCATAGTTGCGACCTGCCATGCGCAGGGTTTCCGAGACGCCGAGAAACCCGGCATAGGTGTTCAAGGCCAAGGCCCAGAGCACCGAATGCACCAGCACGAAAATCAGGCTGTTCTGTCCCAGGCCAAACCACAGCAGCGCCAGCGGCAGCAGCGCGATTGCCGGCAGTGGGTTGAACATCGAGGTCAGCGTGCTCAGCAGATCACGACCGAACTGCGTCGAGACCGCCAGCGTGGTCAGGGCAAAAGCCAGGACGATGCCGATCAGGTAACCCTTGAGCAACACCACCAGGGAAATCCATACCTTGCCCAGCAATTCACCACTGAGCAGGCCGTCGTACAGCGCGCTGCTGGTTTGCAGAAAACTCGGCAGCAGCAGGTCGTTGTTCTGGATGCGGGCAACCACTTCCCACAGCACCGCGAGCAAAATCAGGATCAGGCTTTTACGAACCCAGCCCTGTTGCCAGACACGCTGGCCGAGGGGTAACTCTCGCTCCAGCGGTACGCTGGTCAGTGGCTCCAGGACGGTTTCGAATTCTTTACGTGCAGATGACAACTGGCTCATCGGGCAATCCTCTCAATGGCTCAATAAGCGATGCGAATGTCGGAGAAATCCAGCTCACGCTCGGTTTCCGGGGACTGGCCTTCATCAAACAACAACCGATGAATACGCCGCGCCGATTCCTGGAACGCCACGCCTCCGAGGCTGTGCAAATCGTACTGATGGCTGTGGACTTCCGCCCGCACCCGACCCGGATGCGGCGACAGCAGCAGGATGCGATTGCCCACCACCAGCGCTTCTTCGATGGAATGCGTGACGAACAGCAGGGTGAAGCGCACCTCTTCCCAGAGCAGCAGCAACTCTTCCTGCATCTTGCGTCGGGTCAACGCATCGAGGGCGGCGAAGGGTTCGTCCATCAAGAGGATTTTCGGTTGCATGGCCAACGCGCGAGCAATCGCCACCCGCGCCTTCATACCGCCGGACAAGGTGTGCGGATAGGCATCGGCAAACGCCGCCAACCCGACCTTATCCAGATAGTGCAACGCCCGCTCTTCGGCCTCTTTGCGCTTGAGGGTTTTCGACGCCAGCAGCGGAAACATCACGTTCTGTTTGACGGTTTTCCATGGTGGCAGTTGATCGAATTCCTGGAACACCACGATCCGGTCCGGGCCCGGCGCGTTGACGGTTTGGCCTTGAAGGCGAATCTCGCCCTCGCACGGCTGGATAAACCCGGCGACCGCTTTGAGCAGCGTCGATTTACCGCAACCGGACGGGCCGAGCAGCACAAAGCGGTCCGCCGGATCGATCTCGAAACTGACTTGGTGGGTGGCTCGGACCACACGCTGCGGCGTGCGGTATTCGAGGCTGACGTGATCGACCGACAGCAGCGCTTCGGCTGCCGGTGCGATCGGGTTGCTGGCCGTGTGGCCTTGCAAGGGGGCATTCATGTCGATCAGCTCCCTTGCAGCGGTTTGGCGTCCTGGAAGAAGTAATCCTTCCACGAATCCGGTTTGTTTTTGATCGCGCCGACGCGGTAGAGGAATTCCGCCAGTGGGTAGGTATTTTTCGGCGTGACACTGAATTCGAACTGCGGGTTATCGATGATTTTCAGCAGCACCGCGCGGTCGATTTTCGCCTTGGTCACACGGATGTAGGTGTCGGCTGCCGCGCCTTTATCGTTCTGGGCGAACTCGGCGGCTTCGGTCAACGCTTCGACGAAGGCCTTGTAGGTTTTCGGGTTCTCGTCGCGGAATTTTTCGGTGGCAAACAGCACTGTTGGCGAGTTCGGGCCAAGCAGGTCGTAGGTGTTCAGCACCACATGGACGTTGGGATTGGCCAACGCCTGATCCTGGAATGGCGGGTTGGAAAAGTGCCCGCTCAACTCAGTGCCGCCAGCAATCAAAGCAGCCGTCGCGTCAGGGTGCGGAACCGCGATGGTGTACTTGTCGAGGCGATTGAATTCCTTGTCGCCCCACTGCTTGGCCGCCGCGTATTGCAGGAAGCGCGACTGCACCGACACACCTACCGCCGGCACCGCGATGCGGTCCTTTTCGGTGAAGTCGGCGATGGTTTTGACGTTCGGATTGTTGCTCAACAAGTAGTAAGGGAAGTTGCCGAGCGAAGCGACGGCTTTGACGTTCTGCTTGCCATGGGTGCGGTCCCAGATGGTCAGCAGCGGACCGACGCCGGCCCCGGCGATGTCGATGGAACCGGAAAGCAACGCATCGTTGACCGCCGCACCGCCCGAGAGCTGGGTCCAATCGACCTTGATGTCGATGCCTTCCTGCTTGCCGTACTTCTCGATCAGATTTTGATCGCGCACTACGTTGAGCAACAGATAAACAATGCCGAACTGCTCGGCGATACGGATTTCACCTTCGGCGTGGGCCACGGTCGGCGCCACCAGGCTGCCGGCGATCAGGCTGAAACCCAGGCCAATGGCAGCCGCCAACGGCGCAAATGGAAGACGTTTGGACATGATGGTTCTCCGGCAAATCAGAAAGGCGCGTCGCCCTGGATGGTGGTGCGATACAACTTGCGTCGCAGGTAGCTTGGGCAACCGGCGGCAAGGTGGATCAGCGAACGGTTGTCCCAGAACACCAGGTCGTGGGGCTGCCACTGATGGCGGTAGATGTTTTGCGGCAACACGCTGTGGGCGTAGAGCTCGTCGAGCAGCTGTTTGCTCTCGTCCTCTGGCAAACCAACGATGCGCGTGGTGAAGCCTTCGCTGACGAACAACGCCTTGCGCCCGTTTTCCGGGTGAGTACGGACGATCGGGTGCACAACTTCGGCCACCTGGGCGAGTTGCTCCGGGGTCAGGGTCGGGCGCCAGTTACCTTCGAATTTGGTTTCGCTGTAGCGCGCCGTGTAGGAATGCGCGGCGGATCGACCTTCAACGGCTTTACGTAGCGCGTCAGGCAGGCCGTCCCAGGCTTTGTGCATGTCGGCGAACAGGGTGTCGCCGCCCTCGGACGGCAGTTCCTGGGCGTGCAACATCGAGCCGAGGCTCGGCAGCTCTTTATAAGAGAGGTCGGAGTGCCAGAACTTGCCGGCATCACCGAGGCCGACGGACACGCCGTTTTCGACGATGTTGGAAACGATGAGGATTTCCGGGTGCCCGGCCAGCAGGAACTGCTTGAGCACATGGATCTGCAACACGCCGAAGCGGCGGCTGAAGGCGATTTGCTGTTCGGGGGTTATGCGTTGGTCACGGAACACCACCACGTGATGATCCAGGTGTGCGTGGTGGATGCGCGCGAAATCCTGGTCATTGATCGGGCGGGACAGGTCCAGGCCGATGATTTCGGCACCGACGGCGCCGCTGAATGGGCGGATGTCGAAGGTTTGCGGCGCGATGCTTTGAGATGCAGAGACGGCTGACATTTAAATCACTCCCACGCACGGCACGCTCAAGGGCGCGCGCGTCGATCAGAAACTCACGGAGGTCCCGTGTTGGTTCGTGTCGTGCGGCGCGCCGATTGGTCGGCAGGTACGCAGGAGAGTGACTTTATAGATATAAGAATTGAAATTTAAATACCGTTAGTGAATAACGATATGGCTTTTGGATTGCCCCGTTCTTGAGGCCGCCTTCGCGGGCAAGCCTCGCTCCTACAGGTTTTGAGTCGTCCGCATCATCTGCGCACGACGTGGACCTGTAGGAGCGAGGCTTGCCCGCGAAGAGGCCCTGAGCCGCGCCGAGAACTACCGCTCGTGCAAAGCCTCAGCCCGCGCCCGAATAATTGGCTTCAGCAGATAGCTGAGCACGGTCTTCTTGCCGGTGATGATATCCACCGAAGCCACCATCCCCGGAATGATCAGCAACGGCTTCTCATCTGTCCCCAGGTGACTGCGATCCGTGCGCAGCTTGATGATGTAGTAAGTAGTCTTCTTGTCTTCATCGGTAATGGTGTCGGCGCCGATCTGCTCAAGCTTGGCTTTGAGCCCACCGTAAATGGTGTAGTCATACGCGGTGAATTTCACCGTCGCTTCCTGCCCCGGGTGCAGGAACGCGATGTCTTGCGGGCGGACTTTGGCTTCCACCAGCAAGGTGTCGTCCAGCGGCACGATTTCTACCAGGTCGCTGCCCGGCTGGATCACGCCGCCGATGGTGTTCACCAGCAATTTATTGACGATGCCGCGCACCGGCGATGTCACCAGCGTGCGGCTGACCCGGTCTTCCAGCGCCTTGCCGGTGGCCTGGGCCTTGTTCAGGTCAGTGCGCGCCTCGTTGAGCTGAGTCAGCGCTTCACTGCGGAATTTGCCGCGAGTCTCATCGATCTTGCGCTGCACTTCCTTGATCGCCGATTCGGCGCGGGGAATCGCCAGGGTGGTCGCGTCCAGTTGCCCACGGGTTTCCACTTCGGCGCGTTTGAGTCGCAGCACTTCCACCGGCGACACCGCGCCCTGGGCCACCAACGGCTCGGACATGTTGATTTCCTGGCGTTGCAGCGCCAGCCCGTTGCGGTACTGGGACTGTTTGGAGGTGAATTCGCGCAACTCTTGCTGACGCTGGATCAACTGCTCCTGCAAACCACCGATTTCATCGTGCAATTGCTGGCGACGGCTGGTGTACAGCGACTCTTCGCTGGCAGCCTGGCCAGGAACGGCTTTGAGCACGTCCGCCGGGAAATTCAGCGGACGGTCATCCACCTCGGCGCTCAAGCGCTCGACCCGCAGCAGCATCGACAGGCGATCAGCCTCGGTTTCGCCAACGTTGGAGGCGAACCGCGTGTCGTCCAGACGAATCAGCGGCGCGCCAGCCTCGACGATCTGACCTTCCTTGACGAACAGCTCGGAGACGATACCGCCCTCAAGGTTCTGGATTTTCTGGATCTTCGACGACGGAATCGCCTTGCCGTCGCCCTTGGTCACTTCGTCGATGACGGCGAAGTTGGCCCACAACATCAGGAACACGAAGAAGCCGATGATCGCCCAAATGGTCAGGCGCACCACACGCGGCGCATCTTCGATCAGCGCCTTGTTCACTTCCGGCAACGGCTGGCCTTGCAGCGAGGCGGAGCCTTTGAAGTAACGGCGGACGGAGTCCTTGAAACCCGACTTAAGCAACACTGATCTGCCCCTTCTTCAACGCTTCCATCACGGCGGCTTTCGGGCCATCGGCGAGAATCTGTCCACGGTCGATCACCAACAGGCGATCCACCAGGGACAGCAGCGATGCCCGGTGCGTCACCAGCACCACGGTTTTGTTTTCGATCACTGCAGCCAGACGCTGCTTGAGGCGTTCTTCGCCAGTGTTGTCCATCGCGCTGGTCGGTTCGTCGAGCAGCAGGATCGGCGGGTTGAGCAGCAACGCACGGGCCAGGGCCACGTTCTGGCGCTGGCCGCCGGACAGGTTCTGCCCACGCTCGCCGACTTGCAGTTCATAGCCTTGCGGGTGCAGACGGGCGAATTCGTGCACGCCTGCCAGTTCGGCGGCTTGCAGCACCAGTTCGTCTTCTACATAACGCGCACCGGACACCAAATTGTCGCGCAGGGTGCCGGCAAGCAATTGAATGTCCTGGGGCACGTAGCCGATGTTGTGGCGCAGTTCGCTGACGTCGATCTGGCGGATATCAACACCGTCCACCAGCAAGGCGCCGTCGTCCGGCTGATAGAGGCCCACCAGCAGTTTGGCCAGGGAGCTTTTGCCCGAGCCGCTACGACCGATGATGCCGATTTTCTCGCCGGGCTTGATGATCAGGTTGATGTTCTTCAGCGCCGGATTTTGCTGATTCGGGTAGGTGAAGTTCAGCTGACGGCATTCGATGGCGCCTTGCAGCACTTTGCGGCTCAGCGGACGCTCTTCGAAATTGCGCTCTTGCGGCAGCTCCATCATCTGGTCCACCGAGACCATGGTCACCCGCGCTTGCTGATAACGGGTCAGCAGGCCGGACAGCGAAGCCAGCGGACTAAGCGCGCGACCACTGAGCATGTAGCAGGCAATCAAACCGCCCATGCTCAGGTGACCGTCAATAATTTGGTACACGCCGAAGACGATCATGATCACCCCGGCCAGTTGCTGGATCAGCAAGGTGATGTTCATCGCCAGGCCGGAGAGCATTTTCACCCGCAGCTCGAGGCGGCTGAGGGTGCCGATGGTCTGTTCCCACTGGTATTGGCGTTCGCTTTCGGCGTTGTTGACCTTCACCGCATCGAGGCCGGCGAGGGTTTCGATCAGGCTCGACTGACGCTCGGCGGCGAGGGCCATGGTTCGTTCCATGGTCGCCACCAACGGCTTCTGCAACGCGTAACCAATCAACAGGGCAATCGGGAACGCCAGCACCGGAATCCACACCAGATGCCCGCCAAGAATCGCGATGACCATGAAGATCAGCAGCGTAAACGGCAGGTCGATCAGGCTGGTCAGGGTTAGCGAGGCGAGGAAGTCGCGCAGGCTCTGAAACTCGTGGATGTTCTGGGCGAAGCTGCCGACCCGCGCCGGGCGGTATTTCATGGCCATGCCGACGATGCGCTCGAACAGCGTGGCCGAGATGATCAGGTCGGTTTTCTTGCCAGCCAGATCCAGGCAGAGGCTGCGCAGGCTTTTAAGGATCAGGTCGAACAGGTAGGCACCGGTGATGCCGATCGCCAGCACCCACAAGGTCGATTCAGCCTGGTTCGGCACCACGCGGTCGTAGACGTTCATCACGAACAACGGCGCGGCCATGGCGATGATGTTGATCAGGAAACTGGCGGCGATGGCGTCGGCATAAAGCCAGCGCGAACGCTTGAGGGTGTCGCGGAACCACGAACGCGCACGCGGAATCAGCGTGCCGTGGTTCACGTCAAATTTATGCTGCGGTTGAGCGAAGAAGACTTTGCCAATGTAGTCGTCGGCCAGCAGTTCGCGGCTGACGACACTTTCGCCGCCATCGGTTTCGCTGAGCAGCACGCGAGCCTGGTCTTCACCTTGCCAGCCGAGCAGCACCGCGCTGCGGCCGTCCCTGAGCAGCAACAGCGCCGGCATCGCAATTGCCGGAATATCTTCCAGCTTGCGTTGCAGCACCCGGCCTTGCAGACCGGCGCGAGCAGCGGCGCGGGGCAGCAACTCGACGCTCAGGCGCTGCTTGGGCAGCGGCAGGCCGGTGGTCAGCATCGCGGCGCTGGCCGGTTTCTGGTGCAGCGTGCACAGGGCGAGCAGGCCATCCAGTAACGGATCGTCATGCAGCGCGCGCGGATCATTAATGAGTTGAACTCGACTGACTTCTGATTCCACGCTCGGCACTCTTGGCTAACTATTGAACAATGAAGGTCCTGCTCAATTCATGCCGGGCAATTGGACCTTTGGCTTCACGTCGTTCTGCACAACGGATGCCAACGGTGCGACCACTCCCTGGCTCTTGAGCAACTCGCCCATGGTCGCCTTGATTCGGTATTGAGTAAATAACTGAATGTTTTTGATGTCCGCCAGACGGCGGGACGCGGTGAACAGTTCGTTTTCACTGTCGAGCAAGTCGAGCAAGGTGCGCTGGCCAAGGCTGAACTGCTTCTGATAAGCCGTGCGCACTGCGGTGCTGCGATCCACATATTGCTGGGCGATCGGCACTTGGGCGTTAGCGTTATTCAAGGCGTTCCAGGCCAGGCCCAGCTCTTCGTTCAACACGCGCAAGGCGTTGTTGCGGATGTCCAGCGCCTGGTTCGACAGGTAGGACTTGGATTCCAGGTCAGCCTTGTTGCTGCCACCGGCAAACAGGTTGAAGCGCATGCGCAGCATGGCTTGCCATTCGTTGCTGTGACCGTTCTGACCGTCGAGATCGTTATCGGCGGTACGGCCCAGCTCAGCGTCGAAACGCGGGTAGAACGTCGACTTGGCGGCGTCGTACTGCTTCTCGGCAGCGGCGATGTCGGATTCGGCGGAACGCAGGATCGGGCTGTTTTCCAGCATCTGCGTGCGGGCTTCATTCAGGTTGGCCGGCAGCAGTGCCAGGAACGGCGCAGGACGCTCGAGCTGATCGGGCATCTGGCCCACAGCGCTGAGGAAGTTGGTTTCGGCGTCGGCCAGGTTGGTCTGTTCGGTGATCAGGTTGTTGCGGGCCTGAGCCATACGGGCTTCGGCCTGATCGAGGTCAGCGCCGCTGCCTACACCGCGGGAGGTGCGCAGTTTGATCTGGTCGAAAATGCGTTCGTGGCTCTTCAGGTTTTCTTCGGCCAGGCGAACGAATTCACGGCGAGTCAGTACATCGAGATAAACCTGGGCCACGGTCAGCGCGGTGCGTTCCGAGGTACCGAGCAAGGAATAGGCGCGGGAGTTAACGGTGGCTTGTTGACGCCCCACTTCGCTGGACGTCGCAAAACCGTCAAAAACCATTTGCGAGAGACGCAAACTTGACTCGCTGCGGTTCAAGGTTTCCCAGTGGTTGCTACCGGTATCGGCACGCGTGGTGACGTTATCCGTGCCTTCGCGACCATAACCGCCCAGCAGATCGACCCGTGGCAGGTATCCACCTTTGGCTGCCTTTAACTGATAATCCGCGGCCAATCGACTATTAACCGCAGCCTGGATCTCCGGATGGACATCCAGTGCCTGTTGCATGGCTTCTGGAAGGCTTTGTGCCTGGGCAAAACTGGCGGCGAGGGCGAAGGGTAAAGCCTTGAACAAAGACGAACGCATGTAAGAAATATCCCAGAACTTCTTGTCTTGAATCACAGCAAATAGGGGCGCTGCGTCGGATGATGGCAACCGGAATGACCGTATGTCGGAAAGTTCAAAACAGGAACTGGATCACACGCTGTAGGACAGGTCGCCGCTTAAATATCAATGTGACATTACTGGGGCGATTGTTTAGGATGGCACCCATAAGGTCAATAGTTTGGCATAAAGTAAATAGCGAAATAATATAGCCAAATAATTGACGAGTTACAGCGTCAAGCTTATGCACTAAATTTTTTAAAGTACGTCCAGACTGCTTTGGCGAGCGCGCCATCAGGTCCATGGAAGTCAACTGAACGTGACACCCGGAGAAGTCTTCAATGAGCAGTGTTGTTGCCATCGTCAAAAGCATTGTTGGTCAGGTTTTCGCGGTGTCCCCAGAGGGCGTCCGTCGCGTACTCGTTGAAGGCGATCGGCTGTTTGTCGGCGATCAGGTAGACACCGGTGCCGCTGGCGCCGTAACCCTCGAACTGGCTGATGGCCGGACTCTGGACCTGGGCCGCGACACTCAATGGAGTGGCACCGATCCGGATTCCAACACTGACCTGGCAGAAGCCACTGCACAAGCCGCGCCATCGGTTGAAGAACTGCAGCAAGCCATCGTTGCCGGCGCCGACCCGACCACAGACCTCGAAGCCACCGCTGCCGGCCCGACCGCAGCAGGCGGCGACGGCGCGGCCGGTGGTGGCCACAGCTTCGTCATGCTGGACGCGACCGCTGGCCGGGTAGACCCGACCATTGGCTTCCCGACCGCAGGCATCGGCGCTGCCGGGGCCGCCACCCAGAACACCATTGGCGGCCAGACCACCAATAACGCCAACATCGTGCAGGCATCTACCCTGAGCCTGAGCGCCACGCCGACCATCACCGAGGCCGGCGGCGTACTGGTTTACACCGCTACCCTGACCCAGGCACCAACCAGCGACCTGACCATCACCCTGTCCAACGGCTCGGTGATCGTGATCCAGGCTGGCCAGACCACCGGCACCGTCAACGTCCCATTGGCGCCGAACGACACCGTCTATAACGACGCGACCCAGATCGACGTCACCGTCACTGGCATCGCTGGCGGCGCCGGCATCGTGGTTACCACGCCGACCGTCCCGGCCACGACCCAGGTCACTGACACCATCGACACCACCACTGTCACGCTGACGGCAGGCGGCAGTGTCACTGAAGGTGGGCAGATTACTTACACCGCGACACTGACTAATCCGGCGCAAACCCCGGTGACCGTCACGCTGTCCAATGGCTCGACCATCACCATTGAAGCCGGGAAAACCACCGGTACTGTGGACGTTCCGACGCCAGCCAATGACGTTTACCAAAACGGCAGCACCGTCACGACCACGATTACTGGCACAACTGGCGGTAACTTCGAGAACCTGGTGCCGAACCCTGCGCCAGCGGTCACGACTATTACTGATTCGGTTGATACCACTACCGTCACGCTGACAGCGGGTTCGACTGTCACTGAAGGCGGTCAGATCACTTACACCGCGACCCTGACCAACCCGGCGCAGACGCCGGTTACCGTCACGCTGTCCAACGGTTCGACGATCACCATCGAAGCCGGCAAGACCACTGGCAGCGTGGACGTTCCGACGCCAGTCAATGACGTCTACCAAAACGGCAGCACCGTTACGACCACCATCACTGGCGCAACCGGCGGCAACTTCGAAAACCTGGCGCCGAACCCGGCTCCAGCGGTCACGACTATTACTGATTCGGTGGATACCACCACTGTCACGCTGACAGCGGGCTCGACCGTTACTGAAGGCGGTCAGATCACCTACACCGCGACGCTGACCAACCCAGCGCAGACGCCAGTTACCGTCACGCTGTCCAATGGTTCGACCATCACCATCGAAGCCGGCAAGACCACTGGCTCGGTGGACGTTCCGACGCCAGCCAACGACGTCTACCAAAACGGCAGCACCGTTACGACCACCATCACTGGCGCAACCGGCGGCAACTTCGAGAACCTGGCGCCAAACCCGGCTCCAGCGGTCACGACTATTACTGATTCGGTGGATACCACCACTGTCACGCTGACAGCGGGCTCGACCGTTACTGAAGGCGGTCAGATCACCTACACCGCGACGCTGACCAACCCAGCGCAGACGCCAGTTACCGTCACGCTGTCCAATGGTTCGACCATCACCATCGAAGCCGGCAAGACCACTGGCTCGGTGGACGTTCCGACGCCAGCCAACGACGTCTACCAAAACGGCAGCACCGTTACGACCACCATCACTGGCGCAACCGGCGGCAACTTCGAAAACCTGGCGCCGAACCCGGCTCCAGCGGTCACGACTATTACTGATTCGGTGGATACCACCACTGTCACGCTGACAGCGGGCTCGACCGTTACTGAAGGCGGTCAGATCACCTACACCGCGACGCTGACCAACCCAGCGCAGACGCCAGTTACCGTCACGCTGTCCAATGGTTCGACCATCACCATCGAAGCCGGCAAGACCACTGGCTCGGTGGACGTTCCGACGCCAGCCAACGACGTCTACCAAAACGGCAGCACCGTTACGACCACCATCACTGGCGCAACCGGCGGCAACTTCGAGAACCTGGCGCCAAACCCGGCTCCAGCGGTCACGACTATTACTGATTCGGTGGATACCACCACTGTCACGCTGACAGCGGGCTCGACCGTTACTGAAGGCGGTCAGATCACCTACACCGCGACGCTGACCAACCCAGCGCAGACGCCAGTTACCGTCACGCTGTCCAATGGTTCGACCATCACCATCGAAGCCGGCAAGACCACTGGCTCGGTGGACGTTCCGACGCCAGCCAACGACGTCTACCAAAACGGCAGCACCGTTACAACCACCATCACTGGCGCAACCGGCGGCAACTTCGAGAACCTGGCGCCAAACCCGGCTCCAGCGGTCACAACCATCACCGATTCGGTCGATACCACGACCGTCACGCTGACAGCAGGCTCGACCGTTACTGAAGGCGGTCAGATTACCTACACCGCGACCCTGACTAATCCGGCGCAAACCCCGGTTACCGTCACGTTGTCCAATGGCTCGACCATCACCATCGAAGCCGGCAAGACCACTGGCTCGGTGGACGTTCCGACGCCAGCCAATGATGTCTATCAAAACGGCAGCACCGTCAGCACTACGATTACCAGCGCAACCGGAGGCAACTTCGAAAACCTGGCGCCAAACCCGGCTCCAGCGGTCACGACCATTACCGACTCGGTCGACACCACCACTGTCACGCTGACAGCAGGCTCGACCGTTACCGAAGGCGGTCAGATTACTTACACTGCGACACTGACCAACCCGGCGCAGACGCCGGTTACCGTCACGCTGTCCAACGGTTCGACCATCACCATCGAAGCCGGCAAAACCACCGGCAGCGTGGACGCCCCAACGCCAGCCAATGACGTCTACCAAAACGGCAGCACCGTCAGCACTACGATTACCAGCGCAACCGGCGGCAACTTCGAACAGCTGACCCCGAACCCGGCTCCGGCCGTGACGACCATCACCGATTCGATCGACAACACCGGCCTGAGCCTCACCGCCACCGGCACCGTGGTCGAGGGTGGCCAGATCACCTATACCGCGACGCTGACCAACCCGGCCGGCACGCCGATGACCGTGACCTTGAGCAATGGCTCGGTCATTACCATCGAAGCAGGTAAAACCACAGGCAGCGTTGTCGTCGATACCCCGCCGAACGACGTCTACAACAATGGCAGCACCGTCAGCACTACGATCACCGGCACCACCGGCGGCAATTTCGAGCAGCTGACCCCGAGCGCTGAGCCGGCGCTGACCACCATCACCGACTCGAAAGACACCACCACCCTGAGCCTGAGCGCGACTGAGTCCGTGGCTGAAGGTGGTTCGATCGTTTACACCGCCAATCTGACCAACGCCGCCGGCACTCCGGTGACCGTGACCCTGAGCAACGGCGCGGTGATCACTATTGCCGCTGGCGCTACCAGCGGTTCAGTGACTGTCGCCGCACCTGCCGATGACGTCTATAAAGACGCCGGCAAGGTCGAAGTCACCGTTAAAGATGCTACCGGTGGCAACTTCGAAAACCTGGCCACTGATCCTGCTCCAGCGGTGACCAACGTCACTGACACCATCGATACGTCGGTTGTGACTCTGACCGCGACGTCGACCGTGGCTGAAGGCGGCACCGTGGTTTACACCGCATCCGTCGGTGCTCCAGTGACCGGCGCGCCGGTCATCGTGACGTTGGCCAACGGTCAGACCATCACCATCGACATCGGTAAAAGCAGCGGTACCGTTAACGCCGTCGCGCCGAACGATGTGCTTAACGGCCACGCACCGCTGACCACCTCGATCACTGATGTGAGCGGCGGTAACTACGAAAACCTGGTCGCCAACAAGGCGCCGGTTTCGACCACCGTCACTGATACTGCCGACACCACCACTCTGAGCCTGAGCGCAACTGACTCCGTGGCTGAAGGTGGTTCGATTGTTTACACCGCCACCCTGACCAATGCGGCCGGCACGCCAGTGACTGTGACCCTGAGCAACGGCGCAGTGATCACCATTGCTGCCGGCGCCACCAGCGGCAACGTCACCGTCGCCGCTCCGGCCGATGACGTCTATAAAGACGCCGGCAAGGTTGAAGTCACCGTTAAAGATGCTACTGGCGGCAACTTCGAAAACCTGGCCACTGATCCTGCTCCAGCGGTGACCAACGTCACTGACACCATCGATACGTCGGTTGTGACCCTGACCGCGACATCGTCTGTTGCCGAAGGCGGCACCGTGGTTTACACCGCATCCGTCGGCGCTCCAGTGACCGGTGCTCCGGTTGTCGTGACCCTGGCCAACGGTCAAACCATCACCATCGACATCGGCAAAAGCTCTGGCACCGTCAACGCCGTCGCGCCGAACGATGTGCTGAATGGCCACGCGCCGCTGACCACTTCGATTACCGACGTGAGCGGTGGCAACTACGAAAACCTGGTCGCCAACAAGACGCCGGTTTCGACCACCGTCACTGATACTGCCGACACCACCACTCTGAGCCTGAGCGCAACTGACTCCGTGGCTGAAGGTGGTTCGATTGTTTACACCGCCACCCTGACCAATGCGGCCGGCACGCCAGTGACGGTGACCCTGAGCAACGGCGCAGTGATCACCATTGCTGCCGGCGCCACCAGCGGCAACGTCACCGTCGCCGCTCCGGCCGATGACGTCTATAAAGACGCCGGCAAGGTTGAAGTCACGGTTAAAGACGCCACCGGTGGCAACTTCGAAAACCTGGCCACTGACCCGGTTCGGGCGGTGACCAACGTCACTGACACCATCGACACTTCGACGGTTACCCTGACCGCTACCAACAGCGTCGCCGAAGGCGGCACTGTGGTTTACACCGCATCGGTCGGCGCTCCAGTGACTGGCGCCCCGGTTGTCGTGACCCTGGCTAACGGTCAGACGATCACCATCGACATCGGCAAAAGCTCCGGCACCGTCAACGCCGTCGCACCAAACGACGCACTGACCGGCCACGCGCCGTTGACCACCTCGATCACCGACGTGAGCGGCGGCAACTACGAAAACCTTGTCGCCGACAAAACACCAGTTTCGACCACCGTTACCGACACCGCCGACACCACCACGCTGAGCCTGTCGGCGATTGACTCGGTCGCCGAGGGCGGCTCGATCGTTTACACAGCCAATTTGACCAACGCCGCTGGCACGCCAGTGACCGTGACCCTGAGCAACGGCGCGGTGATCACCATCGCCGCCGGCGCAACCAGCGGTTCCGTGACCGTCGCCGCACCGGCTGATGACGTCTATAAAGACGCCGGCAAAGTCGAAGTGACCGTCAAAGATGCCACCGGTGGCAACTTCGAAAATCTGGTCACCAATCCAGCACCAGCAGTCACCGACGTGACGGACACCATCGACACCTCGACCGTCAACCTGACCGCCACCAGCACCGTGGCTGAAGGCGGCACTGTCGTTTACACCGCGTCCGTGTCTGCCCCTGTCACTGGTTCGCCAGTGGTTGTCACTCTTTCCAACGGCCAGACCATCACCATTCCGGTTGGCGCGAGCAGCGGTTCCGTCAACTTCGTGGCGCCGAACGACGCCCTGGCGGGCGGCGGCTCCTTGAGCGTCAAGATTGACGATGCGAAGGGCGGGAACTACGAGAAACTGGACGTTGACGGCAAACCGGCTGAAACCTCGGTTACCGACACGCCAGACACCACGAGCCTGAGCTTGAGCGCGACTGATTCCGTGGCTGAGGGCGGTTCGATCATCTACACCGCGACCTTGACCAACGCTGCCGGCACTCCAGTGACCGTCACCCTGAGCAACGGCGCCGTGATCACCATTGATGCCGGTAAAACCACTGGCACCGTGACCGTTCCAGCACCGGCTGATGACGTCTATAAAGACGCTGGCAAAGTCGAAGCGACGATTTCCACCGCAACCGGTGGCAACTTCGAGAACCTGGTGCCGAGCACGGCTCCAGCGGTGACCAACGTCTCCGACACCATCGACACCTCGACCGTCACCCTGACCGCGACCAACAGCGTTGCTGAGGGCGGGACCGTCGTTTACACCGCATCGGTAGGCGCTCCAGTAACGGGCGCTCCAGTCATCGTGACTTTGGCCAACGGTCAATCGATCACCATCGACATCGGCAAAACCACCGGCACCGTCAATGCAGTTGCACCGAACGACGTGCTCAATGGCCACGCTCCGTTGACCAACTCGATCACCAACGTGAGCGGTGGCAACTACGAAAACCTGGTCGCTGACAAAACACCGGTCAGCACCACCGTCACCGACACACCGGACACCACGACCCTCAGCCTGAGCGCGACTGATTCCGTGGCTGAAGGCGGTTCGATCGTTTACACCGCGACACTGACCAATGCAGCCGGCACGCCAGTGACCGTGACCCTGAGCAACGGCGCCGTCATCCTCATCGCCGCCGGCGCCACCAGCGGCAACGTAACCGTCGCGGCCCCGGCCGATGACGTCTACAAAGACGCGGGCAAAGTGGAAGTCACCGTCAAAGATGCAACCGGTGGCAACTTCGAAAACCTGGCCACTGATCCTGCTCCAGCGGTGACCAACGTCACCGACACCATCGACACATCGGTTGTAACCCTGACCGCAACGTCGACCGTGGCTGAAGGCGGCACCGTGGTTTACACCGCGTCCGTCAGCGCTCCAGTGACCGACGCGCCTGTCGTCGTAACCCTGTCCAACGGCCAGACCATCACCATTCCGGTCGGAGCGAGCAGCGGTTCCGTGAACTTCGTGGCCCCGAACGACGCCTTGGCGGGCGGTGCCTCCCTGAGCGTCAAGATCGACGACGCCAAGGGCGGCAACTACGAGAAGCTGGAAGTTGACGGCAAACCGGCGGAAACCTCGGTTACCGACACGCCAGACACCACGAACCTGAGCTTGAGCGCGACTGACTCGGTAGCTGAAGGCGGCCAGATCACTTACACCGCGACATTGACCAATGCGGCCGGCACTCCGGTGACCGTGACCCTGAGCAATGGCGCCGTAATCACCATCGACGCGGGCAAAACCACCGGCACCGTCACTGTTCCAGCGCCAGCCGATGACGTCTACAAAGACGCCGGCAAAGTCGAAGCAACGATTTCCACCGCAACCGGTGGCAACTTCGAGAACCTGGTGCCGAGCACCGCTCCAGCGGTGACCAACGTCTCCGACACCATCGACACCTCGACCGTCACCCTGACCGCAACCAACAGCGTCGCTGAAGGCGGCACTGTGGTTTACACCGCCACCGTCGGCCAGCCAGTCACTGGCGCCCCGGTTGTTGTGAACTTGGCCAACGGTCAATCGATCACTATCGATATCGGCAAAACCACCGGCACCGTCAATGCCGTCGCGCCGAACGACGTGCTCAATGGCCACGCACCACTGACCAACTCGATCACCAACGTCAGCGGTGGCAACTACGAAAACCTGGTCGCTGACAAAACACCGGTCAGCACCACCGTGACCGATACCACCGACACCACCAACCTGTCGCTGAGCGCGACCGGCACCGTGGATGAAGGCGGCCAGATCACTTACACCGCGACCTTGACCAATGCAGCCGGCACCCCAGTGACCGTGACGCTGAGCAACGGCGCCGTGATCACCATCGACGCTGGTAAAACCACCGGCACCGTGACTGTCGATGCACCGAAGGACGACGTCTACAAAGACGCCGGCACCGTTGAAGCGACCATCAAAGGCGCGACCGGTGGCAACTTCGAGAACTTGGTCAGCAGCGACACCCCGGCGGTTACCACCGTCAATGACACCATCGACACCAGCACCGTATCGCTGACCGCCACCGCGAACGTCGCCGAAGGCGAAACCGTGGTCTACACCGCGTCCGTTACCGCTCCAGTGACCGGCGCGCCAGTTGTGGTGACCCTGTCCAACGGCCAGACCATCACCATCCCGGTGGGCGAAACCAGCGGCAGCGTGAATTTCATCGCGCCAAACAGCCCACTGGCGGGCGGCACGTCCCTGAGCGTGAAGATCGACGGCGCCACCGGCGGCAACTACGAAAAACTGGAAGTGGACGGCAAGCCTGCGGACACCGCGGTCAGCGATACGCCTGACACCACGACCCTGAGCCTGAGCGCGACCGATACCGTCGCCGAGGGCGGCTCGATCGTCTACACCGCAACCCTGACCAATGCGGCCGGCACGCCAGTGACCGTGACCCTGAGCAATGGCGCGGTGATCACCATCGCCGCCGGCGCCACCAGCGGCACCGTGACCGTCGCAGCTCCGGCCGATGACGTCTACAAAGACGCCGGCAAGGTTGAAGCGACCATCAAGGACGCCAGCGGCGGCAACTTTGAAACCCTGGCCACCAATCCGACGGCAGCCGTGACCAACGTCACCGACACCATCGACACCTCGACGGTCAACCTGACCGCGACGTCGACCGTTGCCGAAGGCGGCACCGTGGTCTACACCGCATCCGTCACCGCTCCGGTGACCGGCGCGCCAGTCGTCGTCACCTTGTCGAACGGCCAGACCATCACCATTCCAGTCGGCGCGAGCAGCGGCAGCGTGAACTTCGTTGCACCGAACGATGCCCTGGCGGGCGGCGGCTCCTTGAGCGTCAAGATTGATGATGCGAAGGGCGGTAACTACGAGAAGCTGGACGTTGACGGCAAACCGGCGGAGACCTCGGTTACCGATACGCCAGACACCACGACCCTCAGCCTGAGCGCGACTGACTCGGTAGCCGAAGGCGGTTCGATTGTCTACACCGCGACACTGACTAACGCCGCTGGCTCGCCAGTGACTGTGACCTTGTCGAACGGTGCTGTGATCACCATCGAAGCCGGTAAAACCACCGGCACCACGACTGTTCCTGCGCCAGCCGATGACGTCTACAAAGACGCCGGCAAAGTTGAAGCAACGATCTCTACCGCGACTGGCGGTAATTTCGAGAATCTGGTCCCGAGTACTGTTCCAGCGGTGACCAATGTCACCGACACCATCGACACCTCGACGGTCAAACTGACTGCAACCGAAAGCGTTGCTGAAGGCGGCACCGTGGTTTACACCGCGACGGTCGGCCAGCCAGTCACTGGCGCCCCGGTTGTGGTGACTTTGGCCAATGGTCAATCGATCACCATCGACATTGGCAAGACCTCGGGCACCGTCAACGCCGTCGCGCCAAACGACGCCCTGACCGGCCACGCTCCGCTGACCAACTCGATCACTGACGTGAGCGGTGGTAACTACGAAAATCTGGTCGCCGATAAAACACCGGTTTCGACCACCGTCACCGACACGACCGACACCACGAACCTGACCTTGAGCGCTACCGATTCGGTTGCCGAGGGTGGTTCGATCACCTACACCGCAACCCTGACCAACGCCGCTGGCTCGCCAGTGACTGTGACCTTGTCGAACGGTGCTGTGATCACCATCGAGGCCGGTAAAACCACCGGCACCGCGACTGTTCCAGCACCGACTGATGACGTCTATAAAGACGCCGGCAAAGTTGAAGCCACGATCTCTACCGCGACCGGTGGTAACTTCGAGAACCTGGTGCCGAGCACCGTTCCGGCAGTGACCAACGTCACCGACACCATCGACACTTCGACCGTCAAACTGACCGCCACCGACAGCGTTGCTGAAGGCGGCACCGTGGTTTACACCGCGACGGTCGGCCAGCCAGTCACTGGCGCCCCGGTTGTGGTGACTTTGGCCAATGGTCAATCGATCACTATCGACATCGGCAAAACCTCGGGCACCGTCAACGCCGTCGCGCCAAACGACGCCCTGACTGGTCATGCGCCACTGACCAACTCGATTACTGACGTGAGCGGCGGTAACTACGAAAATCTGGTGGCTGACAAGACGCCGGTTTCGACTACTGTCACTGACACGACTGACACCACGAACCTGACCTTGAGCGCTACCGATTCGGTCGCTGAAGGTGGTTCGATTGTTTACACCGCGACCTTGACCAACGCCGCTGGCTCGCCAGTGACTGTGACCTTGTCGAACGGTGCTGTGATCACCATCGAAGCCGGTAAAACCACCGGCACCGCGACTGTTCCTGCGCCAGCCGATGACGTTTATAAAGACGCCGGCAAAGTTGAAGCGACAATCTCCACCGCGACTGGCGGCAACTTCGAGAACCTGGTACCGAGCACTGTTCCGGCAGTGACCAACGTCACCGACACCATCGATACCTCGACCGTCAAACTGACGGCCACCGATAGCGTTGCTGAAGGCGGCACCGTGGTTTACACCGCGACTGTCGGCCAGCCAGTGACTGGCGCCCCGGTTGTCGTGACTTTGGCAAACGGCCAATCGATCACTATCGACATCGGCAATACCAGCGGTACCGTCAACGCCGTTGCGCCGAACGATGCGCTGACCGGCCACGCACCACTCACCAACTCGATCACTGACGTGAGCGGTGGTAACTACGAAAATCTGGTCGCCGATAAAACACCGGTTTCGACCACCGTCACCGACACGACCGACACCACGAACCTGAGCCTGAGCGCGACTGATTCCGTGGCTGAAGGCGGTTCGATTGTCTACACCGCGACCCTGACCAACGCCGCTGGCTCGCCAGTGACTGTGACCTTGTCGAACGGTGCTGTGATCACCATCGAAGCCGGTAAAACCACCGGCACCGCGACTGTTCCTGCGCCAGCCGATGACGTTTATAAAGACGCCGGCAAAGTTGAAGCGACAATCTCCACCGCTACCGGCGGCAACTTCGAGAACCTGGTGCCGAGTACTGTTCCGGCAGTGACCAACGTCACCGACACCATCGATACCTCGACGGTCAAACTGACGGCCACCGACAGCGTGGCTGAAGGCGGCACCGTGGTTTACACCGCGACTGTCGGCCAGCCAGTTACTGGCAGCCCGGTGACTGTGACCCTGGCAAACGGCCAATCGATCACCATCGACATCGGCAAAACCACTGGCACCGTCAACGCAGTCGCGCCGAACGACGCACTGACCGGCCACGCACCACTCACCAACTCGATCACCAATGTTAGCGGTGGTAACTACGAGAATCTGGTGGCGGACAAAACCCCGGTCAGCACCACCGTCACCGACACCCCGGACACCACGACCCTCAGCTTGAGCGCGACTGACTCCGTGGCTGAAGGCGGTTCGATTGTCTACACCGCGACATTGACTAACGCGGCCGGCTCGCCGATCACCGTGACCTTGAGCAACGGCGCCGTCATCCTGATTGCCGCCGGCGCCACCAGCGGCAACGTGACCGTCGCCGCTCCGGCCGATGACGTCTACAAAGACGCCGGCAAGGTTGAAGCCACGATCAAGGATGCCACTGGCGGCGATTTCGAAAGCCTGGTCAAAGACCCGTCGGCTGCCGTGACCAACGTCACCGACACCATCGACACCAGCACCGTTTCGCTGACCGCCACATCGACCGTCGCTGAAGGCGGCACCGTCGTCTACACCGCGTCCGTGAGTGCGCCAGTGACTGGCGCCCCGCTCGTCGTGACGCTGTCCAATGGCCAGACCATCACGATCGACATCGGTAAAAGCAGCGGCACGGTGAATTTCGTCGCGCCAAACGATGCCCTGGCTGGCGGCAGCTCGCTGAGCGCCACCATCAAGGATGCGACTGGCGGCAATTACGAGAAACTGGACGTCAATGCTGACCCTGCCAAGACGACTGTCACTGACACGGTGGATAACACCAACCTGTCGCTGACAGCGACCGACACCGTGGCCGAAGGTGGCCAGATCACTTACACCGCGACCCTGACCAATGCGGCCGGCACACCTGTGACCGTCACACTGAGCAACGGCGCCGTGATCACCATCGACGCCGGTAAAACCACTGGCACCGTGACCGTCGCGGCTCCGGCTGATGACGTTTATAAAGATGCGGGCAAGGTTGAAGTTACGGTCAAAGATGCAACGGGTGGCAACTTCGAGAACCTGGTGCCGAGCACTGTTCCAGCCGTCACCAACGTCACTGACACCATCGACACTTCGACCGTCAAATTGACTGCGACTGGCACTGCCGCAGAGGGTGGCACTGTCACCTACACCGCGACTGTCGGGCAGCCAGTGACTGGTTCTCCAGTGACCGTGACGTTGGCCAATGGCCAAAACATCACCATCGACATCGGCAAGACCACCGGCACCGTCACCACCCTCGCACCGAACGATGTACTCAATGGCCATGCGCCGTTGACCAACTCGATCACCAATGTGAGCGGCGGTAACTACGAAAACCTCGTAGCCGATAAAACGCCGGTTTCGACAACTGTCACTGACACTGTCGACACCACCAACCTGTCGCTGAGCGCTACCAACTCGGTAGCCGAAGGCGGTCAGATCACTTACACCGCGACTCTGACCAACGCCGCTGGCACCCCAGTGACCGTGACCCTGAGCAATGGCTCGGTGATCACCATCGACGCGGGCAAAACCACTGGCACCGTGACCGTTCCGGCTCCGGCTGATGACGTGTACAAGGACGCCGGCACCGTCCAGGCAACGATCACCACCGCCACCGGTGGCAACTTCGAAAGCCTGGTGCCGAGCACCATTCCAGCGTCTACCAGCGTCACTGACACCATCGACACATCGACGGTCAAACTGACTGCGACTGGCACTGCCGCAGAGGGTGGCACCGTCACTTACACCGCGACTGTCGGTCAGCCAGTGACTGGCTCGCCGGTAACTGTATCCCTGGCTAACGGCCAGACGATCACCATCGACATCGGTAAAACCACCGGCACCATCACCACCATCGCGCCGAACGATGTGTTGACCGGTCACGCCCCGCTGACCAATTCGATCACCAACGTCACTGGCGGCAACTACGAGAACCTGGTTGCCGACAAAACCCCGGTCAGCACCACCGTGACCGACACTGTCGACACGACTAACCTCAGCCTGAGTGCAACTAACTCTGTCGCTGAAGGTGGTTCGATCATCTACACCGCGACTCTGACCAACGCTGCTGGCTCGCCAGTGACCGTGACTCTGAGCAACGGCTCAGTGATCACAATCGACGCGGGCAAAACCACCGGCACCGTGACCGTTCCGGCTCCGGCTGATGATGTTTACAAAGATGCGGGTACCGTTCAGGCAACGATCACCACTGCAACCGGTGGCAACTTCGAGAGCCTGGTGCCGAGCACTGTTCCGGCAGTGACCAACGTCACCGACACCATCGACACTTCGACCGTCAAACTGACTGCGACGGGCACTGCCGCTGAAGGTGGCACCGTCACCTACACCGCGACGGTTGGGCAGCCAGTGACTGGCTCTCCAGTGACCGTGACGTTGGCCAATGGCCAAAACATCACCATCGACATCGGTAAAACCACCGGCACCGTCACCACCATCGCGCCAAACGATGTGCTGACCGGCCACGCCCCGCTGACCAACTCGATCACCAACGTCACTGGCGGTAACTACGAGAATCTCGTAGCCGACAAGACGCCGGTCAGCACCACCGTGACCGACACCATCGACACCACCAACCTGTCGCTGAGTGCAACCAACTCCGTGGCCGAAGGCGGCCAGATCACTTACACCGCGACCCTGACCAACGCTGCTGGCTCGCCAGTCACCGTGACTCTGAGTAACGGCTCGGTGATCACCATCGACACCGGCAAAACCACCGGCACCGTGACCGTTCCAGCTCCCGCTGATGACGTTTACAAAGATGCGGGCACCGTCCAGGCAACGATCACCACCGCAACCGGTGGCAATTTCGAGAGCCTGGTACCGAGCACTGTTCCGGCTGTGACCAACGTCACCGACACCATCGACACCTCGACGGTCAAACTGACGGCAACCGGTACTGCGGCTGAGGGTGGCACCGTCACCTATACCGCGACGGTTGGGCAGCCAGTAACCGGTTCTCCAGTGACAGTGACTCTGGCCAACGGCCAAAACATCACGATCGACATCGGCAAGACCACCGGCACTGTGACCACCCTCGCGCCAAACGACGCGTTAACCGGCCACGCACCGCTGACCAACTCGATCACCAACGTAAGCGGCGGCAACTACGAAAATCTCGTAGCCGACAAGACACCGGTTTCGACGACTGTCACCGACACCGTCGACACCACCAACCTGTCGCTGAGTGCAACCAACTCCGTGGCCGAAGGCGGTCAGATCACCTACACCGCGACCCTGACCAACGCCGCTGGTTCGCCAGTGACTGTGACCCTGAGCAACGGTTCGGTGATCACCATCGACGCCGGCAAAACCACCGGCACCGTGACCGTTCCAGCTCCGGCTGATGACGTGTACAAGGACGCCGGCACTGTCCAGGCGACGATCACCAAAGCCACCGGTGGCAGCTTCGAAAACCTGGCCACCAGCAGCACGCCTGCGGTGACCAACGTGACCGACACCATCGACACCTCGACCGTCAAACTGACGGCAACCGGCACCGCCGCTGAAGGTGGCACCGTCACCTACACCGCCACCATCGGCCAGCCAGTAACCGGTTCTGCAGTTGTCGTGACCTTGGCCAACGGCCAAAACATCACGATCGACATCGGTAAAACCACCGGCACAGTCACCACCATCGCGCCAAACGACGTGCTGACCGGTCACGCACCGCTGACCAACTCGATCACCAACGTGAGCGGCGGCAACTACGAAAACCTCGTCGCCGACAAGACGCCAGTCAGCACCACCGTGACCGACACTGTCGACACCACCAACCTGTCGTTGAGCGCAACCGGCTCGGTCGCCGAGGGTGGCCAGATCACCTACACCGCGACCCTGACCAACGCCGCTGGCACGCCAGTGACCGTGACGCTCAGCAACGGCTCGGTGATCACCATCGACGCCGGCAAAACCACCGGCACCGTGACCGTTCCTGCTCCGGCTGATGACGTGTACAAAGATGCCGGCACCGTCCAGGCGACGATCACCAACGCCACCGGCGGCGGCTTCGAAAACCTGGCGACCAATAACACGCCAGCCGTGACCAACGTCACTGACACCATCGACAAGACCGAAGTCAGCATCACCGGCAGCACCTCGGTGACTGAAGGCCAGACCGCCAGCTACACCGTCAGCCTGACGCACCCGGCGCAAACCGACGTGACGCTGAAAATCGTCTACAGCGGCACCGCCGCCGACGGTTCGGACTTCACCGGTGTGTACACCGTGAAGATTCCGGCCGGCGCCAGCAGCGCCAGCTTCAACGTGGCGACCATTGACGACAAGATCACCGAAGGCACTGAAAACTTCGTGGTCAAGATCGACTCGGCCACTGGCGGCAACTTCGAGAACCTCGCGGTCAGCGCCACCAATGGCAGCGTCAGCACCTCGATCATCGACAACGATGCGCCGCCGGTCATCGACCTGGATGCCAACAACTCCAGCGGCGCCACCGGTGCCAATTACAACGTGACCTTCACCGAAAACACCCCAGGTGCGGGCGTGTCGATTGCCGACACCGATCTGAAGATCACTGACCCGGACAGCACCATGCTGACCGGCGCCACCGTGGTGTTGACCAACCGTCAGGATGGCGATGCGCTGAACCTGGGCAACAGCGTCAACGGCATCACCATTAATGCCAACAGCACCAATGGCACCGTGACGCTGACCCTGTCGGGCAACGCGACGCTGGCCGACTACATGCAGGCGATCAAGAACATCAGCTTCACCAACAGCAGTGAAGACCCGAGCACTGTGCCGCGGATCATCACCGTGACCGTGACTGATGGCGGCAACTACTCGAACGTCGCGACCACCACCGTCAACGTGGTGGCCGTGAACGACGCGCCGACCGCTGCACCGGTCAACGTCACCGGTACTGAAGACACCCCGCTGATTCTCGGCTGGTCGACCTTCGGCGTCAGCGATGTCGACAGCCCGGCCGCGAGCCTGGGCGTGAAAATCACCGGCCTGCCGGGCGAAGGCAAGTTGCAGTACCTGAACGGCTCGACCTGGACCGACGTCACCAGCAATCAGACCATCACCAAGGCTGACATCGACGCCGGCAAGCTGCGCTTCACCCCCGACGCCAACGAATCCGGCACCAATGGCTATGGCGGCACCGGCCTGGGCAACAATCAGGCGGATTACGCGCAGATCAAGTTCCAGCCAACCGATGGCCAACTGCTGGGCAACACCGGCACGGTGAAAATCGACATCACGCCAGTGGCCGATGCACCGTCCCTGACCGTGGCGGACAACAGCGTCAAATCCACCGGGCTGATCAAGGAAGTCTGGACCGGTCTGTCGGGCCTGGGCACTGATGGCAGCGGCGCGCCGACGGCCACGCTTAAATCGGTCATCGACGCGGCGGGCACACCGAACTCCAGCACCACAGTGACCAACGTGCAGTCCGACGGCAGTGTCGCGGCAGGTACGGCGTCGAAAACCTCTGGCCTGATCTACCTCGAAGCCGGCAAGACCTACACCTTCAGTGGCTCGGGCGATGACAGCCTACTCGTGACCGTTGGCGGCAAGAACGTCGCGTCCGCCCTGTGGGGTTCGGGCGGTAACCTGAGTGGTTCGATCACTCCGACCGCCAGCGGCTACTACACCCTGGACATCTACCACCACAACCAGAGTGGCCCGGGCAGCTATGACGTCAATCTGTCGGTCAACGGTGGCACCGCCATCGACCTGAGCAGCGCCGGCGTGCCGCTGTACACCGGCGTGGCGGATCTGGCCGCTTCCGGCGTGACCGTCTCCGACTTGCACGGTACCAACGGCGAGGGTTACTACGACGGCTACAAACTCAACACCGGCTTCGAAGGCACCAGCGTTCACCTGTCCGCGATCAACACCGCACTGACCGACACCGACGGCTCCGAAAGCCTGAGCGTGAAAATCAGCGGGATACCGGCAGGCTCGGTCCTGACTGATGGCGCGGGTCACACCTTCACCGCCACCGCGACCTCTGGCGAAGCCAACGTCACCGGCTGGAGCCTCGGTTCCCTGACAGTGACCCCGCCTACCTACTACAACGGCCAGTTCAACCTGACCGTGACCTCGACCTCCACCGAGGCCTTGGGCGGTTCGGCGATCACCACGGCGCAGATCCCGGTCACCGTTTACCCGGCGACGTACAACGCGATCACCGCCACCTCGGCGAGTGACACCATCAGCGGCACCGATGGCAACGACATCATGATCGCCGACATCGGCGGCCTGACCGTGGTGCCGGGCACCAACTACAATATCGCCTTCATGGTCGACAGTTCGGGCAGCATGAGCGCGTCGTCGATCAGCGCCGCCAAGGATTCGCTGACCTCGGTGTTCAACACCCTCAAGCAGAGCATGGGCGGCAACTCAGGCACCGTGAACGTCTTCCTGGTGGACTTCGATACCCAGGTCAACAAGTCGGTAGCGGTCAACCTGAACGATCCGAATGCGCTGACCTTGCTCAAATCGGTCCTGGACTCGATGTCGTCCGGCGGCGGCACCAACTACGAGGACGTGTTCAAGACCACGGCCAACTGGTTCCAAAGCGCTGATGCGGTGGCCAACACCGGGGCGAAGAACCTCACCTACTTCATCACCGACGGCCAGCCGACCTACTACCAGAGCGGCGAGCAGACCAACCCGACGCTATACGGCAACGTGAAGCTCGACGACGTGGTGAAAACCAGCAACTACAAGCCGGGCGACACGTTCTCCACGAACATCGACAGCACGCACATCCTGAACATCAACAGTGCGGGTGTCGCGACGCTGCAAACCTACAATTCGTGGTGGGGCTGGAGTTCCAGCAACCTGGGCACCGTTCACGCTCAAGGCGATGGCACCTACGAGTTGTCGAGCCTGGCGGGCAGCGGCAACAGCACCAGTTCGACCACCACCGACAACTCCAACAGCAGTTTCGCGCTGCTGGGCAACCTGTCGAATGTCGAGGCCATCGGCCTCAACAGCGGTGTCAGCCTCAATGATCTGAAACCGTACGATTCGGACAAATCGCCACAAACCAACATCGACCCGAAAGACCTGGCCAACTCGATCATCGGTCACACCGAAGCGACGTTGCCAGGTTCCGACACGGTCAGCGGCGGTAATGGCAACGACATCCTGTTCGGCGATCTGGTGAGCTTCAACGGAATCGCCGGCGAGGGCTACCAGGCCATGCAGGCATTCGTTGCCCAGCAAACCGGCGTGGACGTCAGCAAAGTCACCACCAGTAACGTGCACCAGTTCATCACCGAGCACTACACCGCGTTCGACGTGTCCGGCGCCCACGACGGCAACGACACGCTGTTGGGCGGTGCGGGCAATGACATTCTGTTCGGCTCGGGCGGTAACGACACGCTCGATGGCGGCAAGGGCAATGACATCCTGCTCGGTGGCACCGGCAACGACACGCTGATCGGCGGTTCGGGCAATGACATCCTGATTGGCGGCTCGGGTGCCGACACCTTTGTGTGGAAGGCGGGCGACACCGGCAGCGACGTGATCAAGGACTTCAAGGCCAGCGAAGGTGACCGTATCGATCTGCGCGATTTGTTGCAGGGCGAAACCGGCAGCACCATCGACAACTTCCTGAAGATCACCACCGTCGATGGCGTGTCGTCGTTGCAGGTCAGCTCGGCCGGCAAGTTCAACTCGGCGGATGCTGCGGCAGCGACACCGGATGTGACGATCAAACTGGAAGGCAACAACTGGTCTACCGCCAACCTGCACAACCTGATTGCCGGTAGCGATCCGACCATCAAAGTCGACCACAACAACAGCTGATGCCAGGTAAAACGGCCGCCCTTATGGGGCGGCCGTCACGTTTGCGGCTATCTCGGCGATGACGATTTCGTCGCCGCACCGCATACTCGCCAACAGTTGGCCTATGCTGCTGACAGCATGACGCTGGTCCATTTCTGAGGGATGCTCAATGTTTTACGTGCAACGCGATGCGCAAGGCCAATTGGTGCGCGTGGAAGCCGCGGCCTACGCCGAGGCCACGGAAACACTGCCGGCCGACAACCATGAAATCCAGGCCTGGTACGCCAACGAAGTGATGGAAACCAGCCTCAAGCAGCTCAAGCAGAGCGACCTGGAAATGATCCGGGTACTCGACGACTTGATCCAGGTGCTGACCAGCAAAGGCGTGATCCGCGTCACCGACCTGCCGGCCGCCGCCCAAGCCAAACTGATGGACCGGACCCAGGCCCGGGAAGCGTTGGGTGGGTTGAGTCACTTGATCGATGATGATGAGACAGGATTGATCTAGACCCTGACCTGTATCGTTTGCACTGACGCTATCGCGAGCAAGCTCGCTCCCACAGGGTTTTGGGTTGACCACAGGTTGTGTGGTCAACATCAATCCACTGTGGGAGCGAGCTTGCTCGCGATGACGGCAGCAGCCTCACCGCCAAGGCTTGGGCTCACCAAACAACTGTCCCTGAACCCCATACAAGCCCATCTCGCGAATCACTGACAACTCCCCTTCGGTCTCGACCCGCTCGGCAATCAGCGGCAGGTCGATGCTGTGCGCCGCGCGCTGGATGGCCTCGATGAACAGACGCTTGTCGCTCTCCTGATCGATCGCCCGGATGTAGCTGCCGTCGATCTTCAGATAGGCCAACCCCAGTCGCGCCAGGTTGCCGATCATGCTGAACCGCCCGCCAAACCGCTGCAGGCTCAGGGAGAACCCAAGTTCGCGCAGACGCCGCGTCAACTGCTCCAGCACCGCTTGCTCGGGCAACTGCTCTTCACCGATTTCCAGTGTCAGGCGCTCACCCAGATTTGAATGCTGACGCAAAATCTCGAAGACTCTATTCAGCGCCTGCGGATCCGCCAGGGTCGCTGAAGACAAGTTCAGCGCCAGCGATTCTTCATGCCCGGCCATCTGCTCCAGGACCAATTCCAACATCAGCCGATCGAGCCGCGCCGTCCAGCCAAAGCGCTCCAGCCATGGCAGGAAGCGCCCGGCGGGAATGGTCTGGCCCTGATCGTCGATCAAACGCGACAGCACCTTGTAATGCAGCACCAGCGCGGTGTCCTGACTCGCCACCACCGGTTGGAAATACAACTCGAAACGCTGCTGATTCAATGCCCCATCAAGCAATGTGTGCCACGCATGATGGTCATCCCCGACATTCGCCGAAGCACTGTGATCCAGGCATGCCCAGCTCTGCTCGCCCTGGCCTTCGGCCTGCGCCAACGCCTGATCCGCCAGGCCGAGCACCGCTTGCGGCGAGTCGCCATGGGCAAACGGCGCCAGCCCGATGGACGCTACTGTGGCCACGTCGGTGGCGCCGGTCGCATGCAGGCTCGCCAGCGCACTGTCGAGGTTCTGCGCCAGTTGCAGCGCTTCTTCGCGCACCAGACCCGGCGCCAACACGGCGAATTCACCGCCGCGAATCCGCGTGACGAGGTTCTGGGTTTCCGGGTATTTGGCGCACTCGCGGGACAACTGCTCGCCCACCGCTTTCAGCAAATCATCGGTACGTTGCCCGCCCAGGCGCTGGTTCAGACCGGCCAGGTCCTTGACCCGCAACAGCAGCAGATAACCGGAACTGGCCTGCTCCGGGTTACTTACCCGGGCGTTCAATTGCATTTCGAAATAGCGTCGGTTGGCCAGGCCCGTGAGGTTGTCCTGATAGGACTCGACCCGCAGTTTTTCACTGCGCTCGGCCTGCTCCTGGAACAGCGCCTTGAGCTTCTCGACCATCTGGTTCATGGCCTGCACCACACGGCGCAGTTCCGGGGTGCGCGGCAGTTCCGGCAGGCTGAGGAATTCCCGGCGCGCGATGGCGTGGGATTGCTTGACCATGTAGTCCAGCGGCTTCAATTGCCGACGCAGCAGCAACGCGCCCAGCACCGCGCTCACCGCGCCGCAGATCAGCAACCAGCCCAGACTCCCGAGCGCGCTCTGCCACAGCTTGGCCAGGGCGAACATCGGGTGGCTGACCACCTCAACCCTTGCAGCTTGTTCCCAGCCACGGCTGACCAGTGCATCGCCGCCAGCCGCTTCCAGTCCGATCATTTTGACGAACCAGTCCGGCACATTGTTCACCGCCGGAATGCCGCTGCGCTCGACGATGGTCTGGTCGGTCTTGAGGTCGACCACGCGGATGCTCGCGTAGTAGCCGCTGTCGAAGATCGAACTGACTAGCAACTCGACCATCGCCGGGTCGTCGATGTTTGGCGTCAGTGACAGTGCCAGCGCCGTGGCGGCGTCCTGGGCGTGGGAGCGCAACTGGTTGACGTACTGAGTGCGCGAGCTCTCCAGGCTGACCATGAAGCTGCCGGTGAAGGCGACCACAAGGAACAGGCATATAGCGATCAACAGCTGTTTGAACAAAGACATCTGAGCGCGTGCTCCTAGTTAGTCGTCTCGACCGGAAATCCTTCGGCCTGCATTTTTTTCAACACATCCTGCCAACGGGACAGGCGCTTGGTGTCACCGACTTTCTTGTTGCCCTTGGCACCGGGCAGGTACAAGCCTTCGGCATTGAAAGAATAGACCGGCAGCAAATCGGTTCGTTGGCTGGCCGGTTTGATCTCGTTGATCAGGCTATCGAGTACCAGCGGCATTGCCTCGGGTGTCGAATAGTAGGTCAACACCATGTGCGCCCGGTTCAAACGCAACGCCTTGACGTAAGTGATGCGCAGCTTGTCACTGGAAACCCCAAGATGACGCAGGCTGAAATACTTGGCGATGGCGTAGTCTTCGCAGTCGCCGGCGCCCTTCCACAAGGCTTCGATGGGAGTTTCCCAATAATCGACCTCGTGCCACAGATCGATGTCTTCTTCGTAGCGCATCTGTTTGTTGAAGAACTGGTTCACCACATTAAGCTTTTCCATCTCGCCGACCTGCTTCTGGGTGGCCAGCAAACGCTGCCAGGCATCGATGCGTTGCTGCCCCTCGCCCAATGGCCCGTAAATGGCCTGGGCACGGCGGCTGATCAGGGAAAAATCCCAGTCGGCATGCAACCCGCCCAGCATGACGCCGGCCAGCAGCAGCGCGCAGCACAGCCAGCGCAACATCCGGGGGATTGCGAAACGTACCGCCAATGCGAGGCATCCAGGGTAGGCAGGTGGAAATCGGTTGATGGTGCAGGTTAGGCCGATAAAAGACAATGGCACGGTGAGATCACTGCCAGCGCGCTAGACTTGGAATGTCAGTAGTCATAAAAAGATCACAACCTGTAGCAAGCGCTACAAGAGCTACGGGCGCGACAGATGTTGCTGCGATCTTTTACAAGGTTTGACAACCTGTATAACAGTCACTAGTGTCCATTTGGATCCAAAAACAACTTCAGTCATGCAGGGTGCGTAGTAGTGACACAGAAGCCCAATCCTCTGAACAGCATCAAGGTCAACGGGCCGATTCCCGCTCACCTGGCGCGTTCGGTGATCGAAGAAACCCTGCGTTCGGCCATTCTCGACGGACGCATACCTTGCGGCACAGCATTGCGCCAGCAAGACCTGGCGGACCTGTTCGGCGTCAGCCGCATGCCGGTACGCGAAGCGTTGCGCCAGCTCGAAGCGCAATCGCTGCTCAATGTCGTCGCCCATAAAGGCGCCGTGGTCGCTGCGCTGGTACAGGGTGATGCGACGGAAACCTATGAACTGCGGATCTTGCTGGAATCCGAAGCATTGCGCCGTTCGATTCCCTTGCTCGACGCCGCCGATTTCGAACTGGCTGCGCGCTACATCGACGAATTGGAAACCGAACACAACTACACCGAGATAGGTCGGCTCAATCGCCTGTTCCACATGGCACTGTACAGCAAGGCGCCCAATCGCCGGCTGTTGCGACTGGTCGAAGACGGATTGAACGAAGAAGAGCGCTTCCTGCGCTTCAACCTTGAGGCGATGGGCCTGGGCAAGCTGTCCCAGGAAGATCACCGCAGTTTGTTACGCGCCGTTGAAGACCGGAACATCGGGCTGGCGGTCGAGCTGCTTGAGCATCACCTCAATCGCGGTGTCGAGGTCATCACACGCTACCTCGACAGCACCGGCGCCCAAGGCAAGAAAAACTCGAGATAAACCGCCCCCAGGCACGCGCGAGCACATCGAATGTGCTCGCCAGCGCTTGCCGCAATGTGTCGCTGAACCTGTCCTGGGTCATTCGGCGAAAAGCCTGCTTACAAATCCCCCCTTCGCTCATACCAACCCGCTAGAACAATGCCACTCCTGCGTGCCCGGAGCCCGCCTGGCAACTTCTTCTCAATCCCGATAATTGCAGCCAACGAATGCCGCAGCAACGATAGCGGCTACCGTCAATTACGCTCACTCTTGGGCCTGCCAACTCAACAATGAACGCAGACGCACCGCACCCGCGGGAGCCGACTGCGCACCAAGAACCTACGGAAGGAGTCTTGCCACGGGAAAGGAAGTAAATGGCGTATTCCCGGCCAACTTCCATCCCCTCAGATGACACCAGCGATCACAGTTTGAAAGTTACTTTGAGTGAGGCATTCACTCTCTTATTCGATTCTGACTTATATAAGTCGGAAGGAGTAACTTCACCCAAATAAAACTTAAATCAAAAGTTTTATTGAAACTTGTCGCGCCCGATAAAGTTGAACTTACAAATAATATAAAAATAACTTGCCGGGAACTTTATTGATGTATTAGTTTTTCTCCGCCGCCATTGGATCCAGGCCAGCAAGGCTCAAGTCCAATCCTTACGCGGTGCCGCAAAGACTGTCTCACCACTCACATACATCAATTCGATTGAGGCCTCCGCTCGCCCAGACAAAACATCTACTCACTATCGCTAGTTGTTTACATCTCCCATTGGTATTTCCAATTTACTTATAGGCTCGCCATGAAACCGACTAAAGACCGTCTCAACCAAAAGAAAGCAGAACTTAGCGCTCACCCGATCTTTGGCGAAATACATTCGTTGTCGATCCTGCAACGCTTCATGGAAACCCATGTGTTTGCCGTCTGGGACTTTATGTCGCTGACCAAGCGCCTGCAGCAGGAACTGACCTGCGTGCAGTTGCCTTGGTTGCCACCGCGAGATCCGCAAGCGGCGCGGCTGATCAACGAGATTGTGCTCGGCGAAGAGTCCGATGATCGTCCCGCCAATGGTCACTACAGCCATTTCGAGTTGTACCTGGACGCGATGCGCGAAGTCGGTGCAAGTACCGTCGCGGTAGAGCGCTTCGTCGCGTTGCAGAAAGAAGGCGTGAGCTACGATGTGGCGCTGCAAAGCGTGGACATCGATCCCGCCGCTGCACAGTTCGTGCGCCACACCTTGCACACCGCGCTGCATGCGCCGGGTCATAGCGTTGCCGCCGTGTTTCTGCATGGCCGGGAAAGCGTGATCCCGCAGATGTTCCAGCGGATTCTCGACGACTGGGGCATTGGCCTCGATCAAGCCCCGACCTTCCGTTATTACCTGGAACGCCACATCGAAGTCGATTCCGAAGACCACGGCCCGGCGGCTGAGAAACTCCTCGCCCGGCTGGTCGATGGCGACCCGCAACGTCAGGAAGATGTGTACGCCAGCGCCATCGCCGCGGTGGAAAGCCGCATCGCCCTGTGGGATGGCTTGCGCGTCAGCATGAGCGAAACCGTCGGCGAGGTGAGCGCATGAACGCCGCCGATTACCAATCCTTCGCTGACGCCTGGGAGAGCCGCGCCACCATCCGCACCCGGCCCCGGCGCGTGCTGGAGAACGACGACAAACTGATCTACCCGTTGAGCCGCCAGCCCCTGGTGCTGAGCGAAACCTTCCTGCGCGAATGCCCCGAACAACGGGACTTTGCCCTGGTGCAGACGCTCTACAAGTTCATCAACGACGTGGTGATTTTCGAAACCGAGATCGTCGACAAGACCGCGCGCAGCATCGCCAAAAACCGCTTCGCCGTGGCCTTCCCGTTCGCCTGCCGCTACGACGCCATGACCGTGGTGGTAGACGAGGATTACCACGCCTTGGTGGCGATGGATTTCATGCAGCAGACCGTGGCCATGACCGGCATCACGCCGATCGAACTGCCGGATGAAATCGAGTTGAGCCGGGCGATTCCGGCAGCAGTCGCGCTCGCCCCGGAACACTTGCGCAGCGCTGTGGAATTGATCTGCGTGGCTATCGCCGAGAACACCGTGACCGGCGATGTGGCTGCGTTTGCCAAGGACGACACGGTCAAGCAATCGATCAAGGGTCTGATGGCCGACCACTTGCTGGACGAAGGCCGCCACTCCAGTTTTTGGGCGCGAATGGTGCGCATCTACTGGCACACCGCGAGCGACGCCGACCGCCAATGCATCGCGCAAATCCTGCCGGTGTTTATCGGCCACTACCTGACCAACGACATTCAAAAGTCCTTCGACTTTCGCCTGATCGATTCCTTGCAGGTCAGTGACGCTGCACGCCGCGCACTCAAGAGCGAAGTCTCGGGCCTGGCCTTCCCGATCAATCGCCATCACCCGTTGGTTGCCAACATCGTGCGGTTTTTTCGCAGCAGTTCGCTGCTCGATTCGCCGTGCGTTCAAGAAGCTCTGAGCGACTACCTGGTTTAACGAGGAGAACATCATGAGACGTCTCGACATTGTGCTTATAGGGCAGAGCCAGGCCTTGAACGACCTGGCGCTGGAGCTCGAACAACATGGACATTCACTGGTGCGGCAGGCTGCTTCGAGTGAGCGAGCGTTAAGCAACGTCGATTTAGTCATCGATGACGCCAGTCTGGCGTTTGCCGACTTTGGCGATGTACCGCGATTGACGCTGCAACTGGGTGTTAGTGAGTCTTTGGGGCTGCCAATTCTGGACTTGCTGTGCGCGTTCGGTTCGACGCTGTTCACTCGCGTGCCGATTGCCGAAGAATCGTCCGGTAACGGCCAGGCCCTGCGCCTGCGGGCGGTGGCAGAACTGGTGGATCACGTGGCGTTGCTGGTCAGCCGGTTTTCCCGGGATGCCGAGTATTTCCAGTTAACCGAAACGGCGGCACCGGTTGATTTTGATCGAGTAGAAAACCTGCTGTTTCTCGAGCATCTGGCCTTCATCCATCAGCTCAACATGACCGCGCACGAAGGGCTGCTGCAACTGGGCCGGATCCCGATGATCGAGCGGCTTGAACAGCGCTTTATCCAATGCGCCGAACGACCTGCACTGAATATCGCCGGCACTTCCCTCAGCTATCGCCAGCTGCATGCTCAAAGCCGTGCGATTCAGCAGCGTCTGCAGCCGTTGCTTGATCAGCATCAAGGCTCCTTGGTGGTGGGTATTTGCCTGCCGAAATGCAGCGCGTTGTATGCAGGGATTCTGGCGATTCTCGGCAGCGGTGCGGTGTACCTGCCGCTGGAGCCGAGCCATCCGCTACAACGTCAGCAGTACATTTTGGAAAACGCCGGGGCGGTGTTATTGCTGCATGACGGCGAGCATCCTCTGGCGGATCAGATGCCGGGGCTGGATATCAGCCGTATCGACTGTGGTGACGTGGATTTCGATCTACCGTTGATGCGTCAGCGGCCGGCGCTCGATGCACCGTGCATGGCGCTCTACACCTCCGGCACCACCGGGCACCCGAAAGGCGTGCTGCTCAGCCAGGCCAACCTCGCGCACTTCACCGCGTGGTACGCCGACTATGTGCAACTGAACGAACAGAGTCGGGCATTGCAGTTTTCGTCGCTGAGTTTCGACTCGTCGCTGATCGATATTTTCCCGACGCTGCTACAGGGCGCCGAGTTGATCGTGCCCAGCGACGACCAGCGCCGTGATCCGCTGCAACTGGTGGCGCTGATCCGCAATCAACAGCTGAGCCACGCTTTCCTGCCGCCGGCGCTGTTAAGCATTTTGCCGCTGGATCAGTTGCAAGTGCTGGATCACGTGATGACCGGCGGCGACGTTTGCGAGCCCTACGTCATCGAGCAACTGACGCGCCAGGGCAACCTCTACAACCTCTACGGCCCGACCGAAGCCACGGTGCTGATCACCGCGCGGCAACTGCGACCCGGCGACAACAACCGCACCCTCGGCGGCCCGATTGCCAACAGCCAAGTGCTGATTCTCGATGAAGACTTTCAACCGGTGGCCGAGCAGACCGTCGGCGAGTTGTACATCGTCGGCCCGGGGGTGTGCCTGGGTTACCTGAACAACCCGCAGCAAACTGCCGAGCGCTATCTGGAGCTGAGCCTGCCGAAAGGTGAACGCCTGCGTACCTACCGTACCGGCGATATGGCGAAGTGGACACGCGACGGTATCGAACTGTGCGGACGGCGCGACAATCAGGTGAAGATCCGCGGCTTCCGGGTCGAGCCGGAGGAGATCGAACGTTGCCTGCGGGACAGTCAGCTCTACCGGCAAGTGGCGGTGGTCATCGACAGTCAGCGACGGATTCTGGCGTTCCTCGCCCAGCCCCAGGAAGACCAACCCGGCGCCGCTCGCGAAGCGCTGAAGGCCCACGCCGTGCAATTCTTGCCGGACTACATGCAACCCGGTGCGTGGACTGAGCTGGAGAGCATGCCGTTTGCCAGTAACGGCAAGGTTGATCGCAAGGCGCTGCTGGCGCTGCCGGTTAACGTGCTGGAGAACAGCGCTCGGCGTTTGCCCACCAGTGCCGATGAAGAGCTCTTGCTGGAGATCTGGGCCGAATTGCTGGAACTGCCGGCGAGCGATATTTCCACCGACGAAAGCTTCTTCAATCTGGGCGGTCACTCGATTCTGTTGTCGCGGATGTTGCTACGACTGCGTGAGGAGTTCGGGCGCAGCATCTCGATCAACCGCTTTATCGAGCTGCCGACGATCGCGAAATTGGCGACGTTGGTTCGCGGCTCGGGTACCGAGGAAGTGCTGAGCGCGCAGGCCATGGCCGATGCTTTTCGTGAGCTGGATGTGCAGCCGCTGCCGGTCAGCCGCATGGGCGATGTGCACAAGGTGATCGTCACCGGGGCCAACAGTTTTGTTGGTGTACACATCGTCGAAGCGTTGCTGGCCTGGGGCGCCACAGAGGTGGCCTGCCTGGTACGCGATGGCGGTGGGCAATCGGCGGCGGAACGCTTCGCCCAGGCTCTGCGCGAGAACCGTCTGGAGCACCTGGACCTGCATCGGGTGCGGGTTTATTCAGCGGATATCACGCGTCCTTCCTTGGGGCTCGCGCAGGAGGTCTACGAGCGACTGGACCGGGAGTTCGGTGCGCTGGTGCACAACGCGGCCAACGTCAATCACGTGCTCGATTACGAGTCGCTGGCGCGGGATAACGTTGAACCGATTTTCGAGTGCCTACGCCTGTGTGAAGGGCGCAGCAAGAAGATCTTCAACTTCGTCTCGACGCTTTCGGCCTCCAGCACGATTTCTGACGATGGCCGGGTGCTTGAATTGCCCGCCGCGCAGACCCCGCCGATCTACATCAAGAACGGCTACAACCTGTCCAAATGGGTCGGCGAGCGGATCCTTGAGCGGGCTCGGGAGCGCGGCGTGCGGGTCAATCTGTATCGCCCCGGCAATATCAGTTTCAACAGCCTCACGGGCGTGTGCCAGCCGCACAAGAATCGCTTGATGCTGATGCTCAAGGGCTCGATCCAGCTCGGCCAGGTGCCGGAGTTCTCGCTGAACTTTGACCTGATGCCGGTGGACTTTCTCGCCCGTTTTATCGCCTTCCATGCCAGTCGTTATCAGCCGGAACATGCAGTGTTCAACCTGCACAACCCCGAGCCGCTGAGCTGGGATGCCTACGTCGATTCGTTTCGCGAAGCCGGTCGGGAATTCTCGATGGTCAGCGTCGCCGACTGGCAGCAGCAACTGGGCCGGGTCGACAGCGACAACGCGTTGTTCGGCGTGCTGGGTTTCTACCTCAACGGCTTTGAAGAAGACATCGGCGACATCTCGATGATCGGCCACGACAACGCCCAGGCCGGCGTCCGGCAGATGGGCGCGCATTACCCACAAAAATCCCCGGCGCTGCTGCGTCGCGGTTGCGACTACCTCAAAGAAATCAACTTCATCTGACCCAACCCACTGGAGCAAGACCATGAAAACCCTGCAACCCGATACCCTGATCAAAAACCCTCACGGCTGCCACGTAGCGTCTTCGGTAGACGTGCCTGCGGATGCGGCGAAAGTCTGGGCGGTGGTCGGCAACTTTGCCGGCTTCGATAAATTCATCCCGGCGCTGTCGCACATCGAAATGACCGGCGAAGGTGTGTCGTCCTTGCGCAAGAAATTCTTCAAGGACGGCAACCTGGTGGTCGAGCAACTCAACTCCCGGGACGACCAGGCGCTAAGCATGACCTGGACCACGATCTACAACACCTTGGGTGTGGCCAATTTGTGGGCGGCGATGAATGTAGAGTCTCTGGGGGCGGGTAAGTCTCGAGCGACCTGGACCATCATCGCCGAACCTGCCCAGGGCGGCGCCGAGGCGTTGCCGGGGTTCAAGGAGTTTGTGCAGGGGTTTGCTGATGATGCGATGAACAATGTGTTGAAGCTGTTTGCGTAAGGCTTCAGTTTGGCGGTGACTGATGTGCCGCTTTCGCGAGCAAGCCCGCTCCCACATTTTGACTTCATTCCTTCTGAAGGAATCCGGTCAACCTGTGGGAGCGGGCTTGCTCGCGAAGAACGATAACGCGGTCCAACTGACCCCAATCAGATTTTGAAGCTGTCGACCAACTGCTTCAACCGATTCGCCTGCAATGACAAAGCATCGCAATCCTTCAATGTTTCATTGAGGTTGGCCACGCTTTGCTGGTTCAGCAGGTTGATCTGGTTGACGTCGACGTTGAGGGTTTCCACCACTGCGGTCTGCTCTTCAGTTGCCGCGGCCACCGATTGGTTCATGCCGTCGATTTCGCCGATGCGCTGGGTCACGCTGACCAGTCGCAGACCGGCCTGGTTCGCCACTTCGACGCTCTCTTCGCTGGAGACCTGACTGGCGTTCATGGTGGTCACCGCTTCGCGAGAACCGATCTGCAACGAAGTGATCATTTTGTGGATCTCTTCTGCCGACTCCTGGGTGCGATGAGCGAGGTTACGCACCTCATCCGCCACCACCGCAAAACCACGACCGGCTTCACCCGCACGGGCCGCTTCGATGGCCGCGTTCAGGGCCAACAGGTTGGTTTGCTGGGAGATGCCTTTGATCACATCCAGAATGTGCCCGATGTTGTCGGTGCTGGCATTAAGGGTTTCGATCTGGGTGCAGGACAGGCTGATTTTCTGCGACAACTCGGTCATGGCCAGGATGGTTTTTTCCACCACCTGACGACCGTCGTCGGCCTGCTCGCTCGCGCCGCTGGCGTGTTGCGAAGCATCAGCGGCGTTGCGCGCAATTTCCTGGGTTGCGGCACCGAGTTGGTTGATCGCAGCAGCCACACTGTTGGTGCGGGCACTTTGTTCGTCGGAACCAATGATCGAGGCGTTGGACGATGCCATGACGCGTTGCGACAGGTCATGGACCTGACGGGTCGCTGAGGACACTTCGGAAATCGATGCGTGAATCCGTTCCACGAACTGGTTGAACGCACCACCCAGTTCACCAAATTCGTCTTTGCTTTCCACGGCCAGACGACGGGTCAAGTCACCTTCACCCTGGGCGATGTCTTTCATCGCACGGCCCATGGTGGTCAGCGGACGCATCAGCACGTTGATCAGCAGGCTCAGCAGCACTGCAATGGCGCTCACGGCGATAAACATCGCGATCAATGCCGAGGTGCGGAATTGGCTCAGCGGGGCGTAGGCCTTGTCCTTGTCGATTGACAGACCGATGTACCACTCGGCGTTCGGCAAACCGGTGACCGGGGTGAACGAGAGGATGCGGTCTTGCTTGTTCAGAGTGACGTTCTGATTACCCTTCTCGATGCGCACGTTGGAGCCTGGGTAGATGTCTTTCAGGTTCTTCATCACCTGATCTTTGTCCGGGCTGACGATTACCTGACCGTCCGCGCTGACCAGGAACGCATGACCGATGCCGCCGAAGTCTACCGAGTTGATGATCTTGACCAAGGTTTCCAGACTCAGGTCACCGCCGACAACGCCGAGCAGTTCGCCGTTCTTTTTCACCGGCAAAGCGATGGTCACCACCAGACCGCCGACCGCAGCCATGTAAGGCGGGGTCAGCATGGTCTTGTCAGCCGCAACGGCTTGTTTGTACCAAGGGCGCTGACGTGGATCGTAGCCATCCGGCATCTTCGCGTCCGGGCGCTGGGTGAATACACCGTTGGCCTGGCCGACGTAAGTGAACTGGAAGTTCGAGGTGAAGGCCGGTTGATCAACCAATCCTGGCAGATCGGCGTTTGCACCTTGATGGGCGACGTTCTGTGCCAGGTTCTCTAGCACCAGTACGCGGCCACTCATCCAGTTCTGCACGCTGCTGGCGGTCAAGTCACCGGCTTGCTGGACGGAGGATTCGAGATTCTGCCGAATAGTATTTCGCTGCAAATAGTCGTTGTACAAAGTGAACAACGCAAAAGCCAGCACCACGACGCCTGAAGCGGCCAGCAGGATTTTATGGCTGAACTTGAGATTCATTTCATGGGACTTCTTATGCAAAAAGTGGGGATGCGTTCCGGATTGCAACATTCCATGTAACAGCGCAGACGGCTTTCTGAGGCCGCTCTACTTTGGTGCACGCATGTCTCACCAGTCTTTCGGCACGATCAGGAGAAATCTTAGGGGATTGTCTGAAATGGATGGGATTCGTGGCGTCTTCCCGCCGAACGGCGTGCTAGAGATTCTGGATTAGCTTTAAGCCCTTACTGTCGCTTGAAGATTTATCTGCTCCAAAACGACAAAACCCCTGTCTGCGTTAGCAGACAGGGGTTTCGGAATTCAATCTTGACGATGACCTACTCTCACATGGGGAAACCCCACACTACCATCGGCGATGCATCGTTTCACTGCTGAGTTCGGGATGGGATCAGGTGGTTCCAATGCTCTATGGTCGTCAAGAAATTCTGTGACCAGCCCGTTACCGCAGTAACGTGCCAGCAAAAAACGGTGACTTCTACTAAAACAAAACCCCTACCTGCATACGCAGATAGGGGTTTCGGAATTTAATCTTGACGATGACCTACTCTCACATGGGGAAACCCCACACTACCATCGGCGATGCATCGTTTCACTGCTGAGTTCGGGATGGGATCAGGTGGTTCCAATGCTCTATGGTCGTCAAGAAATTCGGGAGCCGGCTCGTTTGCCCTTGCGGGTTTACGCTCCAGCGAATGGGTATGTGATAGATCTCGGTGTTTTGTGAGCAGTTTCGAACTTTCGGTTCGTTTCGTCTTCACACACCGCAATCTGGTGCTCTTTCGCCTTTCAGCTCGAAGCAAGCAAATTGCTTGGGTGTTATATGGTCAAGCCTCACGGGCAATTAGTATTGGTTAGCTCAACGCCTCACAGCGCTTACACACCCAACCTATCAACGTCGTAGTCTTCGACGGCCCTTCAGGGGACTCAAGGTCCCAGTGAGATCTCATCTTGAGGCTAGTTTCCCGCTTAGATGCTTTCAGCGGTTATCTATTCCGAACATAGCTACCCGGCAATGCCACTGGCGTGACAACCGGAACACCAGAGGTTCGTCCACTCCGGTCCTCTCGTACTAGGAGCAGCCCCTCTCAAATCTCAAACGTCCACGGCAGATAGGGACCGAACTGTCTCACGACGTTCTAAACCCAGCTCGCGTACCACTTTAAATGGCGAACAGCCATACCCTTGGGACCGGCTTCAGCCCCAGGATGTGATGAGCCGACATCGAGGTGCCAAACACCGCCGTCGATATGAACTCTTGGGCGGTATCAGCCTGTTATCCCCGGAGTACCTTTTATCCGTTGAGCGATGGCCCTTCCATACAGAACCACCGGATCACTAAGACCTACTTTCGTACCTGCTCGACGTGTCTGTCTCGCAGTCAAGCGCGCTTTTGCCTTTATACTCTACGACCGATTTCCGACCGGTCTGAGCGCACCTTCGTACTCCTCCGTTACTCTTTAGGAGGAGACCGCCCCAGTCAAACTACCCACCATACACTGTCCTCGATCCGGATAACGGACCTGAGTTAGAACCTCAAAGTTGCCAGGGTGGTATTTCAAGGTTGGCTCCACGCGAACTGGCGTCCACGCTTCAAAGCCTCCCACCTATCCTACACAAGCAAATTCAAAGTCCAGTGCAAAGCTATAGTAAAGGTTCACGGGGTCTTTCCGTCTAGCCGCGGATACACTGCATCTTCACAGCGATTTCAATTTCACTGAGTCTCGGGTGGAGACAGCGCCGCCATCGTTACGCCATTCGTGCAGGTCGGAACTTACCCGACAAGGAATTTCGCTACCTTAGGACCGTTATAGTTACGGCCGCCGTTTACCGGGGCTTCGATCAAGAGCTTCGCGTTAGCTAACCCCATCAATTAACCTTCCGGCACCGGGCAGGCGTCACACCCTATACGTCCACTTTCGTGTTTGCAGAGTGCTGTGTTTTTAATAAACAGTCGCAGCGGCCTGGTATCTTCGACCGGCATGGGCTTACGCAGTAAATGCTTCACCCTCACCGGCGCACCTTCTCCCGAAGTTACGGTGCCATTTTGCCTAGTTCCTTCACCCGAGTTCTCTCAAGCGCCTTGGTATTCTCTACCCAACCACCTGTGTCGGTTTGGGGTACGGTTCCTGGTTACCTGAAGCTTAGAAGCTTTTCTTGGAAGCATGGCATCAACCACTTCGTGTTCTAAAAGAACACTCGTCATCAGCTCTCGGCCTTAGAATCCCGGATTTACCTAAGATTCCAGCCTACCACCTTAAACTTGGACAACCAACGCCAAGCTGGCCTAGCCTTCTCCGTCCCTCCATCGCAATAACCAGAAGTACAGGAATATTAACCTGTTTTCCATCGACTACGCTTTTCAGCCTCGCCTTAGGGACCGACTAACCCTGCGTCGATTAACGTTGCGCAGGAAACCTTGGTCTTTCGGCGTGGGTGTTTTTCACACCCATTGTCGTTACTCATGTCAGCATTCGCACTTCTGATACCTCCAGCAAGCTTCTCAACTCACCTTCACAGGCTTACAGAACGCTCCTCTACCGCATCACCTAAGTGATACCCGTAGCTTCGGTGTATGGTTTGAGCCCCGTTACATCTTCCGCGCAGGCCGACTCGACTAGTGAGCTATTACGCTTTCTTTAAAGGGTGGCTGCTTCTAAGCCAACCTCCTAGCTGTCTAAGCCTTCCCACATCGTTTCCCACTTAACCATAACTTTGGGACCTTAGCTGACGGTCTGGGTTGTTTCCCTTTTCACGACGGACGTTAGCACCCGCCGTGTGTCTCCCATGCTCGGCACTTGTAGGTATTCGGAGTTTGCATCGGTTTGGTAAGTCGGGATGACCCCCTAGCCGAAACAGTGCTCTACCCCCTACAGTGATACATGAGGCGCTACCTAAATAGCTTTCGAGGAGAACCAGCTATCTCCGAGCTTGATTAGCCTTTCACTCCGATCCACAGGTCATCCGCTAACTTTTCAACGGTAGTCGGTTCGGTCCTCCAGTTAGTGTTACCCAACCTTCAACCTGCCCATGGATAGATCGCCCGGTTTCGGGTCTATTCCCAGCGACTAGACGCCCTATTAAGACTCGCTTTCGCTACGCCTCCCCTATTCGGTTAAGCTCGCCACTGAAAATAAGTCGCTGACCCATTATACAAAAGGTACGCAGTCACCCAACAAAGTGGGCTCCCACTGCTTGTACGCATACGGTTTCAGGATCTATTTCACTCCCCTCTCCGGGGTTCTTTTCGCCTTTCCCTCACGGTACTAGTTCACTATCGGTCAGTCAGTAGTATTTAGCCTTGGAGGATGGTCCCCCCATATTCAGACAAAGTTTCTCGTGCTCCGTCCTACTCGATTTCATGACTAAGAGATTTTCGCGTACAGGGCTATCACCCACTATGGCCGCACTTTCCAGAGCGTTCCGCTAATCTCAAAGCCACTTAAGGGCTAGTCCCCGTTCGCTCGCCACTACTAAGGGAATCTCGGTTGATTTCTTTTCCTCAGGGTACTTAGATGTTTCAGTTCCCCTGGTTCGCTTCTTAAGCCTATGTATTCAGCTTAAGATACCTAACTTATGTTAGGTGGGTTCCCCCATTCAGACATCTCCGGATCAAAGTCTGTTTGCCGACTCCCCGAAGCTTTTCGCAGGCTACCACGTCTTTCATCGCCTCTGACTGCCAAGGCATCCACCGTATGCGCTTCTTCACTTGACCATATAACCCCAAGCAATCTGGTTATACTGTGAAGACGACATTCGCCGAAAATTCGAATTTCTCAATTAAGAGAACTCACAAATTTTACCTTAGCCTGATCCGTTACCAGTGAAAGTAACGTCCAGTCTATCTTTCTATCACATACCCAAATTTTTAAAGAACGATCTAATCAAAGACTAGAAATCAATATTCACATTGGAATGCTCATTTCTAAGCTTTCAACAAACAGAAGCAGTAGTGGTGGAGCCAAACGGGATCGAACCGTTGACCTCCTGCGTGCAAGGCAGGCGCTCTCCCAGCTGAGCTATGGCCCCATAACAAAATTGGTGGGTCTGGGCAGATTCGAACTGCCGACCTCACCCTTATCAGGGGTGCGCTCTAACCAACTGAGCTACAGACCCAATTTCGGGCTGCTTCTTTATCGTCTTCTTCAATGAATCAAGCAATTCGTGTGGGAACTTATGGAGCAGCTGATGTCGTCGATTAAGGAGGTGATCCAGCCGCAGGTTCCCCTACGGCTACCTTGTTACGACTTCACCCCAGTCATGAATCACACCGTGGTAACCGTCCTCCCGAAGGTTAGACTAGCTACTTCTGGTGCAACCCACTCCCATGGTGTGACGGGCGGTGTGTACAAGGCCCGGGAACGTATTCACCGCGACATTCTGATTCGCGATTACTAGCGATTCCGACTTCACGCAGTCGAGTTGCAGACTGCGATCCGGACTACGATCGGTTTTCTGGGATTAGCTCCACCTCGCGGCTTGGCAACCCTCTGTACCGACCATTGTAGCACGTGTGTAGCCCAGGCCGTAAGGGCCATGATGACTTGACGTCATCCCCACCTTCCTCCGGTTTGTCACCGGCAGTCTCCTTAGAGTGCCCACCATGACGTGCTGGTAACTAAGGACAAGGGTTGCGCTCGTTACGGGACTTAACCCAACATCTCACGACACGAGCTGACGACAGCCATGCAGCACCTGTCTCAATGTTCCCGAAGGCACCAATCCATCTCTGGAAAGTTCATTGGATGTCAAGGCCTGGTAAGGTTCTTCGCGTTGCTTCGAATTAAACCACATGCTCCACCGCTTGTGCGGGCCCCCGTCAATTCATTTGAGTTTTAACCTTGCGGCCGTACTCCCCAGGCGGTCAACTTAATGCGTTAGCTGCGCCACTAAGAGCTCAAGGCTCCCAACGGCTAGTTGACATCGTTTACGGCGTGGACTACCAGGGTATCTAATCCTGTTTGCTCCCCACGCTTTCGCACCTCAGTGTCAGTATCAGTCCAGGTGGTCGCCTTCGCCACTGGTGTTCCTTCCTATATCTACGCATTTCACCGCTACACAGGAAATTCCACCACCCTCTACCATACTCTAGCTTGTCAGTTTTGAATGCAGTTCCCAGGTTGAGCCCGGGGATTTCACATCCAACTTAACAAACCACCTACGCGCGCTTTACGCCCAGTAATTCCGATTAACGCTTGCACCCTCTGTATTACCGCGGCTGCTGGCACAGAGTTAGCCGGTGCTTATTCTGTCGGTAACGTCAAAACACTTACGTATTAGGTAAATGCCCTTCCTCCCAACTTAAAGTGCTTTACAATCCGAAGACCTTCTTCACACACGCGGCATGGCTGGATCAGGCTTTCGCCCATTGTCCAATATTCCCCACTGCTGCCTCCCGTAGGAGTCTGGACCGTGTCTCAGTTCCAGTGTGACTGATCATCCTCTCAGACCAGTTACGGATCGTCGCCTTGGTGAGCCATTACCTCACCAACTAGCTAATCCGACCTAGGCTCATCTGATAGCGCAAGGCCCGAAGGTCCCCTGCTTTCTCCCGTAGGACGTATGCGGTATTAGCGTCCGTTTCCGAGCGTTATCCCCCACTACCAGGCAGATTCCTAGGCATTACTCACCCGTCCGCCGCTCGCCACCAGGTACAAGTACCCGTGCTGCCGCTCGACTTGCATGTGTTAGGCCTGCCGCCAGCGTTCAATCTGAGCCATGATCAAACTCTTCAGTTCAAACATCTTTGGGTTTTTAAGAAACCCTAAACTTGGCTCAGCAATCGTTGGTTACATCTTTGATTTCTCGCGGAGTAACTTGTGATGCTGATAATCTTGTTGACTATCAGTCTGACTCCACAAGCACCCACACGAATTGCTTGATTCAGTTGTTAAAGAGCGGTGGGTTGATTCTTTCGTCTCAACCGAGGCGCGCATTCTACAGCAGCGCCAGTTACTGTCAAGCGGTTATTTTAAGAAGTTTTCAAAGTTTCCTCTGCAACTTCAACCACTTGCGCTTTCGATCTCTCGTTAGCGGGAGGCGAATTCTACAGCGTTACTCGCTGCTGTCAACACCTCTTTTGTTCCGCTTTCGACCGAGAAGACCGAACCGTCAATCGAGCCACACAACACCACTCAACCAACTCCTTCGGGGCCTCGATAATCTGAAGCAATCCGCTGTCGAAAACCGCATAACTCTTTGTTTATCAAGGAGTTTTCCGTTTCGACTGCACCGGAAGTGGGGCGAATTATAGACTTCCAGAATCTGCCGTCAAGCACTGATTTTGCTTTTCTATCAATAACTTGCAAAAGCCCGGAAAAGAGCCCGACTCCCTCTTTAAAACAAACGCTTCTATATAGAAGGAACCTTAAAGCACCCCAGCATCCTTGAAAGCAGCCACCGCACCAGCATCCAGACCCAACACCCGCTGCAACACTTCCAGCGTGTGCTCCCCTAACAAAGGAGGCGCATTGCGGTATTCCACAGGCGTCTCAGACAACCGGATCGGACTCGCCACCTGAGGCACCATTCCAGCCAATGCATGGGGTAACTCTATAGCTAACCCGCGCGCCTGAACCTGCGGATCTGCAAACACCTGCGCCAGATCATTGATCGGCCCACACGGCACACCCGCCTGCTCCAGTTGCACCACCCACTCAGCAGTAGTCTTGAACACCGTCGCCTGGCGAATCAGCGGAATCAGCACCGCCCGATTGGCCACGCGCAGCTTGTTGGTAGCGAAGCGCGGATCATCTGCCCACTGCGGCTGACCCGCCACCTCGGCAAACTTGCGAAACTGCCCGTCGTTACCCACGGTGAGAATAAAGTCGCCATCCGCCGTAGGAAAATCCTGATAAGGCACGATGTTCGGGTGCGCATTCCCAAGGCGCTTAGGCGCATTGCCGGTAGTCAGGTAGTTCATCGCCTGGTTCGCCAGACAAGCCACTTGCACATCCAGCAACGCCATATCGATATGCTGGCCGCCACCGTCATGATCCCGATGCGCCAGTGCCGCCAGAATCGCTACCGTCGAATAGAGCCCGGTCAAAATATCCGTCAGCGCTACGCCGACTTTCACCGGCCCGGCGCCCTCATCACCTTCAGGTCGCCCCGTCAGGCTCATCAAGCCGCCCAACCCCTGGATCATGAAGTCATAACCCGCGCGCTTAGCGTAAGGCCCGGTCTGGCCAAACCCGGTGATCGAGCAATAGATCAGATCCGGATTGATCGCCTTGAGCGATTCATAGTCCAGCCCATAAGCCGCCAGGCCACCCACCTTGAAGTTCTCGATCAGGATGTCCGACTTCGCCGCCAGATCACGCACCAGCTTCTGGCCTTCCGGTCGGGTGAAGTCGATGGTTACCGATTGTTTGTTGCGATTGGCCGACAAGTAATAGGCAGCCTCGCTGGTGTTCTCGCCATAAGCGTCTTTAAGGAACGGAGGCCCCCAGGCGCGCGTGTCGTCGCCATTGCCCGGGCGCTCGACCTTGATCACTTCAGCGCCAAGGTCCGCCAGGATCTGCCCGGACCAAGGCCCGGCCAGCACCCGCGATAAATCCAGTACCCGTAGATGCGAAAGCGCGCCCATGGCCGTTCTCCTATTAATAGAACGCCTGGATGCCGGTCTGCGCGCGACCGAGGATCAGCGCATGCACGTCATGCGTACCTTCGTAGGTGTTCACCACTTCCAGGTTAACCAAGTGGCGCGCAACGCCGAACTCGTCGGAGATACCGTTGCCGCCCAGCATGTCGCGGGCCATGCGCGCGATATCCAGGGATTTGCCGCAGGAGTTACGCTTCATCATCGAAGTGATCTCGACCGCCGCCGTGCCTTCATCCTTCATACGTCCCAGACGCAGGCAACCTTGCAATGCCATGGTGATTTCGGTCTGCATGTCGGCGAGCTTCTTCTGGATCAACTGAGTGGCAGCCAATGGGCGACCGAACTGCTGACGATCCAGGGTGTATTGGCGAGCGGTGTGCCAGCAGAACTCGGCTGCGCCCAGTGCGCCCCACGAGATGCCGTAGCGCGCAGAGTTGAGGCAGGTAAACGGACCCTTCAGGCCACGGACATCCGGGAAGATGTTCTCTTCAGGGACAAACACGTTGTCCATGACGATTTCGCCGGTGATGGACGCACGCAAGCCAACCTTGCCGTGAATCGCCGGAGCACTCAGGCCTTTCCAGCCCTTCTCCAATACGAAACCGCGGATGTCGCCGGCATCATCCTTACCCCAGACCACGAACACATCGGCGATCGGGCTGTTGGTGATCCACATTTTGCTGCCGGTCAGGCTGTAGCCGCCTTCCACTTTGCGTGCACGAGTAATCATCGCGCCCGGGTCGGAACCGTGGTTTGGCTCTGTCAGACCGAAGCAGCCGATCCATTCGCCAGTGGCCAGTTTTGGCAGGTACTTTTGCTTTTGCGCTTCAGTGCCGAATTCATTGATCGGCACCATTACCAGCGAGGACTGCACACTCATCATCGAGCGATAGCCGGAGTCGACGCGCTCGACTTCACGAGCGATCAGGCCGTAGCTGACGTAGTTCAGGCCGCTGCCACCGTATTCCTCAGGAATGGTCGCACCCAACAGGCCCACGTCGCCCATCTCACGGAAGATCGCGATGTCGGTCTTCTCATGGCGGAAAGCTTCCAGAACGCGCGGCGCGAGCTTCTGCTGAGCGAACTGCTCGGCGGTGTCGCGGATCATGCGTTCTTCTTCGGTGAGCTGTTGATCCAGCAGCAGGGGATCGATCCAGTTGAAGCTAGCTTTACCGCCCATGAGTGTGTCCTCTCGAATCGGGTCAAATAACGTGGACTGATCCTAGGCCCGGTTAGCCATCTCGGCAAACGAGGATTTCGCATACTGTTGTGCTAATTTCTCACTCCGAAACATCGCGAAAGGTCATTAATGCGATGTATTAGTGAGGTTCACGTACATGCGCAGGAAAATCCCCAGCACAACGGCCCTGATCAGCTTCGAAGCGGCAGCGCGCCATGAGAGCTTTACCAAGGCCGCACAGGAACTTTCCCTCACCCAGGGTGCGATTTGCCGACAGATCGCCAGCCTCGAGGAGTTCCTCAGCGTCGAACTGTTCCGACGCTCACGGCGCGGAGTGAAGCTGACAGAAGCCGGGCTTTCCTACAGCCGTCGCGTGGCCACGCAACTCGATGCCGTGGAGCGGGACACACTGTCGGTGATGGGCCAGCAAGGCACCAACGTCATCGAGCTGGCAGTGGTGCCAACTTTCGGCACCCAATGGCTGCTGCCGCGACTCAAGGACTTCCAGCACAAACACCCGGAAGTAACGGTCAACCTTACTAACCGCACACGGCCCTTTCTGTTTGCCGACACCGAGTTTGATGCTGCGATCTACTTCGGCGATGCGGATTGGTCGGGTACGGAATCCCACAGGCTGATGGGAGAAAACCCGATGCCGGTGTGCAGCCCCGCCCTACTGGGCAAGAAGACAAATCTGACACCCGCTCACATCGCGGAATTACCCCTGCTGCAACAGACCACCCGCCCGTACGCGTGGCGCCAGTGGTTCAATTCCCAGAACCTGAATATCCCTCGCGACATGACAGGCCCGCGTTACGAGCTATTCTCCATGCTCGCCCAGGCGGCCATGCACGACATGGGGATCGCGTTGATTCCACCGTTTCTGATTCAGCGTGAATTGGCGGAGAAGCGCCTGGTGATTGCCAATCCCCAAGCCCTGTCGAGCATCAAGGCTTATTACCTGATGATTCCTGAGCGAAAGGTCGAATCGGCCTCTTTAAGGGCTTTTCGCGACTGGCTGGTGAATCAGGCACATGGCTACAGCCTAGAGGGATAAAGGCTAACGCCGATTAACTGACCTCGTAGTCAGCAAAATCAAAACACTACAGATATAAGTATTTGTCGCATATTCATAGACTGTACCGACATGCAGTACAAACGTCCCACAAGCGCCTGAAGTCGTGGCCTTGAGCCTCTATTTAGAGGCAATGACCTCTCATTCACGGCGCCGATGTGTAAATTATTGAAATTCGACCAGAATCCTTACAAGGCACGGCCTGCAAGGGATTGATCCGGCTAGTTGCGACATTCGGTCACGGGGTGACTTGTAGTTAATTTTCCGTCACCCGTCATAATCCCTTGAAGGGCACAAAGTTCGCCTGCAAAATGCCGCGCCCCGCCCTGATTTGGCGGGATCGTGCTGATCGGCCGCCCCAGCCGCACCATCCGAAGTGCCTGGGTTTACTCAATAAGATCACGCAGGAGATTTGACGTGCACATTGGTGTTCCTCTCGAAACCCAAACGGGTGAAACACGGGTTGCTGCAACCCCGGAAACCATCAAAAAGCTGATCGGCCAGGGTCATAAGGTCACTGTACAAAGCGGCGCCGGCGTTAAAGCCAGCGTTGTCGACAGTGCCTATGAAGCGGCAGGCGCAACCATTGGCAGCGCCAACGATGCATTTGGTGCCGAGCTGATTCTCAAGGTGGTCGCCCCCAGCGACAGCGAGCTGGCTCTGATCAAGAGCGGCACCGTTGTCGTCGGCATGCTCAACCCGTTCAGCAATGAAACCATCGCCAAGCTGGCCGAGTGCGGCATTACCGCTTTCGCGCTGGAAGCCGCGCCGCGCACCTCCCGCGCTCAGAGTCTGGATGTGCTGTCCTCCCAAGCGAACATTGCCGGCTATAAAGCCGTGTTGCTGGCGGCTCACCACTATCCGCGCTTCATGCCGATGCTGATGACGGCGGCGGGCACCGTGAAAGCGGCGCGCGTGCTGATTCTCGGCGCTGGCGTGGCCGGTTTGCAGGCGATCGCCACGGCGAAACGCCTGGGTGCGGTGATCGAAGCGTCCGACGTGCGTCCGGCAGTAAAAGAGCAGATCGAATCCCTTGGCGCCAAGTTCGTCGACGTACCTTACGAGACCGATGAAGAGCGTGAATGCGCCGTCGGTGTCGGCGGTTACGCGCGTCCAATGCCCGCCAGCTGGATGCAGCGCCAGGCCCTGGCCGTGCACGAACGCGCCAAGCAGGCGGACATCGTCATCACCACTGCACTGATCCCGGGCCGCAAGGCACCAACGCTGCTGAGCGCTGAAACCGTGGCGCAGATGAAGCCTGGCTCGGTGGTCATCGACCTCGCCGCAGCCCAGGGCGGCAATTGCCCGCTGACCGTGGCTGACCAAGTGGTCGTTGCGAATGGCGTGACCATTTGCGGCCCGACCAACCTGGCCGGTGAAGTCGCCGCAGATGCTTCGGCGCTGTACGCCCGCAACTTGCTGGACTTCCTGAAGCTGGTTTTCAACAAAGAAGGCCAGTTCGAAGTGAACCTAGAAGACGACATCGTCGCCGCGTGCCTGATGTGCCGCGACGGCCAAGTCATCCGCAAAAACGCCTAAGCAGGGATTCAGACGATGGAAGAGCTTATCTCCCCCGGTATCTACAACCTGATCATCTTCGTGCTGGCGATTTATGTCGGTTATCACGTGGTCTGGAACGTTACACCTGCACTGCACACGCCTTTGATGGCGGTGACCAACGCGATCTCGGCGATCGTGATCGTCGGTGCCATGCTGGCCGCGGCTCTGACCGTGACGCCACTGGGCAAAACCATGGGCACCTTGGCGGTGGCTCTGGCGGCAGTCAACGTGTTTGGTGGCTTCCTGGTTACCCGCAGGATGCTCGAGATGTTCAAGAAAAAAGCCCCGAAAGTCGTAAAAGAAGAGGCGCCTAAGTAATGAGCATGAATCTTGTCACGACGCTCTACTTGATCGCGTCGATCTGCTTTATCCAGGCCCTCAAAGGCCTGTCGCACCCAACCACGTCGCGGCGCGGCAACGTGTACGGCATGCTCGGCATGGCGCTGGCGATCCTCACCACCGTCGGCCTCATCTATAAGTTGGGCGCTGAGCTGGCTACCGCTGGTATTGGCTACGTTATCGTCGGCCTGCTGATCGGCGGCACCGCCGGCTCGATCATGGCCAAGCGCGTTGAAATGACCAAGATGCCGGAACTGGTCGCCTTCATGCACAGCATGATCGGTATGGCGGCGGTGTTCATTGCGATCGCTGCGGTGGTTGAGCCGCAATCGCTGGGTATCGTCAAGCAATTGGGTGATGCGATTCCTGCCGGTAACCGTCTGGAACTGTTCCTCGGCGCGGCCATCGGTGCAATCACCTTCTCCGGTTCCGTGATCGCGTTCGGCAAGCTCTCGGGCAAGTACAAGTTCCGCCTGTTCCAGGGCGCACCGGTACAGTTCGGCGGCCAGCACAAGCTGAACCTGCTGCTGGGCGTGGCGACACTGGCGCTGGGCATCACCTTCATGTTGACCGGCAATCTTAGTGCCTTCGCGCTGATGCTGGCCCTGGCCTTCGTGCTGGGCGTGCTGATCATCATCCCGATTGGCGGCGCGGACATGCCTGTCGTCGTGTCGATGCTCAACAGCTACTCCGGTTGGGCCGCAGCGGGTATCGGCTTCTCGCTGAACAACTCGATGCTGATCATTGCCGGTTCGCTGGTGGGTTCGTCTGGTGCGATCCTCTCGTACATCATGTGCAAGGCGATGAACCGCTCCTTCTTTAATGTGTTGCTCGGCGGTTTCGGCAATACGGCGGATGCGGCCGGCCCTGCAGGTTCGAAAGAAGCCCGCCCGGTGAAGTCCGGCTCGGCTGACGACGCAACCTTCCTGCTGACCAACGCTGACACCGTGATCATCGTTCCGGGCTACGGCCTGGCGGTAGCTCGGGCGCAACACGCGCTCAAAGAACTGACCGAGAAGCTGACCCATCGCGGCGTGACCGTGAAATACGCGATCCACCCGGTTGCCGGTCGGATGCCTGGCCACATGAACGTATTGCTGGCCGAGGCCGAAGTGCCTTACGACCAGGTGTTCGAGATGGAAGACATCAACTCCGAGTTCGGCCAAGCCGATGTGGTGCTGGTGTTGGGCGCCAACGACGTGGTCAACCCGGCCGCCAAGAACGATCCGAAATCGCCGATTGCCGGCATGCCGATTCTCGAGGCGTTCAAGGCCAAGACCATCATCGTCAACAAGCGCTCGATGGCCAGCGGCTATGCCGGTCTGGACAACGAACTGTTCTACCTCGACAAAACCATGATGGTCTTCGGTGACGCTAAAAAGGTCATTGAAGACATGGTGAAAGCCGTCGAGTAAAACCTGCTCCAAAGCAATACCCAAAACCTCAGCCTTTAGTAGGCTGGGGTTTTTTTATTCCCCATGAAACCCGACCAAAGGCTCTAAATCAGGGCTCGGCATTCGACCATGGTAGCGGGACGGATTTTTTCCAAGTCACTAGACTGCACACCTTGCTTCCGTTGCCCGAGATAACAATCCATGTACCGTGATCGTATTCGCTTGCCTTCGTTGTTGGATAAGGTGATGAGCGCCGCTGACGCTGCCGCTCTGATTGAGGACGGCATGACCGTCGGCATGAGCGGTTTCACCCGCGCCGGCGAAGCCAAGGCCGTGCCGCATGCATTGGCCGAGCGCGCCAAAATCACTCCGCTGAAAATCACCTTGATGACCGGCGCGAGCCTGGGCAACGACCTCGATAAACAGCTGACCGAAGCCGGCGTCCTGTCGCGCCGCATGCCGTTCCAGGTCGACAGCACCCTGCGCAAGGCGATCAACGCCGGCGAAGTCATGTTCATCGACCAGCATTTGTCGGAAACCGTCGAGATGCTGCGCAACCAGCAACTCACGCGGCCGGACATCGCGGTGATTGAAGCCGTGGCGATTACCGAGCAGGGCCATATCGTGCCGACCACGTCGGTAGGCAACTCGGCCAGCTTCGCGATCTTCGCCAAGCACGTCATCGTCGAGATCAACATGGCGCACAACCCGAATCTCGAAGGGTTGCACGACATCTATATCCCGACCTACCGCCCGACCCGCACGCCAATTCCGCTGGTGAAGGTCGACGATCGTATTGGCAGCACTGCCATCCCGATCCCGCCGGAGAAGATTGTCGCGATCGTGATCACCAACCAATCCGACTCGCCGTCTACCGTGCTGCCACCGGACACCGACACCCAGGCCATCGCCGATCACCTGATCGACTTCTTCAAACAGGAAGTGGCTGCCGGGCGCATGACCAACAAGCTGGGGCCGTTGCAAGCCGGGATCGGCACCATCGCCAATTCGGTGATGTGTGGCTTGATCGACTCGCCGTTCGAAGACCTGACGATGTATTCGGAAGTGTTGCAGGATTCGACGTTCGACCTGATCGATGCCGGCAAGCTGAGTTTTGCCTCGGGCAGCTCGATCACTCTGTCGGCCCGGCGCAATGCTGATGTGTTCGGCAATCTGGAGCATTACAAAGACAAGCTTGTATTGCGCCCTCAGGAAATCTCCAACCACCCGGAAGTGGTGCGGCGCCTGGGGATCATCGGCATTAATACGGCGCTGGAGTTCGACCTGTACGGCAACGTCAACTCCACCCATGTCTGCGGCACGCGGATGATGAACGGCATTGGCGGTTCGGGGGACTTCGCGCGCAATGCGCACCTGTCGATCTTTGTTACCAAGTCAATCGCCAAGGGCGGCGCGATTTCCAGCGTGGTGCCGATGGTCAGCCACGTCGACCACACCGAGCATGACGTTGACATTCTGGTGACCGAGATCGGCCTGGCCGACCTGCGCGGCCTGGCGCCGCGGGAGCGGGCCCGGGTGGTCATCGACAACTGTGTGCACCCGGACTATCGCGAAGCCCTGAATAATTACTTCACAGCCGCCTGTGCCATTGGCGGACACACCCCACACATCCTGCGTGATGCCCTGAGCTGGCACATCAACCTGGAAGAAACCGGGCGGATGCTGGCGGTCTGATCGACCCAAATAACAGCTGACGCAAACACAGTTGCGTCAGCTGCTGCTCGCAACACCCTTTCCTGTCGAAAACTGTACTGCTGTACCGGTCTTTTCCTACCGCAATCTCCTACATTTCCGAGTCGATACGCCGAAAATGCACTGAGTTAGTGCAGACAGGTACAGTTGCCTCAAATTTGACCAGTACACCCCCTATAAACAGTTAATTGATCCCTCACAATACAAGTGAACTGTATCTAGAGGGACTGGCTAAACAGGAGGATCATTGGCATCAGTTAAACCACTACCTAATCCCGCCACAAGCGGAAGGATGTCAACCATGGAACGTACACTCAGTTCCGAACTGTTCTTCGAAGATACCGCTGCAAAAACCCAGGCTTCCATGCCTCTTCGCGTTATCGCCAACCTGATGTTGTGGCAGCGCCGCATTACCAGCCGCCATCAACTGGCTCGTCTGGATTCGCGTCTGCTGGCTGATGCCGGGATTAGCGAAGCACAACGCTACGAAGAGCTGAGCAAGCCGTTCTGGCGCTAAGTAGCGTCGCTGGCTCTGACCTGTAGGGTCCACCGCCAGCAACCCGAATTGAACAAACAAGACCCGTCGTGGGAAACCACGACGGGTTTTGTCGTTTCAGAGTCCTTGAAAAGCCATACCAGTACAGTTTTTTTAAAAATGAAATAGACCAGTACACCGTCATTTCATCCATCTGCGCTGTTCCATTCCCTGCGCACCGGCCTAATATCCAATCAGAACGTGGCGAACGCCGCATGACAGGCGTCTGACCTTTCAGACACTGCGCCACCTCTCAATCGGTTTATCCAAAGGAGCTACCCCATGTCCCGTCTTCGTCTGCTGAGCGCTGCAGCCCTGCTCGCCGTGGCTGCCAACGCCAACGCCACCAGCTTTATCGTGACCACCGACGCCGTCGTTGGCGCGCTCAAATCCAGTTCCGATGCAACTTCCGATGTCTCCTCTTCGCTGCGCGACAACAAAATCGTGCGTGCCGCTCGTGATGACGCCGCTAGCTTCGTTGCCAGCAACGGCGATATTCGCGGTGTGAAACTGGAAAGCGCATTCGACGAGATCCGCCACCAGGCACCTCAGTTGAACGCGACTGACGCACAGTTGGCCCAAGCCATTCTGGCGATCTAAGCATCAGCTCGACGGCGGGACACGCCCATCGTGTCCCATGTTTCGGCGCTGGCTCTAGTTCGGGCATTGCGCTAGCCTTGGGACTCGTTTTCAGCTATCGAGTCTCATGCGTTTTCTTTCGAATCTGTTGCTCACGCAAGCGATCTTCGTGGCCTGCTGGTCGGGATCGGCCCATGCCTTCGACGCTTTTAATCTCTCGACACAAGGCACTGTGGTCAGTGGTTACGCCACAAGCATGGTGACCTCCGCGCCCTTCGACCATAAACTGCTGATCGCCGCTCAGGATGACGCCGCGGCGTTCATTGCCAGTGACGGCCAACTGCGAGGAGCGCAACTGGAATCCGCCCTGGATTATCTGCGTCGGACCCAGCCAAAACTTCATGCCAGCGACCTTGAACTGGCACAGGCAATTCTCGTCCAATAGTTATCATCGTTCCTCCGGAGTCGTTCCATGCGTAGCCCGCTGATTGCTGCCACCCTTGGCCTGCTGTTGTTAGCCGACGTGGCCCAGGCGCACACCCTGGTTGCCACCAGTAACATGATCATCCGTGCCACCCAGCGCACGCTTGATTTCACATCCGATACCACCACATCCATTCGCGATTCGAAAATCGTCCGCGAAGCCCATGACGACGCCGCCAGTTTTGTTGCCAGCGATGGCGAGATTCGCGGCGCGCACCTGGAAGCGGCCATCAACACCTTGCGCACCCGCGTACCGGAAGCCCGCGACGCCAGTGATCAGGTTCTCGCCGAAGCCATCCTCGCACTGTGAGGCGGCTTAGTGCCTGGCTGCTGGCCGGGGTGGTGTTGCTGCTTGGCAACACCGCTCAGGCCGGCCTGCAATTACGCCTCAAGACCGACGGTCTGAGCCCCGCGCAAGTGCAGGCCAGCCAGGCGCTACTCGATGAAGCCATGCAGGCATTGCCGCCGCGCTTCGTCGAGCAACTGGATCGGCGCATCGATGTCGGCTGGACCGACGAAATGCCCGGCAACGCCTACGGCCAGGCGTCGCTGGTGTCCGAACTCGATCTGAATCGCAACCTGCTCGCCAGCCTCACCGATGGCAGCGCCGCGACCAAAAAGACCTACCGCCCCCACGGCACCGTACGCCGGGAAATGCTGGCCACGGTCCTGCACGAACTTACCCATATTTACGATCGCTCGCGCCTGTGGCCAGACACCGAGCGCACGCTGATCCAGCGCTGCACCCAGCGCAACAGCAGTTCCGGGCTGATCGGCATCCCCGACCAGTGCCGCGGCCAGACCACACGACGCTTTACCCTCAGCGACGACCCACGCCTGCTGGATCTGGCCGGTTGGCCGCAATACGTCGGCCGGCGTGGCGAGCGCGAACAGCACAACCGGCAAGTCGCCCGCAGCCCGGACATCTACGAGACCACCAATCCCAAGGAATTCGTCGCGGTCAACATGGAGTATTTCCTCCTCGACCCGAGCTACGCCTGCCGACGTCCTGCGCTGTACCGCTACTACAAGGACCATTTCGGCTGGGCGCCCGCCGCCAAAGACACCTGCGCCAAAACCTTCGCGTTCCTGAATGCTGGCAACGACTTCGCCAAGACACCGCTGGGCCAGGTCGACCCGGAACGGGTCTATGCCGTGGACTATCTGTTGGCCGAAGCCAACCAGAACTGGGTCAGCCGCTGGGGCCACAGCATGTTGCGCCTGGTGATCTGTGCCCCGGGCCGGCCACGCGGGCCGGATTGTCGCCTGGATTTGGACCAACATCTGGTGCTTTCCTACCGTGCCTTCGTCGGTGACGTACAGCTGTCGAGCTGGGACGGATTGGTCGGTAAATACCCGTCACGCCTGTTTGTATTGCCGTTGGCCCAGGTCATCGACGAATACACCAAGACCGAACTGCGCAGCCTCGCCTCGGTGCCGTTGAACCTGTCGCGCACCGAAATTGAGGAAGTGGTGGAACACGCCGCAGAAATGCACTGGAGCTACGACGGCAACTACTTCTTCCTGTCCAACAACTGCGCGGTGGAAAGCCTGAAACTGCTGCGCAGCGGCAGCAACAACGCGCAACTGACCGGACTGGACAGCATCATGCCCAACGGTTTGCTCGAAGTGCTGAAGGGTCGCGGACTGGCGGACACCAGCGTGCTGGACGATCCACGCGAGGCTCTGCGCTTGGGTTATCGCTTCGACTCCTTCCGCGATCGCTATCAAGCGATGTTCGAAGTGCTGAAGAAACACTTGCCGATCAAGCAGGCCACCGTCGAAGACTGGTTGTCATTAAGCGCGGAAGACCGGCGTAAATGGATCGATCAGGCTGATTTGCGCACCAGTGCGGCATTGCTGTTGCTGGAGCAGGCCAGTTTCCGTCGACAGCTACAGTTGGCTCAGGATGAAGTGAAGCAGCGCTACCTGGGCGCTCGTGAACTGAAGAACGGCGGTATGGATAAGGCTAACGCGACCTTGCAGCAGATTCTCGCCAACAGCGGCTTCCTCAGCCGCCCCGCCGAATTGCTCGGCTCAGGTGGTTATGGTTTGCCGCAGCCGAGCGAGTCGGCGCGACTGGAATCGGAAACCAGCCTGCGCCAGAAACAGCTGCAATCGCTGACCGGGGATCTGGATAAGGAAGTGCGAGCGTTGCTGGAACCGAGTCGTGCGGCAGAGATTGCAGCTAACGAAGCCAATTTGAAGCAGGTTGGCGAGCATTTGCGGGCACTGCATAAAGCGGCGGGCGGGTTGGAGTTGCCCTGACAGGGTCACCGCAGACTTTGTAGCAGCTGGCGAAGCCTGCGTTCGGCTGCGAAGCAGTCGTCAAATCAGACGCTACGGTACATCAAGCAGACCGAGATGGATGGATTGCGACTGCTTCGCAGCCGAACGCAGGCTTCGCCAGCTGCTACATAAGCTGTGCTCGGCCTGCGCAAGTGGAATCGATCAGTTCAACACGTTATCCAGAATTTCATAAACGATCCCGGTCCCCACGGCAATCAGCACGATATCGCCACCAGCCCGGCGCCACTCGTAACCCTGATATTGCGGCAACCGGCCCAAGGCTCGGCCATCCAGGCGTTCGCCGTAATAACCGTGAGGCAACGGGCGACCACGTTCCAGACGAATGCCTGGAGGCGGCGGCGCACCGCGTACGAAATAACCGTGATTGTCATGAATGGTCTGGCGCACCGGGCCAAAGTCCCGAGGCGGTGGGCCACCGCGATGGTTGTCCTGCGGGCCACGGTGATCGTCGCCGCGATTGTCACCACGGTTATCGTGTTGGCCCTGCTGCGGGCCGCCGTGGTCGTGATCGTCGCGCTGGTCGGCGCTGGCGTGCAGCAACGGAGTCGCACTGAGCATCAGTACGCCCAGGCTGGCAATCAGACGTTTCGGCATTTTCATCGGGGGTTTCCTCACTGCACAAACAGCAAAAAGGGATTCAGAACGGTGTCCTGAATCCCTCGGTCTTGCTGTTTAGTGTGTCGGGCGAGGCGCTAATTCCTCTGTATCAAGAACTTTACCTTCAGCTGACCCGGGCCTTACGCACGCCTTCGGAAAGCGCAGCGCAAAGGCTCAGCACGCCGTCGATGGCCTGCTCCGGCGTCGAGGCATTGGCGATGTGATCGATCAGTGCCGAACCCACCACAACACCGTCTGCCAGACGCGCGATGGACGCCGCTTGCTCCGGTGTACGAATCCCGAAACCAATGCTGATCGGCAGGTCGGTGTGGCGACGCAGACGTGCAACCGCTTCCTCTACGTGCTCCAGCGTTGCTGCACCAGCACCGGTCACACCGGCCACAGACACGTAGTAGACAAAACCGGAGCTGCCGTTCAAAACGGTCGGCAGGCGCACATCGTCGGTGGTCGGCGTGGTCAGGCGGATGAAGTCCAAGCCCGCAGCCTGGGCCGGATCGCACAGCTCGCCGTTATGCTCCGGCGGCAGATCGACCACGATCAGGCCGTCAACGCCGGCCTCTTTGGCGTCAGCGATGAAACGCGGCACGCCATACATGTGGATCGGGTTGAAGTAACCCATCAGCACCAGTGGCGTCTCGGTGTTGCCTTCACGGAACTCGCGAACCATTTGCAGGGTTTTCGCCAGGTTCTGCTTGGCACCCAGAGCACGGATGTTAGCCAACTGGATCGCCGGGCCGTCGGCCATCGGGTCGGTGAAGGGCATGCCCAACTCGATCACGTCGGCGCCAGCGCCAGGCAGGCCTTTGAGGATGGCGAGCGAGGTGTCATAGCTCGGGTCGCCGGCGGTGACGAAGGTCACCAGGGCGGCGCGGTTTTGTTCCTTGAGTTCGGCAAAGCGCGTTTGCAGGCGGCTCATCAGTGTTTCTCCTGCTTGGACTGCTCGTGTTGAGAGTTTTCCATGTGGTGCATCACGGTTTGCATGTCTTTGTCGCCGCGGCCGGACAGGTTGACCACCATCAGGTGATCTTTCGGCAGGTTCGGTGCGCGTTTGAACACTTCAGCCAGGGCGTGGGCGCTTTCCAGTGCAGGAATAATCCCTTCCAGGCGGCAGCATTTGTGGAACGCATCGAGGGCTTCGTCGTCAGTCACAGAGGTGTACTGGACGCGGCCGATGTCGTGTAACCAGGCGTGTTCTGGGCCGATGCCCGGGTAATCGAGGCCGGCGGAGATCGAATGCGCGTCGATGATCTGGCCGTCGTCGTCCTGCAACAGGAACGTGCGGTTGCCGTGCAACACACCCGGTACACCGCCGTTCAGGCTGGCCGCGTGTTTGCCGGTTTCTATACCGTAACCAGCCGCTTCGACGCCGATGATTTCGACGCTCTTGTCGTCGAGGAACGGGTGGAACAGGCCCATCGCGTTAGAACCACCGCCGATGCACGCCACCAGAGAGTCCGGCAGGCGGCCTTCCTGATCTTGCAATTGGGTACGGGTTTCCTTGCCGATCACGGCCTGGAAGTCGCGAACCATGGCAGGGTATGGATGCGGACCGGCCACGGTGCCGATCAGGTAGAAGGTGCTGTCGACGTTGGTCACCCAGTCACGCAGCGCTTCGTTCATTGCATCTTTCAGGGTGCCGGTGCCAGCGACTACCGGGATCACTTCGGCGCCCAGCAGCTTCATGCGGAACACGTTGGCCTGCTGACGCTCGATGTCAGTGGTGCCCATGTAGATCACGCAATCCAGACCGAAACGTGCGGCCACGGTGGCGGTCGCCACGCCGTGCATACCAGCGCCGGTCTCGGCGATGATGCGTTTCTTGCCCATGCGCCGCGCCAGCAGGATCTGGCCGATGCAGTTGTTGATCTTGTGCGCGCCGGTGTGGTTCAGCTCTTCGCGCTTGAGGTAAATCTTCGCGCCGCCGCAGAATTCGGTCAGACGCTCAGCGTAATAAAGCGGACTTGGACGACCGACATAGTCGCGCTGGAAGTAGGCCAATTCTTCTTTGAATGCCGGATCTTCCTTGGCCAATTCGTATTCACGGGCCAGGTCGAGGATCAACGGCATCAGGGTTTCGGCGACGTAACGGCCGCCGAACGAGCCAAACAGGCCGTTGGCATCGGGGCCGTTGCGCAGATTAGTCTGGGTCATGGGTCGCTCCAGTTGGATTCGTGTGATGACAATGACACTCACTCTACCCCTGACGTTGCACCCTGAAAACCGATAAGATCGCCGCAACCTGTCAGGAAAACTCACAGTTCCCATGAGCCACGACCTCCCCCCGCTGAACGCCCTTCGCGCCTTCGAAGCCACTGCCCGCCTGAACAGCGTCAGTCAGGCTGCCGAACAGCTGCACGTCACCCATGGTGCGGTCAGCCGGCAACTCAAGGTGCTTGAAGAACACCTTGGCGTTGCCCTGTTCATCAAGGACGGACGTGGCCTTAAACTCACAGATGCCGGGATTCGTTTACGCGATGCCAGTGCCGAGGCCTTTGAGCGATTGCGCACTGTTTGCGCGGAACTGACCCAAAGCACCGCCGATGCGCCTTTCGTGCTTGGCTGCTCAGGAAGTTTGCTGGCGCGCTGGTTTATTCCGCGCCTCGGGCGGCTGAATGCGGATCTGCCGGATCTGCGTCTGCACCTGTCGGCCGGAGAAGGTGATCTCGATCCGCGCCGCCCGGGGCTGGACGCCCTGCTGGTGTTTGCAGAGCCGCCGTGGCCGGCGGACATGCAAGTCTACGAACTGGCCAGCGAACGCATCGGCCCGGTCATGAGCCCACGCTTCGCCGGTTTCGAAAGACTGCAACAGGCGCCGGCCAGCGCGCTATTGACCGAACCACTGCTGCACACCACCTCGCGCCCGCAAGCCTGGCCGAGTTGGGCGCAGCAAAGCGGCCTCGACGCCAAGGCGTTAAAGTACGGGCAGGGTTTCGAGCATTTGTATTATTTGCTGGAAGCGGCGGTAGCGGGGCTGGGGGTGGCGATTGCCCCTGAGCCGCTGGTGGCCGAGGATTTGAAGGCCGGCCGCCTGGTCGCGCCGTGGGGTTTCAGTGAAACCCCGGCGCAACTGGCGTTGTGGCTACCCAAGCGCGCCGCGGACGGGCGCGCTCGGCAGTTGGCGCAGTGGCTCAAGAATGAGCTGCGCCAAGCGGATTAGTCGCCGCGTTTGCACAACAGGTAAGCCGCGAGCAGACCCAGCGCACCAACGGCAACACCGGCTGTAGTCCAAGGGTGTTCTTGGGCGTAGTCCCGGGTTGCGATCCCGGTTTCGCGGGTTTTCACTTTGACTTCTTCGTAGGCGTCGCTCAGCAGGTGGCGAGAATGTTTCAGCGCGTTCTCGGCGTTGCTTTTCAGAGCCTTGAGGGTTTTACGCGACTCGTCCGAGGCGTCGTCCTTCAGGTTTTCCAGCGACTTGAGAAGACTCTCGATCTCGGCTTCCATGCTTTGCAATGAGGCTTTACGTAAAGAGGTGTTGGCCATGGTGGCTCTCCTTCATTGGTGATGAGTAGCGTGTGTTGGTTGGGACTTCAGGGGTTTGAGAAAGTGCAGTAAATCTGAACTTTGCTGTGGGAATAGCCGACAGAAGTAATACGAAAAATCACTGCTAGGCTGTATTTCATACCCCAAGGAGAACGCTATGACTGATCACCACACCTACAAGAAAGTCGAGCTGGTCGGCTCGTCCCCTACCAGCATCGAAGATGCAATCAACAACGCGCTGGCCGAAGCCAGCAAAAGCCTCAAGCATCTGGAATGGTTCGAAGTGACCGAGACCCGAGGCCACATCAAGGACGGCAAGGCAGCCCATTTCCAGGTGACCTTGAAAGTCGGGTTCCGGATTGCCAGCAGCTGAGTTTGAGCTAGTCTTCTGAACTTGCGCGCTGGCCGAGTGCCATAGGGAATGGCAAAGCGCTACATGTGTGTACCCGGCTGCTTGCCGGGTGCCCCTATTGATCCGACCAGGGAATGCGACCGATGAAGAAGTTTATTTTGGCAGTAGGTTTGTTGAGCCTTGCAGGAACGGCCTTTGCTGACGGCAAGTCCTGTGAAGAGCTGAAAGCTGAAATCGCGGCGAAACTGGACGCCAAGGGCGTTGCCGGTTATTCGCTGGAAATCGCCGATAAAGGCGCGGAAGCTGGCGGCAAAGTCGTCGGTACCTGTGAGAAAGGCACCAAAGTCATCGTCTACACCAGGTAGGCTGATTCCTGCTCAAATGAAAAAGCCGACGCATTGGCGTCGGCTTTTTTGTGCCCGCGAATTGCGCGTCAGCCTTTCATGACCTGCGCCAGCAACTCGTAGGAATGTATGCGATCGGCGTGTTCGTACAGGTCGCTGGTAAAGATCAACTCGTCAGCCTGGGTCTGCTCAATCAGCACTTCCAGCTTGGCGCGGATTTTCTGCGGGCTGCCGACCATGGCCAGACCAAGGAAATCGCCCACCGCTTCTTTTTCATGGGGCAACCACAGGCCGTCCATGGTTTTCACCGGTGGACGTTGCACCAGGCTCTGGCCGCGCATCAACGCGAGGATTCGCTGGTAGACCGAGGTCGCCAGGTAATCGGCCTGTTCGTCGGTGGCGGCCGCCACCAGGGGCACGCCGAGCATCACGTAGGGCTTGTCCAAAACCGCCGACGGCTTGAAGTGATTGCGGTAGACGCGAATCGCCTCATGCATGAAACGCGGTGCGAAATGCGAGGCGAAGGCGTAGGGCAAACCGCGCTCACCGGCCAGTTGTGCACTGAACAGGCTCGAACCCAGCAACCACACCGGGACATTGGTGCCGGTGCCTGGCATCGCGATGATCCGCTGATCCGGTGTGCGCGGGCCGAGATAACGCACCAGCTCTGCAACATCTTCAGGGAAGTCATCAGCACTGCCGGAGCGTTCACGGCGCAGCGCGCGGGCGGTCATCTGATCGGAACCCGGCGCACGGCCCAGGCCCAGGTCGATACGGCCGGGATAGAGGCTTTCCAGAGTGCCGAACTGTTCGGCGATCACCAACGGCGCGTGGTTGGGCAGCATCACACCACCTGAACCGACGCGAATGGTCGAGGTGCCGCCGGCCAGATAACCGAGCAACACCGAGGTCGCGGAACTGGCGATGCCGTCCATGTTGTGGTGTTCAGCCACCCAAAAGCGGGTGTAGCCGAATTTTTCGACGTGCTGCGCCAGGTCCAGAGAATTGCGCAGCGACTGGGCTGCACTGCCGTTCTCCCGCACGGGCACCAGGTCGAGGGTGGAGTACTTGATATCGGACAATCGTTTCATAAACCTGCTTCTCCAATGGGCCGCAGGTTTTTTCCACGAATGAAAACCTGCCGAGTCTAAAAGCGTTCCCTATGCAATGAGGGCATATACCCGAGTTTCAATAGCAGACACGAATTTGCTTACCAGATAAGCGGTTTGATCCGACAAGGTGAACTTTGCCAAGTCTTCTATCCTCAGAACCCTTAGCAACCGAAAACCACGATGGCGCGACATTCCGCGCCGGATCTTGAGGAGGCAGACATGGCTATCACGAAGAAAGCATCGGCTCATTGGGAAGGTGACCTGAAAACCGGCATCGGTTCGATTTCCACGGAAACCGGTGTTCTCAGAGAAGCACCCTATGGCTTCAAGGCCCGTTTCGAAGGCGGCAAAGGCACCAATCCTGAAGAGTTGATCGGCGCAGCCCATGCCGGTTGTTTCTCCATGGCGTTTTCGATGATCCTCGGCGATGCAGGCCTCAAGGCTGACAGCATCGATACCAATGCCGAGGTCACCCTGGATCAGGTCGACGGTGGTTTTGCGATCACCGCGGTGAAACTGATTCTCAAGGCAAAAATCCCCGGGGCGACCCAGGCGCAGTTTGAAGAGCTGAGCAACAAGGCCAAAGAAGGCTGCCCGGTGTCCAAGGTGCTGAATGCCAAGATCAGCCTGGATGCTACGTTGGTTAGCTGATCTTGATATGGCTTTGAATCGGCGCTGATTGCATTGGCGCCTTCGCGAGCAAGCCCGCTCCCACATTTGGAATGCATTTCAAAATGTGGGAGCGGGCTTGCTCGCGAAGGCGACCTTATAAACGACACAACTCCATAGCTGAAACCGTGGGTTGTGACTGATATCAGAACTCCCCTCGCAAAACTGTGGTCGAATAAATGACAGCAGCTTCAGCGCATAGACATGCGCGCTGCCTCAAGGGAGCTTCACCATGAAACGTTTTGCCTTGGCGATTATCTGTTGCGCGCTGGCCACTTCGGCACTGGCCGCGACCAAAGACTGCGAAGAACTCAAGAATGAGATCGAGATCAAGATTCAGGCCAACGCGGTGCCTTCCTACACCCTGGAAATCGTCACCAAGGAAGAAGCCGCCAAGCACGACGTAGCGATGATCGTTGGCACCTGCGAAAACGGCACTAAAGCCATCATCTACCAAAAGAACGATCGCTGATCCAACTCAGATAATGCAGAGGACCTCCCGGTCTTCAGCCACGATCTCCCGCTTGGCGTTATACAGCCGGGCGCTGGGGGTAAAGGCCAGGGAGCGACCTTCCAGCGTGTAACGCTGGCCGGCTTCGAATTTGTCGTAGCGAATGGTCAGGTAGCACAGCCGTTCCGAAGAGTCGTTCAAGAACCCCGAACCACCCGTGAACACTTCAAAGTCGAAGCGCACCTTCAGCTCATGGCTGCCGGGAGTGACCTGAAAGTAGCGCCCGTCTGTCAGTCGCTGGTTATCCAGGCGTTCAGCCATCATCAACTTGCCACCGGGGGTCGGCGTCGACATGTCGACCCAGGCCATTTGTGGATCGACGGCCGGCAGCGGACTCAGGCAACCGGAAAGAGCGCTCGCCCCGAGCAACAGCAATAACCTGCGCATGATGAATGTCCCGATGGTTGGTCATTCAGCATAACGCTGATCACGTGCGTTGGCAGCCTGCGGGTGTGGCCTGCCCGATGACTTTTCGCTGCTGGTCGTAGAGCTTTGCCCACGGCCGGAAACCGATATTCCCCGCTTGCAGCTGATAACGCTGACCGGCGTTGAAGTCCTTGAATTTCACACTCAACTGGCAATCGCGCCACAACGGCTCGGAATCGGGGCCGATATTGGTGGGTTCAACGGCAAACTGGTAACGAACCTTCAATTCATGGCTACCGGGTTGCACTTCAAAGAAGCGCTTGTCGGTGGCGGCCTTGTCATCGACCTTCAACGCTTGCAACGCCGAATCTTCCTGCTTTGAAGCCAGGTCGATCCACGCCTGGGACGGGTCAGGATCGGGCATTCCGAATCCGGCACAACCGGCCAGCGTCAACAGGCCTCCTGTCAGCATCAACTTGCGCATAGCGGAGCTCCAGTGTGGCGGGATAGTCTTGAGGGCAGACTTTCCAGGGATGTTTTTTATTGTGATCAGGCCGTTTTCAAGCCTTGGGTTACTTGATCGCGTTTTGCGCGTTTTGTTTCCGGGTGTGTTGTTTTTGTTGCTCAACGGTTGCGCCAGCGTCAGCTACTACAGCCAGTTGGCCAATGGTCAGCTGCAATTGCTGCGGGCCCGAGAGCCGGTGGCCAAGGTGATTGCCGATCCCCAACGCGATCCGAAACTGCGTGCGCACCTGGCCCAGTCGCAAAAGGCCCGGGTGTTCGCCAGCGAGCAGTTGCACCTGCCAGATAACCAGAGCTATCGCCTATACGCCGACATTGGCCGGCCCTATGTGGTCTGGAATGTCTTTGTCACGCCGGAATTTTCCCTGAAGCCGCAAAACCATTGCTTCCCCATCGCCGGTTGCGTCGCCTATCGCGGTTATTACAGCCAGAGCGCGGCCCGTGGCGAAGCGGCAGTGCGGCGCCTGCAAGGCATGGACGTGTCGATCGGCGGGGTCGAGGCCTACTCGACGCTGGGCTGGTTCAACGACCCGATCATCAGCTCAATGATGAATTGGGGCGATGAGCGACTGGCGACGCTGATCTTTCATGAACTGGCGCATCAACGTTTCTATGTGAAGGACGACACCGAGTTCAACGAATCCTTTGCCACGTTTGTCGAGCAGGAAGGCACCCGACAATGGCGCGCCAGCCGTAGGCTTGCCCCGGAAAACGGTGCGACGCTGCGACAACGCGATCAGCTCACTCAACTGGTTCTGGACACCCGCACACGCCTTGAACGCCTGTACGCCCAACCCCTGCCCATCGAGCAGATGCGCCAGCGCAAAGCCGAAGCGTTCGAACAGCTGCGCAGCGACTACCGGGCGATGCGTGACGGCCAATGGAACGGGGACAAACGCTATGACGCGTGGATCAATGCACCGATGAACAATGCCAAGCTGCTGCCGTTTGGTTTGTACGACCAATGGGTACCGGCGTTTGCGGCGTTGTTCAAGCAGGTTGGTGGGGATTGGGTGAGGTTTTATGCCGAGGTGGAGAAGCTGGGTGGGTTGCCGGTTGTTGAGCGTAAGGCGGCGTTGAAAGGGTTGGCAGAGTCCTAGATTAGCGGTGGCTGATCCGGCCTCTTCGCGGGCAAGCCCGCTCCCACAGGGGATTTGTGTCGGACACATATCCTGTGGGAGCGAGCTTGCTCGCGATGGCGATTGCACTAACGCTGCAGAAACGCCTGATGCATCTCTTCCAGCGTTTCGAAGTGATACGCCGGTGCTTCGGCGCTCAGTTCTTCGTGGCTGCCGAATCCGTACCCCACGGCCGCTGCGTCCAGGCCGTTGCTCCGGGCGCCGATCAAGTCGTGTTTGCGGTCGCCGATCATCAGAGTATTGGCCGGGTCCAGGCCTTCTTCGGCGATCAAATGGGCAATCAGCTCGACCTTATTGGTCCGCGTGCCGTCCAGTTCGCTGCCGTAAATCACTTTGAAGTGTTTGGCGAAGTCGAAGTGGCGGGCGATCTCGCGGGCGAACACCCAGGGTTTGGAGGTGGCGATATACAGCTGTCGTCCTTGCCCGCTCAGGGTTTCCAGCAGCGGTGTAACACCGTCGAACACGCGGTTTTCATACAGGCCGGTGACTTTGAAACGCTCGCGATAGAAATTCACCGCTTCCCAGGCCTTGGGTTCGTCGAACCCGTAGAACTGCATGAACGCCTGCAACAGCGGTGGGCCGATGAAGTGTTCGAGTTTGGTCAGGTCGGGCTCATCGATGCCCAGTTTGGCCAAGGCAAATTGAATCGAGCGGGTAATGCCCTCGCGTGGGTCGGTCAGGGTGCCATCGAGGTCGAACAAAACAGTTTGGTAATGCATGAAAATTCCTGGGCTAGAGTGAGACGCTTCAGACCTTGTCGTAGCCTTCAGCCAGATGCAGGTCCTTGAGCTTCACGTAGTTCGCCGCGCTGTAGGTGAAAAAGGCGTTTTCCTTGTCAGTAAGTGGCCGGATCTGTTTCACCGGGCTGCCGACATACAGGAAACCGCTTTCCAGACGCTTGCCCGGCGGCACCAGGCTGCCGGCGCCGATGATCACATCGTCTTCCACCACCGCACCGTCCATGACGATGCTGCCCATGCCAATCAGCACCCGGCTGCCCACCGAACAACCGTGAAGCATGACCTTGTGCGCGATGGTCACGTCATCGCCGATCAAGCAAGGAAAGCCATCGGGATTGAACGGCCCGGCGTGGGTGATGTGCAGCACGCAGCCATCCTGGACGCTGGTGCGTGCACCGATGCGGATGCGGTGCATGTCGCCACGGATCACTGTCAGCGGCCAGACGGAGCTGTCTTCGCCGATTTCTACGTCGCCGATTACCACCGCCGAGCCGTCGACAAAAGCGCCTTTGCCCAGTAGCGGCGTGTGGTTCAGATACTTGCGAAGGGACACGATAGGTTCTCTCTCTGTCGCTGATAGCTGCGGTGAGTGTCGATTGTAATTAAGATGGGGCAATGTTTCTTCCAGCCAAGGTGCCAACCGTGAGCGTGAACAACCCTCTTTTGCAGTCCTACGACCTGCCGCCGTTCTCGGCGATACGTGCCGAACACGTGCAACCGGCGATTGAACAAATCCTGGCTGACAACCGCGCCGCCATTATCGAGATCCTCAAAACCCAGGGCAAACAACCGACCTGGGCCGGCCTGGTGCTGGCGATGGACGAACTCAATGATCGCCTGGGCGCGGCCTGGAGCCCGGTCAGCCACTTGAACGCCGTGTGCAACAGCGCCGAATTGCGTGAAGCCTACGAGTCCTGCCTGCCGGCGCTGAGCGCCTACTCCACCGAGATGGGCCAGAACCGCGAATTGTTCCAGGCCTTCGAAGCCCTAGCCAACAGCCCGGAAGCCGCCGGTTTCGACGTGGCGCAAAAAACTATCCTGGAACACGCCCTGCGTGACTTCCGTCTGTCGGGTATCGACCTGCCGGAAGCCGAGCAGAAGCGTTACGCCGAAGTGCAGAGCAAGCTCTCGGAACTGGGCAGCCGCTTCTCCAACCAGTTGCTCGACGCCACTCAGGCCTGGACCAAACACGTCACCGACGAAGCCGTCCTCGCCGGTCTGACCGATTCGGCCAAGGCGCAAATGGCTGCCGCAGCACAGGCCAAAGGTCTGGAAGGTTTCCTGATTACCCTGGAATTCCCGAGCTACTACGCGGTGATGACTTACGCCCAGGACCGCGCCCTGCGCGAAGAAGTCTACGCCGCCTACTGCACCCGTGCGTCGGACCAAGGCCCGAATGCCGGACAGAACGACAACAGCCCGGTGATGGAAGAAATCCTCGACCTGCGCCAGGAATTGGCCAAGCTGCTGGGTTTCGCCAGCTTCTCGGAGCTGAGTCTGGCCACCAAAATGGCCGAATCCAGCGACCAGGTTCTAAGTTTCCTACGAGACCTGGCCAAGCGCAGCAAGCCGTTCGCCGCTCAGGATCTGGAACAGCTCAAGGCCTACGCCGCCGAACAAGGCTGCCCGGACCTGCAAAGCTGGGACAGCGGTTTCTACGGTGAAAAACTCCGTGAACAACGTTACAGCGTTGCCCAGGAAGCCCTTCGCGCCTACTTCCCGATCGACAAAGTGCTGGGCGGCCTGTTCGCCATCGTTCAGCGCCTGTACGGCATCGAGATCGCCGAGCAAAAAGGCTTCGACACCTGGCACCCGGATGTTCGCCTGTTCGAAATCAAGGAAAACGGCCAGCACGTCGGCCGCTTCTTCTTTGACCTGTACGCCCGCGCCAACAAGCGCGGCGGTGCGTGGATGGACGGCGCTCGTGACCGTCGTCGCAATGTCGCAGGTGTGCTGCAAAGCCCGGTAGCCAATCTGGTGTGCAACTTCACCCCGGCGGACAGCGGCAAGCCTGCGCTGCTGACCCACGATGAAGTCACCACTCTGTTCCACGAATTCGGCCATGGCCTGCATCACCTGCTGACCCGCGTCGAGCATGCCGGCGTGTCCGGCATCAACGGCGTGGCGTGGGATGCGGTCGAGTTGCCAAGCCAGTTCATGGAAAACTGGTGCTGGGAGCCTGAAGGCCTGGCGCTGATTTCCGGTCACTACGAAACCGGCGAACCGCTGCCGCAAGACTTGTTGGGCAAAATGCTCGCGGCGAAGAACTTCCAGTCCGGCCTGATGATGGTGCGCCAACTGGAGTTCTCGCTGTTCGACTTCGAACTGCACGCCACCCACGGCGACGGTCGTAGCGTGCTGCAAGTGCTCGAAGGCGTGCGCGACGAAGTGTCGGTCATGCGTCCGCCGGCCTACAACCGCTTCCCGAACAGCTTCGCGCACATCTTCGCCGGTGGTTACGCGGCGGGTTATTACAGCTACAAGTGGGCTGAAGTGCTGTCGGCCGATGCCTTCTCGAAGTTCGAAGAAGACGGCGTGCTCAATGCCGAAACCGGTCGCGCGTTCCGCGAAGCGATCCTGGCGCGCGGTGGTTCGCAGGAACCGATGGTGCTGTTCGTCGACTTCCGTGGCCGTGCGCCAACGATTGACGCACTCTTGCGCCACAGCGGCCTGAGTGAGGACGCGGCAGCATGAGCGAGGGGCCTGTGATCACGAAAAAACGCTTTATCGCCGGGGCGGTCTGCCCGGCGTGCAGCGAGCCGGACAAGTTGATGATGTGGAACGAAGACGAGGTCCCGCACCGTGAGTGCGTGGCCTGCGGTTATTCCGACACGCTCAATGAACAAGGCTTGTCCGTGCCCAAGGAATTGGGCACGCGGGTCAACGTTTCGGCGCTGAAAGCGCCGGACGCCAAGGTTCAGGCGGTGCAATTCTTCCCGAACCCGAAACTGAAGAAAAAGCCTGACGAACAACATTGAGTGATCCCCATGTGGGAGCGGGCTTGCTCGCGAAGGCGGTATGCCATTCAGCATTGATGTTGACTGACACACCGCCTTCGCGAGCAAGCCCGCTCCCACAGGGTTGCAGCATTGAAATTTCCTACTTTTCGACATTCGCCGATTTGAACCAGCTCTGCATCGAGCACATGGCGAACGGGCTAGTGCTGCAATCACCATTGGCCAACGCCGTGCGCAATTTGTCGGCATCGGCCTGCATCATGTAGCGAACGCCATCCTTGAAGTGGGTGCTGTCACCAAAACCGCCCTCGGTCATTTCATTCAGTGCGTCTTCCTTGCTCCAACCTTGCACCACCACCCGGTACATCGCCGCCATCAGGCCGGTGCGATCGGAACCGTGTTTGCAATGCATCAACACCGGACCTTTGGCCTCGGCGGCCTGAATCGCGCGAAGGGCCGCGATCACCTGTGCGTCATCCACGTGATTGGTGCGATAAGGCAGTTGGACCAGGTTGATGTCAGGCGAGGATATCCAGCCCTTGTCTGACTCCGGCAGGAAACTGATGACGGTGCCCACCTTGAGTTTTTCCAGCAACGGTACGACCCCGCTGTCCGGCAATGCGCTGCGGTAGAGGGTCGGTGACATCTGGTAGAGGTTGTATTTCGCGTCCACCGATTGCGCCCATTCAGCAGGTCGCGACGATGTGGCGTCGTCGGCACAGGCCAGTGACAGATTGAAAAAGGCAATCAACGACAGGCACATCGCGGGGACTAGACGGGTGTTGGGCATGCTGGGCGACCGTAAAGGAAGAAGCGGATTAATGACGGTCAGCTTCAGTCTTGAGCGGTCAACGCGTTGTGAGCCGCCTGTCAAAGAATCGTGAATCCATCGACTTTCGTCGCAAAAGCCCGGTTTATTTCAGCTGAATCGGTTCAACCTGATACTTAGCCTGCTACCATTTGTTACCAAAGTTTGCAGACGTGCGGCGCTCTCACCGATCGCTGAAGACCTGCATTCCTGCCAAAACGAAAAGCCGTTCGCCGAAATGGCAAAAAAACCATCAACGCCTGATGAGGTGCCCCCCCCATGTCTGATCAAGATCGAGACAACCCGCGGCGTGAGTTTTTGCGCAAATCCCTGACCTTGATCCCGGTGGTCACCGTCGCCAGCACTGCGCTGGGCAGCTCCGTCCTGCTCGCCGCGCCAGAACCGGCGCCGGCCAATCCCGGCAAAACACCCGTCAGCACCAGCACCTTTGAACCGACCTACTTCACCGCCGAAGAATGGACGTTTATCAAGGCTGCCGTCGCGCAACTGATCCCAAACGATGCCCAAGGGCCAGGCGCTCTGGAAGCCGGCGTGCCGGAATACATCGACCGGCAGATGAACACCCCGTACGCCGCCGGCGCCCTGTGGTTCATGCAAGGCCCGTTCAACGCCGACGCTCCGGCGGAGATGGGCTGGCAGAGCAAGCTCGTGCCCAAAGAGATCTATCGCCTGGGCATTGCCGCAACGGATGCTTGGTCGAAAGCCTTCAACGGTAAAGTATTTGCTGAGCAAGACAGCGCTACCCGAGACGATTTACTCAAGCAACTCGAAGCCGGAAAACCTGAGTTCGACAGCGTGCCGTCGAAGATTTTCTTCAACTTGCTGCTGCAAAACACCAAAGAAGGGTTCTTCTGCGACCCGATCCACGGTGGCAACAAAGGCATGGTCGGCTGGACCATGATCGGCTTCCCCGGCGCCCGCGCCGATTTCATGGATTGGGTGGAACGCAACGAGCAATACCCCTTCCCGGCAGTTTCGATTCGCGGCGAGAGGGCATAAGCATGGCAACGGTAATGAAGAAGGTCGACGCAGTGATCGTCGGTTTCGGCTGGACCGGCGCGATCATGGCCAAAGAGCTGACAGAAGCAGGCCTGAACGTGTTGGCGCTGGAGCGCGGACCGATGCAGGACACTTACCCTGACGGCAATTATCCGCAGGTGATCGACGAACTCACCTACAGCGTGCGTAAGAAACTTTTCCAGGACATCTCCAAAGAGACGGTGACCATTCGCCATAGCGTGAATGACATCGCGCTACCGAACCGTCAGCTCGGAGCCTTCCTGCCCGGCAACGGTGTGGGCGGCGCCGGTCTGCATTGGTCCGGCGTGCACTTTCGGGTCGATCCGATCGAGTTGCGGATGCGCAGCCACTACGAAGAACGCTACGGCAAAAGCTTCATCCCCAAGGACATGACCATCCAGGATTTCGGCGTCAGCTATGAAGAGCTGGAACCGTTTTTTGATTACGCCGAGAAGGTGTTCGGTACGTCGGGTCAGGCCTGGACGGTGAACGGTCAACGGGTCGGCGAAGGCAAGGGCGGCAACCCTTACGCGCCGGATCGCTCGAACCCGTTTCCGCTGGAATCCCAGAAGAACACGGTTTCCGCACAGCTGTTTCAGAAAGCCGCCACAGCCGTAGGTTACAAACCCTACAACCTGCCGTCGGCCAATACGTCCGGCCCGTACACCAATCCCTACGGCGCCCAGATGGGCCCGTGCAACTTCTGCGGTTTTTGCAGCGGCTACGTTTGCTACATGTACTCCAAGGCTTCGCCCAACGTGAACATTCTGCCGGCGCTCAAGCCGCTGCCGAATTTCGAACTGCGGCCTAATTCCCACGTGTTGCGGGTCAACCTCGACAGCACCAAGAGCAAAGCCACCGGCGTGACTTACATCGATGGCCAGGGCCGGGAGATCGAGCAACCGGCAGATCTGGTGATCCTCGGCGCGTTCCAGTTCCACAACGTGCGATTGATGTTGCTCTCCGGCATCGGCAAGCCTTACGACCCGATCAGCGGTGAAGGCGTGGTCGGCAAGAACTTCGCCTACCAGAACATGGCCACGATCAAGGCGTTCTTCGACAAGGACACCCACACCAACAACTTCATCGGTGCCGGCGGTAATGGCGTGGCGATCGATGACTTCAATGCCGACAACTTCGACCACGGGCCGCACGGCTTCGTCGGCGGCTCGCCGATGTGGGTCAACCAGGCCGGCAGCCGGCCAATCGCCGGGACCTCCAACCCGCCCGGCACTCCGGCTTGGGGTAGCGCCTGGAAACGCGCCACCGCGGATTACTACACTCACCAGGTGTCGATGGACGCCCACGGCGCGCATCAGTCCTACCGTGGCAACTACCTGGATCTCGACCCTGTTTACCGCGATGCCTACGGCTTGCCACTGCTGCGGATGACCTTCGACTGGCAGGAAAACGACATCAAGATGAACCGCTTCATGGTCGAGAAAATGGGCAAGATCGCCGAAGCGATGGGCCCGAAAGCCATCGCCGTGATCGGCAAGAAGGTCGGTGATCACTTCAACACCGCGTCTTACCAGACCACCCACCTCAACGGTGGCGCAATCATGGGCACCGATCCGAAAACCAGCGCCCTGAACCGATACCTTCAGAGCTGGGACGTGCACAACGTATTCGTCCCAGGCGCGTCGGCTTTCCCACAAGGCTTGGGCTACAACCCTACGGGCCTGGTCGCCGCATTGACCTACTGGTCGGCCCGGGCGATCCGTGAGCAGTACCTGAAAAACCCCGGCCCGCTGGTTCAGGCTTAAGGAGCGATGACCATGAAAGCACTCGTTATCGCGACTTTGGCCCTGCTCGGCAGCGGCTCGATCAATGCCGCAGAAGCTGATCAAAATCTGATCAAACAAGGCGAATACCTCGCCCGTGCCGGCGACTGCGTGGCGTGCCACACCGCCAAGGACGGCAAGCCGTTCGCTGGCGGTTTGCCGATGGAAACGCCGATCGGCACGATCTACTCCACCAACATCACCCCGGACAAAACCGGCCTGGGCGACTACAGCTTCGAAGACTTCGACAAAGCCGTACGGCATGGCGTCGCCAAAAACGGCAGCACGTTGTACCCGGCGATGCCGTACCCGTCCTACGCCAGCGTCACCGAACCCGACATGCAAGCCTTGTACGCCTACTTCATGCACGGCGTGGCACCGGTGGCCCAGGACAACAAGGCCAGCGACATTCCCTGGCCGTTGAGCATGCGTTGGCCGCTGATGGGTTGGCGCTGGATGTTTGCCCCAGCGGTGGCGGACTACAAAGCAGCGCCCGGCGCAGATGCCGTGGTCAGTCGTGGGGCTTATCTGGTGGAAGGCCTGGGACATTGCGGCGCCTGCCATACGCCGCGTGCCCTGACCATGCAGGAAAAATCCTTGAATGCCGGCAAAGGCAGTACGTTTCTGTCAGGCAGTGCGCCACTGGAAGGCTGGATCGCGAAAAGCCTTCGCGGTGATCACAAGGACGGCCTCGGCAGTTGGAGCGAAGAGCAACTGGTGCAATTCCTCAAGACCGGGCGCAGCGACCGCAGTGCGGTATTCGGCGGCATGAGCGATGTGGTCACCCACAGCATGCAGTACATGACCGATGCCGATCTGAGCGCGATCGCCCGTTACCTCAAGTCCCTGCCGGCCAATGACCCCAACGACCAGCCGCACCAGTACGACAAACAAGTCGCCCAGGCGCTATGGAAAGGTGACGACAGCAAGCCAGGCGCTTCGGTGTACATCGACAACTGCGCGGCCTGCCACCGTACCGACGGTCACGGTTATACGCGGGTGTTCCCGGCGTTGGCGGGCAACTCGGTATTGCAGTCGGAGGACCCAACGTCGCTGATTCACATCGTGCTCAAGGGCGGCACATTGCCGGCCACGCACACGGCGCCATCGACCTTCACCATGCCGGGATTTGCCTGGCGGTTGTCGGATCAGGAAGTGGCGGATGTTGTTACCTTCATCAGCACTAGTTGGGGCAATAAAGGAACGACGGTAAAATCCGGCGATGTAGCCAAACTGCGCAAGGATGATATGAAGACAACTTCCGGCGACGATCTTGGCCAACTCACTCAGCATAACTAAGCTGTCGTGATGAACTGAACCTGCATGAGTGATCATGCAGGTTTAATCAACTTTCTAAGATCAAGGATTGACGATAGCGGAATAGGCCTTGGCCAGAACCAGCAGCTTTTCCTTGTCATCGCTATCGATATCACCGTCACCGTCCACATCACTGCGTACGGTCCGGATGCTGAAGGATCGGCCGCCATCCGCCGAGACTGCCGTGACATAGACGGAATCCACCAGGGCTTCGGTCTGTTCATCATTGACAGCGTCCCAGCCCAGTTCCTTACGTGCAAGTTGCATAGACACTTGCGATTCGTTCGGGTTGACGATACTCGGTGTCAACAATTGTAAAAAAATACCGCGCTGATTAAACATAGACATTTATTAATTCCATTTAATAAGTAGTACACGAAGGTTTTCGTGTGCGACGGATACTACTTACCCCACGACGCAACAACCTACTGTTTATATGTTTCCCATGATGACGACATATCTCGTTATTACTCGGCCAATGCAAAAACCGCTTTGGTGCGACAGATTGCCGAACGGCACTGGCCGTATTCTCAGGGCTCCTATACTGTATAGGTATACAGCTCGGAGCAATGAATCATGATCACTCCTCTTCCGCCACGCGGCCGCGGCACCGCCACCAATCCGCACAACCGCTTCGCGCCGAACCGTTCGGTGGCCGAGGATGACGGTTGGTATCAGGAAGCGCCGCTGACCCAAGGCACCGAGGTGCGCATCGAGACGGCGAAAACCATCATCACCCGCAACAATTCGCCGGACCTGCCCTTCGACCGTTCGATCAATCCCTATCGCGGCTGCGAGCACGGCTGCATCTATTGCTACGCGCGGCCCAGCCACGCTTATTGGGATATGTCGCCGGGGCTGGATTTCGAAACCAAGCTGATCGCCAAGACCAACGCCGCCGACGTGCTGGAGGAACAACTCAGCAAACGCGGCTATCAATGTGCGCCGATCAATCTGGGCTCCAACACCGATCCCTATCAGCCGATCGAGCGCGAACACAAAATCACCCGACAGACTCTGGAAGTGCTGCTGCGCTACCGTCATCCGGTGACCATCATCACCAAGGGCTCGCTGATCCTGCGCGATCTGGACCTGTTGGCCGAGCTCGCCGAACAGCGGCTGGTGGCGGTGATGATCAGCCTCACCACCCTGGACGATGAGCTCAAGCGCATCCTCGAACCCCGGGCCGCGGCGCCCAAGGCCCGGTTGCGGGCAATCCGGGTAATGCGCGAGGCGGGGATCCCGGTAGGAGTCCTGTGTTCGCCGATGATTCCGATGATCAACGACAGCGAACTCGAAAGCCTGCTCACCGAGGCTCACGCTGCCGGCGCCCAAAGCGCGGCGTATATGATGTTGCGCTTGCCGCTCGAAGTCGCACCGCTGTTCGAAGAATGGCTGGCCGCTCATTACCCGCAACGCGCGGCCCATGTACTGAGCCTGATCCGCCAGAGTCGTGGTGGCGAGCTCTATGACAGCCGCTTTGGTTCGCGGATGCGTGGTGAAGGACCGTTCGCCGATCTACTGGCGCAACGTTTCGCAAAAGCCATTAAGCGCCTGGGGCTCAATCGGCGTGAAGGGTTTAATCTGGACTGCGATGCCTTCTGTCCGCCGGGTCGCCAAATGTCTTTGATTTGAGGACAATTGGCCTAAGGTTGAGTGGCGGGGAAAGCAAGATGCCATTACCCAGTCACGTTTTTTGTGACCTGGAACACACGTTCTAGAGCGGTTGATTCAGTTTGAGTTAAGTTTCGACGGTTACCTTGTTCATCGAGTGACTGACGGGTCTGGATTTACGACCTGGACGTTTTTTAAACAGCCACTGGCTTCATATCGGATAAAACGGGACACTTTCCCCACTCCGTCAAAGAGGATGAATCATGAGTGACAAGGATAAACAGCCGTTGGCTGCGTCGGCGCAAGCGCTCCCCGAGGCGGAATCCGCCGATGCAGCGCTGCAGCATATCGTTGACGGCTTTTTGCATTTTCATCACGAGATCTTTCCGCAGCAGGAAGAACTCTTCAAGAAACTCGCCACGGCCCAGAATCCCAGGGCAATGTTCATTACCTGCGCCGATTCGCGCATCGTGCCGGAGCTGATTACCCAAAGCTCCCCAGGCGACCTGTTCGTGACCCGCAACGTCGGCAACGTTGTGCCGCCTTACGGGCAAATGAACGGCGGTGTTTCCACCGCCATCGAATACGCGGTGCTGGCCCTGGGCGTGCAACACATCATCATTTGCGGGCACTCCGATTGCGGCGCCATGCGCGCAGTGCTTAACCCGCAAAGCCTGGAAAAAATGCCCACGGTCAAAGCCTGGCTGCGGCACGCCGAAGTGGCGAAAACCATGGTCCAGGAAAACTGCAATTGCGCTAATGAAAGCGAAAGCATGCACATCCTCACCGAAGAGAATGTGATCGCCCAACTGCAGCATCTGCGCACGCATCCATCGGTGGCCTCGCGCATGGCCAACGGTCAGCTGTTTATCCATGGCTGGGTCTACAGCATCGAAACCAGCGAAATCCGAGCTTATGACGCGGATCAGGGGTGTTTCCTGCCTCTGGATGGCAGTCATCCGATTCCGGTGGCGACGCCTAAAGCGCGCTTCTAGACCCTCCTAAATCCCTGTGTGGTTTAGCCATGGCTGCTCATTCAGCAGCCTGGCTTTGCCACGCCTGAAAAAAATTCGGGAGAATCCCTATGCGTGCTGCGCAACTGAAAGCTGTTCTGCCACGGGAGCTGCTGGCGTCCGTGGTTGTGTTCCTCGTCGCCCTGCCTTTGTGCATGGGTATCGCCATCGCCTCGGGGTTGCCGCCGGCCAAAGGCCTGATCACCGGGATCATCGGTGGGCTGGTGGTGGGCTGGATAGCCGGTTCACCGCTGCAAGTCAGTGGCCCGGCCGCAGGTCTGGCGGTGTTGGTGTTCGAGTTGGTGCGCCAGCATGGTGTTGCCATGCTCGGACCGATCCTGCTGCTGGCGGGTTTGCTGCAACTGCTGGCCGGGCGCTTCAAATTGGGCTGCTGGTTCCGGGTGACGGCGCCGGCGGTGGTCTACGGCATGCTCGCCGGGATTGGCGTGTTGATTGTGCTATCCCAAGTGCATGTGATGCTCGACGCCGTGCCCAAACCGTCGGGGCTGGATAACCTCGCGGCCTTCCCGGCTGCGGTGCTCCAAGCCTTGCCGTCCTTTGGCTGGCAGGCCGGTCTGCTCGGGCTGTCGACGATTGCGGTGATGTGGCTGTGGGAAAAACTCCGCCCCCACTCCCTGCGCTTCGTTCCCGGAGCCTTGCTCGGTGTCGGTCTGGCGACGGTCGCCAGCCTGATGCTCGCCTTGCAGGTCAAACGCGTGGAAGTGCCGGCCAATCTGGCGGAAGCCATCGACTGGCTGAAACCGGCGGACCTGCTCAACCTGGCCGATCCGACGATCCTGATCGCCGCGTTTGCCGTGGCCTTTATTGCCAGCGCCGAAACCCTGCTCTCGGCCGCCGCCGTGGACCGCATGCACAGCGGCGAGCGTTCGGACTTCGACCGGGAATTGTCGGCGCAAGGCGTGGGCAACATGCTCTGCGGCTTGCTCGGTGCCCTGCCGATGACCGGCGTGATCGTGCGCAGTTCGGCCAACGTCCAGGCCGGTGCCACCACACGCTACTCGGCGATCTTCCACGGCTTGTGGCTGCTGGCGTTCGTGCTGTTGCTGTCCAGCGTGCTGCAAAGCATTCCGGTGGCGAGCCTCGCGGGTGTGTTGGTCTACACCGGCTTCAAACTGGTCGACCTCAAAGCCTTTCGCGGTTTGGGCCGTTATGGCCGGATGCCGATGTTCACCTACGCGGCGACTGCCCTGGCGATCATCTTCACCGACCTGCTGACCGGCGTGCTGATCGGTTTCGGCCTGACCCTGGCCAAACTGGCGTGGAAAGCTTCGCGACTGAAAATCAGCCTGATCGACCTGCCCAAGGACGGCGAAATGGAACTGCGCTTGATCGGCGCGGCGACCTTTCTCAAAGTCCCGGCGCTGACCCAGGTGCTGGGCAGCATTCCAGCAGGCGCAACGGTGCATGTGCCGCTCAATAACCTGAGCTACATCGACCATTCGTGTCTGGAGTTGCTTGAGGAGTGGGGCCGGGCGAATGCGGCGAAGGGTTCGAAGCTGCTGATTGAAGCGCGGGGGTTGAAGCGCAGATTGGAAGGCAGATTGCGCACCACCAGCGGCGTAGGTTCAGCCGGATAGTAAAACCAAATGTGGGAGCGGGCTTGCTCGCGAAGGCGGTGTGTCAGTCAACATTGATGTTGAATGATCGGCCGTCTTCGCGAGCAAGCCCGCTCCCACAGGGGTTCGGTAGCGACTGTTGGATCAAGCCGCCGGCTGATCCAGCTCCAGGCCCACGCCTAACTGGCGCGACAGGCACGGCCAGCGCTTCCACGCGGCGCCGGTGTCCGGGCTGTTGAGTTTCTCGCGGTAGGCCTCCACCGATTCCAGCGCGAAACTGTCTTCGTTAAGCATCTCGTCCACAGCGTGATGCACCGCCTCATCCAGTTGGTTGGCGAATTCTTCGCCGATCAATTGGTGGGCAATCAGGTTGGCGACAGTCATGTCCAATGGGATCAGTGGCTGGCCAAAATGCTTGATGTACAGGTCATTGACCTCTTCGACCAACCGATGCGCCAGATACGCTTCGTCCAGCAGGCTGTCCAGGCCGATATGCCCGGCCATGATCGCCGGCGGCTGGAGGAAAAACTGCTCGGCGATTTTCAGCACCGGTTTGATCTGCGATTCGATGCCCGCTTCCCGTGCGACATCATTGGCGGCGTCCAGCAGGTCCGGCACTTGCTCGATGTATGCGGCCACAAACCGGGTCATCACGCCGTTGGCGTCAACGTCCGGCAGTTGGATGGCAGCGTGCAGGTGCGGCAGTTGGGTTTCCAGTTGACGAGTTAACAGGCCGGTCTCGGCCTCGTGTTGTTGGGCTTTTTGGATCTGCTCGCGCAATGCGGCGGTGTTCATGAAAACTCCAGGAAACAAAGGCAATGAAATAGGGAAGACATAACTTAGCTGGCTTATGAAAGTTGCTAAGACGCATTTGTCATAATTGTTTCATCCTTGAGACACCAAAGTTATATCGATTTGCCACCACTCGTCGCGCATCGTTCTCCATTCGTGGCCTTGAGCGCAAGTCCCAGCTGTTTCAGATCATTTACGCCCTCACATTGCGAGGTGACAGTCGCTGTCTATACTCGGGTGGGAATGGAGTTAGCTGATGACGCCCGACTGCATGTGCAGCAAGGCTCGGCGATTCAAGTTCGTAGTCTGAAAAAGCCGCTCCCTTGCCGCTGGTGTTAGCCGGCGGGATAACAAGAACGATAAGGGGAACCCGCAATGATGCGACATCCACACGTCTGGATGGGCCTCCTGTTGTGGTCAATTTTCAGCCAGGCACAAGCGGCCTGGACTGTGAATATGGCGCCAGGAGCGACTGAAATCAGTCACGCAGTATTCGACCTGCACATGACCATTTTCTGGATCTGTGTAGTCATCGGCATCATCGTCTTCGGCGCCATGTTCTGGTCGATGATGGTCCACCGTCGCTCCACCGGGCAGGTGGCCGCCAAATTTCATGAAAGCACCACCGTCGAAATCCTCTGGACCATCGTGCCCTTCATCATCCTGGTGGCCATGGCGGTTCCCGCTACTGCGACCCTGATCAAGATGTACGACGCCAGTGAACCGGATATCGATATCCAGATCACCGGCTACCAGTGGAAGTGGCATTACAAATACCTGGGCCAGGACGTCGAGTTCTTCAGCAACCTGGCCACGCCCCAAGATCAGATCCACAACAAGGAAGCCAAGGGCGAACATTACTTGCTCGAGGTCGACAAGCCGTTGGTGCTGCCGATCGGCGCCAAGATCCGGTTTCTGGTGACCTCGGCTGACGTTATCCACTCGTGGTGGGTGCCGGCCTTCGCGGTCAAGCGCGATGCGATTCCGGGTTTCGTCAACGAAGCCTGGACCCGCGTCGACAAGCCCGGCATCTACCGTGGCCAGTGCGCCGAGTTGTGCGGCAAGGATCACGGCTTCATGCCGATCGTGGTCGAGGTCAAGGAAAAGGCCGACTACGACAAGTGGATGGCCGAGCGCAAGGCTGAAGCCCTGCAGCTCAAAGAGTTGACCAGCAAGGAATGGACCCTCGACGAGCTCAAAGAGCGCGGCGACAAGATCTACCACACCACCTGCGTGGCCTGTCACCAGGCCGAAGGCCAGGGCTTGCCGCCGATGTTCCCGGCGCTCAAAGGTTCGCCGATTGCCACCGGGCCGAAAGCCGATCACCTGCACCGTGTGTACTTCGGCAAACCCGGCACCGCCATGGCCGCGTTCGGCAAGCAGCTTTCGGAAGTCGATATCGCAGCGGTCGTGACCTATGAACGTAACGCCTGGGGCAACAATAAGGGCGACATGGTCACGCCTAAAGAAGTGCTGGAGCTGAAACAGGCGGAAAGCAAATGACCCGGTCTATCGCATACGTAAGGAACCGGTCGGGGCAGCGCGCCCCGGCCTGCCCAGCCCATTCGTTCTCAGGAGAACGGCCATGAGTGCTGTCATCGATGATCATGGTCACGCCACCGACCACGCCCACGGCCCCGCCAAGGGCCTGATGCGCTGGGTGCTGACCACCAACCACAAGGACATCGGCACGCTGTACCTGTGGTTTGCGTTTTCCATGTTCCTGCTGGGCGGCTCGTTCGCCATGGTGATTCGCGCCGAGCTGTTCCAGCCCGGCCTGCAAATCGTCGAACCGGCGTTCTTCAACCAGATGACCACCATGCACGGCCTGGTGATGGTGTTCGGTGCGGTGATGCCGGCGTTTGTCGGTCTCGCCAACTGGATGATCCCGTTGATGATCGGCGCGCCGGACATGGCTTTGCCACGGATGAACAACTTCAGCTTCTGGCTGTTGCCGGCGGCGTTCATCCTGCTGGTGTCGACCCTGTTCACCGCCGGCGGCGGACCGAACTTCGGCTGGACCTTCTACGCCCCGCTCTCTACGACCTACGCCCCGGAAAGCGTGACGTTCTTCATCTTCGCCATTCACTTGATGGGGATCAGTTCGATCATGGGTGCGATCAACGTGATCGCCACCATCCTTAACCTGCGCGCCCCCGGCATGACGTTGATGAAAATGCCGCTGTTCGTCTGGACCTGGCTGATCACTGCGTTCCTGCTGATCGCAGTGATGCCGGTGCTGGCCGGGTGCGTGACGATGATGCTGATGGACATCCACTTCGGCACCAGTTTCTTCAGTGCCGCCGGTGGCGGTGACCCGGTGCTGTTCCAGCATGTGTTCTGGTTCTTCGGGCATCCCGAGGTGTACATCATGATCCTGCCGGCCTTCGGCGCCGTCAGCTCGATCATCCCGACCTTCTCGCGCAAACCGCTATTCGGCTACACCTCGATGGTCTACGCCACGGCGAGCATCGCGTTCCTGTCGTTTATCGTCTGGGCGCACCACATGTTCGTGGTCGGCATTCCGCTGGTGGGCGAGCTGTTCTTCATGTACGCCACGTTGCTGATCGCGGTGCCGACCGGGGTGAAAGTCTTCAACTGGGCGAGCACCATGTGGCAAGGCTCGCTGACCTTCGAGACGCCGATGCTGTTCGCGGTGGCGTTCGTGATCCTGTTCTCCATCGGCGGCTTCTCCGGGCTGATGCTGGCCATCGCGCCGGCGGACTTCCAGTACCAGGACACCTACTTCGTGGTCGCGCATTTCCACTACGTGCTGGTGCCGGGGGCGATCTTCGGGATCTTCGCCTCGGCGTACTACTGGCTGCCGAAATGGACCGGACACATGTACGACGAAACCCTCGGCAAGCTGCATTTCTGGCTGTCGTTCGTAGGCATGAACCTGACCTTCTTTCCGATGCACTTCGTGGGGCTGGCGGGCATGCCGCGACGGATTCCGGACTACAACCTGCAATTCGCCGACTTCAACATGGTGTCGTCGATTGGTGCGTTCATGTTCGGCACCACGCAGCTGTTCTTCCTGTTCATCGTGATCAAGACCATCCGCGGCGGCCCGCCTGCACCGGCCAAACCGTGGGATGGTGCCGAAGGCCTGGAGTGGAGCGTGCCGTCACCGGCGCCGTATCACACCTTTACCACGCCGCCGGAAGTGAAATGAACACCCAGCCCTGTGTGGGAGCAGGCCAAGCCTTTGTGGCGAGGGGGTTTACCCCCGTTGGGTCGCGAAGCGGCCCCAAAACCTGTGACCGGGGTGTATCAGGCAGATCGCAATCGCTGATTTTACGACTGCTGCGCAGCCGAACGGGGGTAAACCCCCTCGCCACAGGGTTAAGCGGTGGGGGTAGAAATCATGGCTGATTCCATTTCGCTGAAGAAGCTTGTCACGCGCCTGCTGCTGGTGGTGGTCGCCATGTTTGTCTTCGGGTTTGCCCTGGTGCCGATCTACGACGTGATGTGCAAGGCGTTCGGCATCAACGGCAAAACCTCCGGGCAGTACGAAGGCGAGCAAGTGGTCGATACCTCACGCCAGGTGCGTGTGCAGTTTCTGTCGATGAACAACGCCGACATGGTCTGGGAGTTCTACCCCAAGGGGAATGAGCTGACAGCGCATCCGGGGGCGGTGAACGAGATGATTTTCGTCGCGTACAACCCCACCGATCACCCGATGAGCGCACAAGCCGTGCCGAGTATCGCGCCCAGCGAAGCGGCGGCGTATTTCCACAAGACCGAATGTTTCTGCTTTACCCAGCAAGTGCTGCAGCCCGGTCAACGGATCGAGATGCCGGTACGTTTCATCGTTGACCGTGACATGCCCAAGGAAGTGAAGCACCTGACGCTGTCTTACACGCTGTTCGATATCACCGCACGTCATCCGCCCGTGGCTGTTGCTGCAAGCACCGGCGGCTAGGCGTTAAGCGTGCCCGATAAGGAGAACAATAAATGGCAACTCATGAACACTATTTCGTACCGGCCCAGAGCAAATGGCCGATCATCGCCACGGTCGGCATGTTCGTCACCGTGTTCGGTCTGGCGACCTGGTTCAACGACCTGAAGGCAGCGCGGCCGGAATCCCACGGCCCGCTGATCTTTTTCGTCGGCGGCCTGCTGCTGGCTTACATGCTGTTCGGCTGGTTCGGCACAGTGATCAAGGAAAGTCGCGGCGGCTTGTACAGCGCGCAAATGGACCGCTCGTTTCGCTGGGGCATGAGCTGGTTCATCTTCTCCGAAGTGATGTTCTTCATCGCCTTCTTCGGCGCGCTGTTTTACGTGCGGCACATTTCCGGCCCGGCGCTGGGGGGCGAAGGCCCGAAAGGCATCGCTCATATGCTGTGGCCGAACTTCCAGTTCACCTGGCCGCTGCTGCACACCCCGGACCCGAAATTGTTCCCACCGCCCAAGGAAGTCATCAGCCCCTGGGGCCTGCCGCTGATCAACACCATTTTGCTGGTCAGCTCCAGCGTCACCGTGACCATCGCCCACCATTCGCTGAAAAAGGGCCATCGCGGTGCACTGAAAATCTGGCTGGCGATCACCGTGTTGCTGGGCTGCGGCTTCCTCGCCCTGCAGGCCGAGGAGTACATGCACGCCTACCACGAACTGGGGCTGACCCTCGGTTCGGGCATCTACGGCGCGACGTTCTTCATGCTCACCGGTTTCCACGGCGCCCACGTCACCATCGGCACCATCATCCTGTTCGTGATGCTGATGCGGGTCATGCGCGGGCACTTTGATAACGAGCACCAGTTCGGCTTCGAAGCGGCGAGTTGGTACTGGCACTTCGTCGATGTGGTGTGGATCGGGCTGTTCGTTTTCGTCTACGTGCTGTGAGGCGTTACCACGGCGCGTGAGAAACCAGTTGGCCGCTGAAAAAGCCCCAGGCGATCAAGCCGACGGTGATGGCGGCCAAGGCAACACGAATGCTCAAGGCAATGACGAGGCGGTTCGAGCTGCTGTCGTCCTTGACCAGAAAAAACAGGCCGCTGAACAGGCTGACAACCGTGGCAATCAGCATCAGGACGATGGCTGCTTTGAGCATGGTGAGACTCCGGGGGAAAGGCGATGCATTTGAGTATAGCTATCGCGATCACCGACTTTCTGGCGCTGTCATGAAGCGCTTCCGGCCGGGCATCGTGCCGACGATTGTAGTCGCGCTGCTGTTGCCGCTGCTGGTGTCACTCGGGTTCTGGCAGTTGAGCCGGGGCGCAGAGAAAAGCGCGCTGCTGCAAAGCTACGCCGAGCGCCGGGCGGCCGAACCGATGGCCAGTTCCGAGCTGCTGAACACACAAGATCCAGCCTTTCGCCGGGTGCGCCTGCACGGTCAGTTCGACGCCGAGCACAGCTTGTTGCTGGACAACCGCCAGCGCGACGGCAAGGTCGGGGTCGAGTTGCTGCAACCGTTCCACGATCAGGCGACCGGGCTCTGGCTGCTGGTCAATCGCGGCTGGCTGCCGTGGCCGGACCGGCGCACCCCGCCGCAATTCAAGACACCCGCCGAAGCCTTGAGCCTCGACGCGTGGGTCTACGTTTCCCCCGGTACAACCTTCCAATTGCACGCCGATCCGAGCACCACCACTTGGCCGCAACTGGTGACCGCCATTGAGCCGGCCAAGCTCTGGACCGCACTGAACCGCGAAGGCTTCGCCTACGAAGTACGTGAAGAATCCGGGCCTGCGTCCTACCAGGCCGATTGGCCGGTGGTGGCCATGGGGCCGGAAAAACACATCGCTTATGCCGTGCAGTGGTTCGCCATGGCGATCGCCCTGCTCGGCCTTTTTATCTATCTCGGCTGGCACAACGCAAAGGAGAAACACCATGGGAGCGGCCATGAATCCACCCAGCATGTCTGAGACGAAACCGCCGGCGAGTCGGCGCAAGGGTCGCCTGCAACTGCTGCTGATTGTGCTGGGCGTGGTGGGTCCGATGATCCTCGCCACCGGCATGTACAAGCTGAATTTCTGGGTACCAGAGGGCCGCAGCTATCACGGCGAACTGATCGGCAACGGCCAGACCCGCGCTGACCTCGGCGTGCAGGCGCAAGAAGACCGCTGGCAGATGCTGGTGACCGCGCCCAAGGATTGCTCGGTGGACTGCCAGCAATTGGTGTATCTGGCGCGGCAAATCCAGATCGGCCTCGGCCGCGATGCCTCCCGCGCCAGTCATGCACTGGCTGCCGCGCAACCGCTGAGCAGCGATTACGAAGCCAAGCTGACCCGCGAGTATCCGCAACTGCAACGCTACCCGATGGACCTGACCACGTTCAGTAAGACCACGGGCGACAAGACTGCGCCGCAGCTATGGATCATCGACCCACACGGCAATCTGGTGCTGCGCTACGACCCGACGGTCAAGGGCAAGGACCTGCTGAACGATCTGCGTCATCTGCTGAAACTGTCGAACATCGGATAAGGGCATCGTCATGGCCAAACCTGGATTTCGCCTCGCGCTGTTTGCCACCTTGCTGGCACTGATTGTGGTGTTGCTCGGCGCCTACACCCGCCTGACCCACGCCGGCCTCGGCTGCCCGGACTGGCCGGGTTGCTATGGCTTTATCAGCGTGCCGAAAAGCGAAGCACAGCTGGCCCATGCCGAACTGCATTTCCCCGATACGCCAGTGGTGGCCCACAAGGGCTGGAACGAGATGATCCACCGCTACTTCGCCGGCACCCTGGGGCTGTTGATTTCGGTACTGGCCGGTCGCGCCTGGGTGCACCGTCGGCATCCGGGGCAACCGGTGAAATTGCCACTATTTCTGCTCGGCGTGGTGTTCGCCCAAGCGGCGTTTGGCATGTGGACGGTGACGCTCAAGCTCTGGCCGCAGGTGGTGACAGGACATTTGCTCGGCGGCTTTGCGACCTTGAGCCTGTTGTTTTTGCTGACGCTGCGGCTGTCTGGAGTATTGCCGGCGCTGACGGTGCCAAAGCGTTTGCAGTACTGGGCAACCGCCGGATTGCTGCTGGTGATCCTGCAAATCGCCCTCGGTGGCTGGGTCAGTTCCAACTACGCGGCGGTGGCGTGCATCGACTTCCCGACCTGCCACGGTCAATGGCTGCCTCCGGCTGATTTCGCCAACGGTTTTCACCTGACCCAACACATCGGCCCGAATTACCTCGGAGGGCAACTGGACAGCGATGCTCGCACCGCGATTCACCTGACCCACCGCATCGGCGCCTTGCTGGTGACGCTGGTGCTGCTCGGCCTGGCCTGGCAACTGAAAGTGGTCGGCATGACGCGCCTGGCTGGCCTGGTGCTGATCGCCCTCGGCGCACAAATCACCCTGGGCATCAGCAACGTACTGTTTCACCTGCCGCTGCCCATCGCCGTCGCCCACAATGCGGGCGGTGCGGCGCTGTTACTGACGATGGTGCTGGTCAATTATCACGCGCGGACCAGTCTGGTTCGGGTCAAGCAACAAGCTCCTGCACGCTGGCGCTTCAGCCCGCGTAAACATTCAGCCGGGCCCATAACAATAAAAGGAGAGATGCCATGGCGATTCTGATCGGCGAACGTCACAGTCAGGCGATCTGGCGGGACTATCTGGAACTGACCAAGCCCAAAGTGGTGGTGCTGATGCTCATCACCTCCTTGGTGGGCATGTTCCTCGCGACCCGCGCCGGGGTGCCGTGGACGGTGCTGATATTCGGCAATCTTGGGATCGCGCTGTGTGCCGGGGGCGCAGCGGCGGTCAATCATGTGGTGGACCGGCGCATCGATGCGGTCATGGCCCGAACCCACAAGCGGCCACTGGCTGAAGGCCGGGTGTCGCCAGCAGCGGCGCTGACGTTTGCCTTGGTGCTGGCGGTGCTGGGGCAAGCTTTCCTGCTGGCCTTCACTAATCCGCTGACCGCTTGGCTGACCCTCGCCTCGCTGCTCGGCTACGCGGTGGTCTACACCGGTTTCCTCAAACGTGCAACGCCGCAGAACATCGTCATCGGCGGGCTGGCCGGCGCAGCTCCGCCACTGCTCGGCTGGACTGCGGCGACCGGGCATATCGGCGCCGAACCGTTGCTGCTGGTACTGATTATCTTCGCCTGGACCCCGCCACACTTCTGGGCCCTGGCCATTCACCGCAAGGAGGAATACGCCAAGGCTGACATTCCGATGTTGCCCGTGACCCATGGCGAGCACTACACCAAAGTGCATATCCTGCTTTATACCTTCGCGCTGCTGGCGGTCAGCCTGATGCCGTTCGTGATTCACATGAGCGGTGTGCTCTACCTGGTTTGCGCCCTCGGACTGGGCGCGAGGTTTCTGCAATGGGCCGTGGTGCTGTACCGTGGCACTCGGCCGCACGCGGCGATCAACACCTTCAAGTACTCTATCTGGTACTTGTTCCTGCTGTTTATCGCCCTGCTCGTAGACCACTACTTACTGTTGAACCTATGACTCGAACTCAGAAAACCGTCTTCATCCTCGTCGCCCTGATCGCGCTGGTTTTGGGCCTGACCGTCAACAAGGTGCTGTCCGGCAAAGGCCAGGGTGACCCGACGGCATTGATCGACGCAGGGATCATCCTGCTGCCGCAAAGCCGTAACCTGCCGGACGTGACGATGACCGACCAGGACGGCAAGCCGGTGACAGTCAACCAGCTGAAAGACAAGTGGAGCCTGCTGTTCTTCGGCTACACCTTCTGCCCGGATATCTGCCCGACCACCCTCGCCCAGTTGCGTCAGATCAAAAGTGAACTGCCGCCAGAAGCAGCGGCCAAGTTGCAGGTCATCCTGGTCAGCGTCGACCCGAACCGCGATACGCCCAAGCAGCTCAAGCAGTACCTGGGTTACTTCGATCCGCAGTTCCAGGGTTTAACTGCGTCTTCGGTGGATGACATCCAGAAATTGGCGAACGCGGTGAGTATTCCGTTTATTCCGGCGGACACCAGCAAGCCGAACTACACGGTGGATCACAGCGGCAACCTCGCGGTGATCGGGCCGGACGGCACCCAGCGCGGGTTTATTCGCGCACCGTTGAACAACGTGAAACTGGTGGCGCAGTTGCCGGTGATGCTCAAGCGCAACTAATTAGGCTTTACACAGCCCTCCTGTGGGAGCGGGCTTGCTCGCGAAAGCGGCGTTTCAGTCGACATCTATGGTGGCTGACACACCGTATTCGCGAGCAAGCCCGCTCCCACAGGGGTCGGTGTTTCAGGCACAAAAAAAGGGGCGCATCAAATGCGCCCCTATCGTTCCCACGCTCTGCGTGGGAATGCAGCCAGGGACGCTCTGCGTCCCCTTGAACATCAGAACGCCGGCAATACCGCGCCTTTGTACTTCTCGAGAATGAACGCTTTCACTTCCGGGCTGTGCAACGCAGCAACCAGTTTCTTCATCGCTTCGCTGTCCTTGTCGTCCGGACGGGCCACGAGGATGTTCACGTAAGGCGAGTCGTTGCCTTCGATGACCAGCGCATCCTTGGACGGATCAAGCTTGGCTTCCAGCGCGTAGTTGGTGTTGATCAACGCCAGGTCGACCTGGGTCAGCACACGCGGGATGGTCGCGGCTTCCAGTTCACGGAATTTCAGGTCCTTGGCATTCTCGGTGATGTCTTTGGTGGTCGAGAGAATGTTGTTCGAATCCTTCAACTTGATCAGGCCAGCCTTCGCCAGCAGCAACAGCGCACGGCCGCCGTTGGTGGCGTCGTTCGGGATCACCACGTTGGCGCCGCCTGGCAGTTCGGTCAGTGCTTTGTACTTGCTGGAGTAAGCGCCCAGCGGTTCCAGGTGCACACCGGCAACGGCAACCAGATTGGTGCCCTTGGCCTTGTTGAACTCATCCAGGTACGGCTGGTGCTGGAAGAAGTTGGCGTCCAGGCGTTTCTCGGCAACCTGCACGTTCGGCTGGATGTAGTCGGTGAACACCTTGACCTGCAGGTTCACGCCTTCTTTGGCCAGGGCCGGCTTCACGAACTCCAGAATCTCCGCGTGCGGAACCGGAGTGGCCGCAACGGTCAGGGTTTCATCGGCGTGGGCGGAAAATGCGGCTACGGCAGCCAATGCGACGAGTAGTTTTTTCATTCAGCTAACTCCTTGTGAGGCGCGCGTTTGGCGCCTGCCAGCGAATGGCCGGCTCATTTCATGTTTACGAGAACTGTTTATTTCCTGGAGAAATGCACGACCAGCTTGTCGCCAACCATTTGCAGCACTTGCACCAGCACCAGCAACAGCACCACGGTGACGATCATCACATCGGTCTGGAAACGCTGGTAGCCGAAACGGATCGCAAGGTCGCCCAGACCACCGGCGCCGACCACACCGGCCATCGCCGTGTAGGACACCAGTGTAATAGCCGTCACCGTAATCGCCGCGTAAATGCCCGGACGGGCTTCTGGCAGCAGGGCGTTCATGATGATCTGCTTGGTCGTCGCGCCCATGGCCTGGGTCGCTTCAATGATGCCGCGATCCACTTCACGCAGGGCGGTTTCCACCAGTCGCCCGAAGAACGGCGTGGCGCCCACCACCAGCGGTGGAATCGCGCCCGCAACGCCCAGCGAGGTGCCGGTGATCAGCACGGTGAAGGGGATCATCACGATCAACAGGATAATGAAGGGCAGCGAACGCAGGATGTTCACCACCAGCGACAGCACGGCGTAGACACCTCTGGATTCCAGCAACTGCCGTGGGCTGCACAGGAACAGCAACACGCCCAGCGGCAGGCCAAGCAAAATCGTGAACAACAGCGAACCGCCGAGCATCAGCATTGTGTCGCCGGTGGCCAGCCAGATTTCGAACCAGTCGATATTGGCGAAGAAACTCATGAAGGCATCCATTAGCGCAGCACCTCCATGTGAACGTCAGCCGCGGTGAAGAGGCCGAACGCCGCTTCCATGTCACCGCCGGTGACGGCCAGGGTCAGTTGCCCGTAAGGGACGTCTTTGATGCGATCGATACGACCGGCCAGGATGCTGTAGTCCACACCGGTTTCCCGAGCGACGGTACCCAGCAATGGCGCGTAGGTCGCCTGGCCCTGGAACGTCAGACGCACAATGCGGCCCGGTACGTGGGCAAAGTCGTCACGCTGTTCGCTTTCGTCGATCTGCTCGTCTTCTTGCACGAAGCGTTTGGTGGTCGGGTGCTTGGGGTGCAGGAACACCTCGGCCACCGAACCTTGCTCGACGATCACGCCGGCATCCATCACCGCTACCTGGTCGCAGACTCGACGGATCACGTCCATCTCGTGGGTGATCAATACGATAGTCAGTTTCAGCTCACGGTTGATCTCGGCCAGCAATTGCAGGACCGACGCCGTGGTCTGTGGGTCGAGAGCGCTGGTAGCTTCGTCGCACAGCAGGATTTTCGGCTTGGTCGCCAGGGCCCGGGCAATGCCGACGCGCTGCTTCTGGCCGCCGGACAATTGCGCCGGGTACTTCTTGGCGTGGTCGGACAAACCAACGCGCTTCAGCAACTCGGCCACACGCTGGTCGATCTCGCTGCGGGACAGTTCACCGGCCAGCGTCAGCGGCAGCGCGACGTTGTCGGCCACGGTCTTGGACGCCAGCAGATTGAAGTGCTGGAAGATCATCCCGACCTGCTGACGGAAACGCCGCAGGCTGTTGGCATCCAGCGCGGTGACTTCTTCGCCATCGACGAAGATCTTGCCGCCACTGGAATTCTCCAGGCGATTGATCAGACGCAGCAGGGTACTTTTTCCCGCGCCAGAATGGCCGATCAGACCGAAGACCTGACCGTTCTCAATCGTCAGACTGGTCGGATGCAGGGCGGGAATATCCTTACCGGCGACGCGGTAAGTCTTATGGACGTTTTGAAACTCGATCACGTAGCGAACCTTGTGGGGCGCGTTGGAAAAGGATCAGCGGTTAGCCGGGCGCGCATTTTAGCCTGTCCGTATAGAGGTTATTAGCATTTATTCCGCATTCAACCTTCGATTTGGCAATAACGCGATCAAAGGTCAGAAAAAAGGAACGGCTAAAAACGTCATCAGTCACTAATAAGGCAACTCGAAAACGCCCCTGGTGCCGTGCCTGGGGAATGCACAAGAGTCCTGGCTACGGCGGGAATCGAACGAGGAGTTTACGACTGATGAGTACTAAAAAGCCTGCCACCCCAAAAAGCGCCCTGGCCGGGACCGATACCCTGGACCGTGGCAACACAAACACCAAGCTCGAAAGCCTGGAAACATTCCGCTCTGACGCGACCGGGCAAGCCCTGCGCACCAACCAGGGCGTGAAGGTCTCGGATAACCAAAACAGCCTGAAGGTCGGCGCCCGCGGGCCGTCGCTGCTGGAAGACTTCATCATGCGTGAAAAGATCACGCATTTTGACCATGAACGCATTCCAGAGCGCATCGTCCACGCCCGTGGCACCGGCGCCCATGGTTTCTTCCAGACCTACGAAAACCATTCGGTCCTGACCAAGGCCGGATTCCTACAAGACCCGGGACAGAAAACCCCGGTCTTCGTGCGCTTTTCCACGGTGCAAGGCCCACGCGGGTCAGGCGATACCGTGCGCGACGTACGAGGTTTCGCCGTGAAGTTCTTCACCGACGAAGGCAACTTCGACCTGGTGGGCAACAACATGCCGGTGTTTTTCATTCAGGACGCGATCAAGTTTCCCGATTTCGTCCACGCAGTGAAACCCGAGCCGCACAACGAGATTCCTACCGGTGGCTCGGCCCATGACACGTTCTGGGACTTCGTCTCGCTGCAACCCGAATCCGCGCACATGGTGATCTGGGCCATGTCTGACCGGGCGATCCCGAAAAGCCTGCGCAGCATGCAGGGTTTTGGCGTGCACACGTTCCGCCTGGTGAATGCCGAAGGCAAATCACGCTTCGTCAAATTCCACTGGCGCCCTACCGCCGGCACTTGCTCGCTGGTGTGGGATGAGGCGCAGAAGCTCGCCGGTAAAGACACTGACTACCACCGTCGCGACCTCTGGGAAGCCATCGAAACCGGTGACTACCCGGAGTGGGAACTGGGCGTACAAGTCATCGAGGAAGAGAACGAGCACAGCTTTGACTTCGACATCCTCGACCCGACCAAGCTGATCCCGGAAGAAATCGTTCCGATCACGCCGCTGGGCAAAATGGTGCTGAACCGCAACCCGGACAACTTCTTCGCTGAAACCGAGCAAGTCGCGTTTTGCCCGGGGCACATCGTGCCGGGGATCGACTTCTCCAACGATCCGCTGCTGCAAGGCCGGTTGTTTTCCTACACCGATACGCAGATCAGCCGACTCGGCGGGCCGAATTTCCACGAAATCCCGATCAACCGTCCGGTCGCACCGTTCCACAACGGCCAGCGCGATGCGTTGCACCGCACCACCATCGACAAGGGTCGCGCGTCCTACGAGCCGAACTCGATTGACGGCGGCTGGCCGAAAGAAACACCACCAGCAGCGCAGGACGGTGGTTTCGAGACGTACCCGGAGCGCATCGACGCGAACAAGATCCGTCAGCGCAGCGAGTCTTTTGGCGACCACTTCTCGCAGGCGCGGTTGTTCTTCAAGAGCATGAGCAAGCACGAGCAGGAACACATCATCGCCGCCTACAGCTTTGAGCTGGGCAAGGTTGAGCGGTTGTGGATTCGCGAGCGGCAGGTCAATGAAATCCTCGCCAATATCGACCTGGAACTGGCCAAGCGCGTCGCGCAGAACCTGGGTCTGCCAGCGCCGAAAGCCGGCACGGTCGAGGTGCGCAAAACCTCGCTGGATCACTCTCCGGCGCTGAGTCAGGCCAATTTGCTGCCAGAAAACATCAAGACGCGCAAAGTGGCGATTCTTGCTGCCAACGGCGTCGATGGTGCGGCGATTGACGCGCTGAAGAAAGCATTGGCGGCCGAGGGTGCGCACGCGAAATTGCTCGGCCCGACGTCTGCACCGGTCACGACGGCTGATGGCAAGTCACTGCCAGTGGATGCGTCGATGGAAGGCTTGCCGTCCGTGGCGTTCGATGCGGTGTTTGTGCCGGGCGGCGCGGCGTCGATCAAGTCGTTGAGCACCGATGGCGTGGCGCTGCATTACGTGCTGGAGGCGTACAAGCACCTCAAGGCAATCGCGTTGCATGGCGAAGCCAAGCAGTTGCTGGACGTGTTGAAACTGGAGGCGGATGCGGGGTTGATCGTTGGCGCTGATGCCAAGTTGTTCAAGGCGTTCTTTGCCGCGATTGGGCAGCATCGGGTTTGGGATCGGGAGCCTAAGGCCAAGGCGATTCCGGCCTAAAGGTTTGTATCTCTAATGAGGACGCCTTCGCGGGCAAGCCTCGCTCCTACAGGATATGTGTCGTTCGCCAATATCGTGAACAACGCGAACCTGTAGGAGCGAGGCTTGCCCGCGAAGCTTTTTATGGCTTACGCGGACTCAAAATCATCTGCGCCGGAATGTTGCGCAGAATATGTTTTTCCAGCGTCAGGTCAAACTCCGAATCGAGCTTCTTCACCCGTTTGGTCAGCAACGTGGCCAGCCAAGGGTAATCCTGGGTACGCGGTACCTGCAGGCTGACTTCACACTGATAATTCACCACATCCGTGGCGATGGCATCCAGTTGTTTGCGAAGTTTGCCCATATCGTTGATGTTCAGCGCAATCGTGGTGCTTTCAGCCGTTGGGTCGATCAACTTCGCCTTCGGCCTGGCTTCGGCCGCCATTAGCGCCGCTTCGGCTTTATCCAGCTCAGCCTTACGTGCATTGACGATGGCGTTGTTGACCCCACCGGTCAGCGCCGGAGCCTTGGGCATCAATGCCCGGGCGCGGCTCAACGCAGTTGCGGCGGCATTCACATCGCCTTTCTGCAGCACGATCTGGCTGCGTTGCAGATAGGCTTCGGCCAGTTGACGCTGGTATTGCACAAGGGATGGGTCGTTGGGCGACTCAGCCTGCAAGGTTGCCAATTGATCTTCGGCAGTGGCCAGCTCGCTGCTGGCCAGGTTTTGTTCCAGTTGTGCGATGGCCGCAGCCCGCGCATCGGGGACCTCGGGGGCCGCCGGTGGCGTACTTTGGCAAGCGCCGAGCAGCAGTGAAAATGCGACAAGGAGCAGATAACGGGAGGCGAACGGCTTCATTCCTGCGACTCTCTATTTGCGCAAAAAACGAGCAAGTCTACACCCCTCGACGGGGCAGGACAAAACTCAGCAGAAACAGCGCGGCGGCCGTCACCACAATCGACGGGCCCGCCGGGGTGTCCTTGAACCATGACAACGCCAGCCCGCCACACACCGCGAGCATGCCCAGCAGGCTCGCGCCCAGTGCCATCTGCTCCGGCGAGCGGGCGTGACGTTGTGCCGCAGCCGCCGGAATAATTAACAGCGAAGTAATCAGCAACACACCGACGATTTTCATCGCCACGGCGATCACCACGGCGATCAGTAGCATCAGGGTCAGGCGTAACGCCGCTACTGGCAAGCCTTCCACCGTGGCCAATTCTTCGTGCACGGTGATCGCCAGCAATGGCCGCCACAACGTCACAAGCAACGCCAGCACCGCGGCGCTGCCGCCGAGGATCCAGGCCAGATCGGTCGGGCTGATCGCCAGCAGGTCACCGAACAGATAGGCCATCAGGTCGATCCGCACTTCATGCATGAAGCTTAGTACCACCAGGCCCAGCGAGAGCGTGCTAGGTGCGAGAATTCCCAAAAGCGTGTCGGACGCCAGCGGTTGGCGCTGCTGCAAAGTCACCAGCAACACCGCCAGCAGCAGGCAGCCGACCGTGACGGCGACCGTGGGGCTGACATCCAGCAGAAAGCCCAGGGCCACGCCCAGCAGCGCAGCATGGGACAAGGTGTCGCCGAAATACGCCATGCGGCGCCAGACCACGAATGAACCCAGAGGGCCCGCGACCAGCGCCAGGGCCAGACCTGCAAGCAGGGCGTAGAGCAGAAAATCAGCCATGCTTGCAGCTATCTCCGTGAACGTGAGGTTTGGCCGACGGGGCCGCGCTGACCACTGAACCATGCAGGTCATGGGCGTGGTCATGATGGTGGTGATAAATCGCCAGGCTTTGTGCGTTCTTGCCGAACAGCTCGACGAACGCCGGATCGCCGCTGACGTGTTCCGGGTGCCCGGAGCAGCAAACGTGGCGATTCAGGCAAACCACCTGGTCGGTGGTGCTCATCACCAGGTGCAGATCGTGGGAAACCATCAACACGCCGCAACCGTGACGGTCCCGCAGGCGTGTGATCAGGCTGTACAACTCGGCCTGGCCGGCCACATCGACGCCTTGCACCGGCTCGTCGAGCACCAGCAATTCCGGCTCGCGCAGCAGTGCCCGGGCCAGCAGCACACGCTGCATTTCGCCACCGGAAACACTTTGCACCGGGCTGTCGATCACCTGCTCGGCACCGACTTCCTTGAGCGCCGCCAGGGCCCGCGCACGGTCCACGCCCGGCACCAGACGCAAGAAGCGCAGCACTGACAGCGGCAGAGTCGGATCGACGTGGAGTTTTTGCGGCATGTAACCAACGCGCAGCTTCGGCTTGCGCCAGACACTGCCGCTGTCCGGCTTCAACAGGCCGAGCACGGCGCGCACCAGCGTGGTTTTGCCAGCCCCGTTGGGGCCGATCAGGGTGACGATTTGCCCCGGCTCGACGCTCAGGTCGATGTTCTCCAACACGCTTTGCCCGGCAAACGTGACGGCAACCTGTTCAAGACGGATCAGCGCGTTGCTCATCAAGCCCCCTGGCAACCCGAGCAGAGCCCGACCACTTCAACGGTCTGGGCTTCCACGATAAATCCGACATCCTTGGCGCTGATCACGATCGCGTCGCTGATGGATTTTTGTTCCAGCTCGATGGCGGCGTGGCATTCGCGGCAGATCAGGAACTGGCCCTGGTGGGCGTGTTCCGGGTGGTTGCAGCCAACGAAGGCGTTCAGCGAGGAGATGCGATGCACCAGGCCGTTTTCCAGCAGGAAATCCAGCGCGCGGTACACGGTCGGCGGCGCGGCGCGGCGACCATCCTGCTCGCTGAGTACCGCCAGAATGTCGTAGGCACCCAGCGGTTTATGGCTTTGCCACACCAGTTCCAGCACCCGCCGGCGCAAGGCGGTCAGGCGCAGGCCTTGACGTGCGCACAGGGCATCGGCCTCTGACAATGCGCTATGTACGCAATGGGAGTGGTCGTGGGGACGGCTGGCAATCGGTGTTTTAGGCATGAGCGGCGACGAGTTTTGTGAGAGACGTTATTATGTTACCCGTTCTCGCCTCTTCGAGTGGTCATCGTGTCCCGACTTTTTTCTATCTTTGTCGCATTTGTCGCAAGTTTCCTGCTGATCGGATCAGCCCACGCCGAAGTCAAAGTGCTCACCAGCATCAAGCCGCTACAGCTGATCGCCGCTGCTGTGCAGGACGGCGTGGCGATTCCGGAAGTGTTGCTGCCACCGGGTGCTTCGCCGCATAACTATGCGCTGCGCCCGTCCGACGTACGGAAGGTGCAGTCGGTGGATCTGGTGTACTGGATCGGCCCGGACATGGAAGGTTTCCTGCCCCGCGTGCTGAAAGGCCGTACGCTGCCTACCGTGGCCGTACAGGATTTGCCAGGGATGAAACTGCGCCATTTCGCCGAAGATAGTCAGTCGCATGCCGAAGATGCCGACGAACATGACCATGATCACCGCCCTGGCACTTTGGACGCGCATTTGTGGCTGTCGCCGATCAACGCTCGGGTCATCGCCACGAAAATGGTCGCAGACCTGAGTGCTGCCGACCCTGACAACGCGGCGCGCTATCAGAGCAACCTCAAGGCATTCGATGAACGTCTGGATGCCTTGGACCTGCGTTTGAAGGCTCGCTTGGCGAGCGTTGCGGGTAAACCTTATTTCGTGTTCCACGAAGCGTTCGACTACTTCGAAGACGCCTACGGCCTGAAGCACACAGGCGTCTTCAGCGTCGCGGCCGAAGTGCAGCCCGGCGCGCAACATGTCGCGGCGATGCGCACGCGCTTGCAGGAAGTCGGCAAGACCTGTGTGTTCAGCGAACCACCGCTACGTCCGCGCCTGGCGGAAACCCTGGTGGCCGGCCTGCCGGTGAAACTGGCGGAGCTGGATGCACTGGGCGGGTACACCCCGGCGACTACTCAAGGGTATGAGCAGGTGTTGGAAAAGCTGGGGAATGATTTGGCGGGGTGTCTGGAGTCGTTGTAACCAACACGCAAAACCTGTGGCGAGGGGGCTTGCCCCCGTTGGGCTGCGAAGCAGCCCCCCAATTGGCCGGCCAATAAATCGCATGGGAGCGCTTCGCACTCCAACGGGGGCAAGCCCCCTCGCCACAATTTAAAGGGCGAAAGGCAACGGCGTGCTGACCTTCTGCCGCTGCGCCAGGCGCTGCTGGAACTCCATCGGATCGTGAATCAACACGTCCTGCCCGGCGAAAGACTCCGCCGCAATCAACCGCGACAACCAGAACCGCACACACGCCACCCGCAGCATGGTCGGCCACAACTCGGCCTCGGCAGCGGTGAACGGCCGCAGCGCCGCATACGCGCCCAACAAGGCCCGCGCTCGCGGCCCATCGATCAAGCCTGCTTCGTCCGAACACCAGTCATTCAAGGCAATCGCCACGTCGTACAACATCGGCCCTGAGCAGGCGTTGTAGAAGTCGATCAACCCGGTCAGGTGCGTACCTTCGAACATCGCGTTATCGCGGAAGAGGTCGGCGTGGATGTTGGCTCGCGGCAGCGCCAGAATTTTCGTCTTCTGCTGTGTGATTTCTTCCAGCGCCCGTTGCAGCAGATCGCTTTGCTCGGCATTCAGGTGCGAGAGTAATTGCGTGCCCTCCTCCAGCATCCAGTCCAGCCCGCGATCAGTCTTGCGCTTGATCATGTTGTCCTGGGTCGCCAAATGCAGATGGCCGAGCAACTCGCCCACCTGGGAGCAATGCTGGGCGTTGGCTTCCTTGATGTGCTTGCCCGCCAGGCGTGGCTGCAGCAGCGCCGGTTTGCCGGCCAGCTCGCGCAAGGCCACGCCGTCGGTGGTGCGCAGCGCGTAGGGCACCGGCAGGTCGGCTTCATGCAATACGTCGAGCAGTTCGATGAAGAACGGCATTTCCTGAACCGGACCGCGCTCAACCAGGGTCAGGACAAATTCGCCCTGCTCCAGGCTGATAAAGAAATTGGTATTTTCGCTACCGGCGGCAATCCCCTGGAAATCGAGCAGGCGGCCGAGCCCGTATGGGGCGAGAAAGGTTTCCAGCTCGGGCCGAGCCAGGGGGGTAAACACAGACATGGTTAAAAACTGCTCAGTTCGGGCGCCGCTATTAAAGCGGCGCCGATTAAAGTTAAGAAACTACTTCCAGGTAAAGATTTCCCACGCAGGAATCAGCATATCCGGCTGATCCGAGCGGATGTAATTCGCATCGGTCCCGTCCGCGCGCACCAGGAAATACGGAGGCCCAACCTTCGGCGTGACCTTGATTGCGTAAGTAAACCCGCCTTTCTTGTATTCCTGAATGACCTTGTCGCCTTCCGTGTGCGTGTTAATGGTGACTTCCGGCTCCGCCGACGGCGCGTCATCCGCCGCCATGACAGCCAATGGAACGGTTGCAAACAACCCAGCCAGCAACAGGCGATTTAGTGTGCGCATGATAACCTTGTCCCTTTGTCGTCAACGGTCCCGCTATTCTAGCGCCGGACCCGCCGAAAAGGTTGATCCTGCTCATGAGCCAAGCCCCCCTCGTCCTGGTGGACGGTTCTTCTTACCTGTATCGGGCCTTTCACGCCCTGCCACCGCTGACCACTTCCAAAGGCCTGCCGACCGGCGCGGTCAAAGGTGTGTTGAACATGCTCAAGAGTCTGCGCAAGCAGTACCCGGACAGCCCGTTCGCCGTGGTGTTCGACGCCAAGGGTGGGACCTTTCGCGATGACATGTACGCCGAATACAAGGCCAACCGCCCGAGCATGCCTGACGATATGCGCGTGCAGATCGAGCCGCTGCACCAGAGCGTGATCGCCCTCGGCTTCCCGTTGTTGTGCGTCGAAGGCGTCGAGGCCGATGACGTGATCGGCACCCTGGCCCGCAGCAGCGCGGCCGCCGACCGCCCGGTGGTGATCTCCACCGGCGACAAAGACATGGCGCAACTGGTCGACGGCCACATTACCTTGGTCAATACCATGACCGGTAGCGCGCTGGACGTGGACGGCGTGAAGGAGAAATTCGGCGTCGCTCCCGAGCAGATCATCGATTATCTGGCGCTGATGGGCGATTCGTCCGACAACATCCCGGGCGTTCCGGGCATCGGTCCGAAGACCGCTTCCGGCCTGTTGGTAGGCGTGAACGGCGGCCTGACCGAGCTCTACGCGCAACTCGACATCGTCCCGACCCTGCCGATTCGCGGCGCCAAGACCCTGCCGGCCAAGCTTGAAGAACACAAGGAGATGGCATTCCTCTCCTACAAGCTCGCGACCATCAAGATCGACGTGCCGCTGGATATCGGCCTCGATGACCTGCAAATGGGCCAGCCGGATCACGACAAGCTCGCCGAGCTCTACACCCTGCTGGAATTCAAGAGCTGGTTCGAAGACAACCAGCGCGATGCCAAGCGTTCCGGCCAGGAAGTCGTCGCGCCAGTGGTTGAAGAAGCGGCCGTCGCGGCTGAGCTCAAGTACACGACGATTCTTACCCAGGCGGATTTCGACGTCTGGCTGCAGAAGCTGAACGACGCCAAACTCTTCGCCTTCGATACCGAAACCACCGGTATCGATGCGCAACAGGCGCAACTGGTGGGCCTGTCGTTCGCGGTGCAAGCCAACGAAGCCGCCTACATCCCGCTGACCCACTCCTACATGGGCGTGCCGGAGCAGTTGGATCGCGACACCGTGTTGCGGGCGCTGAAACCGATTCTGGAAGACCCGAGCAAGCTCAAGGTCGGCCAGCACGCCAAGTTCGACATGAACATCCTGGCCAACTGCGCCATCGGCGGCGATCAGAGCTGCGGCATCACGGTGCAAGGCATCGCCTTCGACACCATGCTCGAATCCTACGTGCTGGACTCCACCGCGACCCGCCACGACATGGACAGCCTGGCGCTCAAGTACCTGAACCACACGACCACCGGGTTTACCGACATCGCCGGCAAGGGCGCCAAGCAGCTGACCTTCGACCAGATTTCCCTGGAGCTGGCCGGGCCATACGCCGCCGAAGACGCCGACGTGACCCTGCGCCTGCATCAAACCTTGCAGGCAAAGCTCAACGCTATTCCGAGCTTGAGCAAGGTCTTGAGCGAAATCGAAATGCCATTGGTGCCGGTACTGGCGCGGATCGAACGCCAAGGCGCGCTGGTGGATGCCGAGCTGCTGGGCATTCAGAGCGTTGAGCTGGGCAAGAAAATGGTCGAGCTGGAGCGTGAGGCGTATGCCATCGCCGGCGAAGAATTCAACCTCGGCTCGCCGAAGCAATTGGGCGCGATCCTGTACGAAAAACTCGGCCTGCCTGTGCTGAGCAAAACCGCCAAGGGTCAGGCTTCGACCGCCGAAGCCGTGTTGGCCGAACTGGCTGACCAGGATTTCACGCTGCCCAAGGTACTGATGCAGTACCGCTCGATGAGCAAGCTGAAAAGCACTTATACCGATCGCTTGCCGGAGCAGATCAACCCGCGCACCGGGCGGATTCACACCTCTTATCACCAGGCGGTAGCGGCGACCGGACGCTTGTCCTCCAGCGATCCAAACCTGCAGAACATTCCGATCCGTACCGCCGAAGGCCGGCGGATTCGCCAGGCGTTCGTGGCGCCAAAAGGCTACAAACTGCTGGCGGCGGACTACTCGCAGATCGAACTGCGGATTATGGCGCACCTGGCCAAGGATGAAGGCTTGCTGCATGCCTTCCGCAACGACCTGGATGTGCACAAAGCGACCGCCGCCGAAGTTTTCGGGGTTGAGCTGACGGACGTGACTACCGATCAGCGTCGCAGCGCCAAGGCGATCAACTTCGGCTTGATCTACGGCATGAGCGCGTTTGGCCTGGCCAAACAGATCGGCGTCGACCGCAAGCAGTCCCAGGCGTACATCGACCGTTACTTCGCCCGCTACCCCGGCGTGCTGGCCTACATGGAACGCACCCGTACCCAGGCGGCCGAGCAGGGCTTCGTCGAAACCATTTTCGGTCGTCGCCTGTACTTGCCAGAAATCAATGCGAAAAACCCGGCCCTGCGTAAAGGTGCCGAGCGCACTGCGATCAACGCCCCGATGCAGGGCACTGCGGCGGACATCATCAAGAAAGCCATGGTGGCTGTGGATAACTGGCTGACGTCGTCAGGCCTGGACGCCAAAGTCATCCTGCAGGTACACGATGAATTGGTGCTTGAGGTGCGCGAGGACCTGGTTGATCAAGTGCGCGAAGAAATTCGCACACACATGAGCAACGCCGTGACGCTGGACGTGCCGTTACTGGTCGAAGTCGGGGTAGGCAATAACTGGGACGAGGCTCACTAAGCCGTCTGAAAGGGGACTTTTGCTGCGGCATAGTGCCGCGGCAAAAGGACGAAGGGCGCTTAGTTCGAAAAATGCGCTGGGTTATTCCAAAGGCATTTGAAAAAATTCTGAACTAATCTCGTGAACCGCCACTCAGAGTTACTGAATGGCTGGTGAAGCCCTTCGATGCTCCTATGTTGTGTTAAGTGTTGGCAGATATCTGGACCCCGCCCTAACGGTCCGGAACTTGAACCCCGGAACTTCCCCCTCCCCATACGAAGTCCGGGGTTTTTTTTGCCTGCAGAAAAGTCCTATTCAGCACTCTGGGCAATCTCGGCGCCTTTGTCCGCCAATTCCATCCAGCCTGCCAGTACAGTGTAGGCGTCTTCCAGGCCCATGCGTTTTGGTGCCGAGAACAACTGGATGCTGATCGCATCGCCCCAGCCTTTACGAATGTCTGCCTGCACCTTGAGCAGGACGTTTTTCGCCGCGCCGTAGGTCAGCTTGTCCGCTTTGGTCAGCAAAATGTGCATCGGCATGCCAGCAGCGACAGCCCAATCGAGCATCAGCAAGTCGAAGTCGGTCATTGGATGACGGATGTCCATCATCAGAATCAGACCTTTCAAACTCTCGCGACCACCCAGATAAGCTTCCAGGTGACGCTGCCAGTGCAGCTTCAGCGGAATGGGTACTTTTGCATAACCGTAGCCCGGCAGGTCGACCAGACGCCGATCATCGTCTAGCTTGAAGAAGTTCAACAACTGCGTGCGACCCGGAGTTTTCGAGGTCCGCGCCAGGCTGGCGTGAGTCAGGGTGTTCAGCGCGCTGGATTTACCGGCGTTGGAACGCCCGGCAAAGGCTACTTCAAAGCCTTCGTCGTCCGGACATTGGTCGACTTTGGCAGCGCTGAGCATGAAGGTGGACTGTTGGCACAGGCCGAGGATGGGGTTCTTGAGTTGCATGGGATTTCCGATGTGGGCGGCGCCGGGAATGGACGCGGCAAGCGGTGTCGTTTCCGTTTCAGTAGCGCCAGTATATAATGCCGCAGATTTTGTGTGCGCTTTGTCCCAGCGTAGGATGAAGTTCACGAGAGCGATTGACCTTGATTGCGCATTAGAACGCAGAACGCTCTCTACCCTGAAAAGGTCGTTTTATGACGAAATGGCTGCTAGCTGCCGGTGTCTTGATGCCGCTTTACAGCGCTCAGGCTACACAGGATCCGGAAGCTGTGTACAACCGTGTTTGTGGTGCCTGTCATTCCGGCCAACTACCCATGGCGCCTCAAAAGGGCGATCAGGAAGCTTGGACGCCGAGGTTGGCGAAAGGTATGGAGACGCTGGTGCAACACGTGACCCAGGGTTTCAAGGCGATGCCGCCGCGTGGTTTGTGCATGGACTGCAGTGCCGAGGATTACCAAGCCATCATCCACTGGATGAGCGAGTAAACCCGGCCCATAACTCTTTAACCCTTAGCCGTAGTTGGATTAGCTGATGAACAAATTGATCGTGAGTCTGCTGTTGACCGTGGGGATCTCCGGCATTGCACATGCTGCAGGTGATGCAACAGCTGGCCAGGCGAAAGCCGCAGTCTGTGGCGCCTGTCATGGCCCGGATGGTAATAGCATGGCGCCTAACTTTCCGAAACTGGCAGGTCAGGGCGAGCGTTATCTGAACAAGCAGTTGCACGACATCAAGTCCGGCAAACGCACGGTACTCGAAATGACCGGCCTGCTGACCAACCTGAGCGATCAGGACCTGGCCGATATCGCCGCCTACTTCGCCAGCCAGAAAGGCAGCGTTGGCGCCGCCGACCCTAAAGTCGTGGCTCGCGGTGAAGCACTGTTCCGTGGCGGCGACCTCGCCAAGGGCCTGCCAGCCTGCACCGGCTGCCACTCGCCGAATGGCGCGGGTAACGCAGCCGCCGGCTTCCCGCACCTGGGTGGCCAGCACGCTCAATACGTTGCCAAGCAATTGACCGACTTCCGCAAGGAAGAAGGTGGCCGCAACAACGACGGCGACACCAAAACCATGCAGACCATTGCCAAACGCCTGAGCGACGAAGACATCGCAGCGGTGTCCAGCTACATTCAGGGCCTGCACTAAGACCGGCAAATCAGGCGTTATGCGGGGCGTACATCTCCTGCAACGTTAACGCTCTATTAATCCGTCGCAGCAAGTATAAAAAGGGTGGCTTAGGCCGCCCTTTTTTGTGGCCGCTGCCGTTACACTACAGAACTCAAGCCCGCCAGGACCTGTCTGAACACAGGTCGCGCGAGGCGACCGAAATTGTCCAGGAGTAAAGCATGCGTAATCTGATCATCAGCGCCGCACTCGTCGCTGCCAGCCTGTTCGGCATGAACGTACAGGCCGCCGAAGCACCCGCGGCGCCTTACGTCGAACTGACCAACCCTGTTCCAGTCGCGGTACCTGGCAAGATCGAAGTCGTGGAGCTGTTCTGGTATGGCTGCCCGCACTGCTACGCATTTGAGCCGGTGATCAATCCGTGGGTTGAGAAACTGCCGTCCGACGTCAACTTCGTGCGTATTCCAGCCATGTTCGGCGGCCCTTGGGACGCTCACGGCCAGATGTTCCTGACCCTGGAAGCCATGGGTGTCGAGAACAAGGTTCACGCAGCAGTCTTCAACGCGATCCAGAAAGAACACAAACGCCTGACCGATCCGCAAGAAATGGCTGAGTTCCTGGCCACTCAGGGCGTCGACAAGGACAAGTTCCTGGCCACCTTCAACTCCTTCGCCATCAAGGGCAAGATCGTCCAGGCCAAAGAACTGGCGAAGAAGTATGAAATTTCTGGCGTTCCAACCATGATCGTCAACGGCAAGTATCGCTTTGACGTAGGTTCCGCCGGCGGTGCCGAGCAAGCCCTGCAACTGGCCGACAAACTGGTCGACAAAGAGCGAGCGGCTAACAAGGCTGCCGCCAACTAAGCGCGGCCCCTGCCATGCGCCGCTGGGGTACTGAACGCGTCGTTGGCCTGCATGAACCGCAGGTCAACACGCATCATCTGGAATCGACGGGCCTGCCCGCAGACAGCCGTCTGCGTTTGCTCAGCTTCAATATCCAGGTCGGCATCAGTACCGAGCGCTATCGGCACTACCTGACCCGTGGCTGGCAACACCTGTTGCCGCACACAGGGCGCGCCGACAACCTGCAAAAGATCGGCAATCTGCTGGGCGACTTCGATCTGGTCGCCTTGCAGGAAGCCGATGGCGGCAGCCTGCGATCAGGCTACGTCAATCAGGTCGAACACTTGGCCCAACTGGGCGCCTTCCCCTACTGGTATCAACAACTCAATCGCAATCTCGGTCGCCTCGGCCAGCACAGCAATGGTGTGCTCAGCCGTCTGCGTCCGTGGGCGATTGAAGATCACCCGCTGCCGGGGCCCAAGGGTCGCGGTGCGATCCTGGTGCGCTTCGGCGAAGGTCCGGAGGCGCTGGTCGTCGTGATGATGCACCTGGCGCTTGGCGCTCGTGTGCGCAGCCTGCAACTGGCCTACATCCGCGAGCTGATTAGCGGCTACAAGCACCAAGTGCTGATGGGCGACATGAACACCCACGCCACTGACTTGCTGCAAAACTCCCCATTGCGCGACCTTGGCCTGCTGGCCCCGCAACTGGAAGCGACGTTCCCCAGCTGGCGCCCGCAGCGCTGCCTGGACCATATTCTGCTCAGCCCGACCCTGACCCTGGAAAGAGTCGAAGTGCTGGCACATCCGATTTCCGATCACCTGCCGGTCGCGGTAGAGATTCGTTTGCCGGGTTCGCTCACGGCCGATGCATTCCCCGCGTTGAGTCCTGCCCCTCGCGGATCCCATGAATGAGCGACGAAGCACAGCGCTGGAAAGAGAAATACCTTAAAAGCATCGAACAACAGGAAAAACTCGAGCGGCGCTGGGACGCCCGGCTCGACCTGTTGCGTCGCGGGCTGGTGCGCAGCACTTTGGCGGCAGAGGGCACTGACCGCGCTGTTGACCTGTGCATGAAGGAAATGCGCGAAGTCGTGCGCACCGATGACATGGACGCCGGCCTCGCCGCGTTGTTACCGCGCCTGGAAAAAGCCGTGCTCGACTCCGAGCAGCGCCGCGAAACCCGGGTCGATCAGGTCAGCGCGGCACTGAATGCGCTGGTCTCGCAGCTCCAGGCATTGCCTCTGCCTCGGGAAGTCAGCCGTCCACTCAAGGCCTTCGCCAAGCAATTGGACGGACGCGTCGGCCAGGCTCGCGAGATTCCATTGCTGCTCAGCGAACTGAGCGGCTTGCAAGGCAAAGCCCTGAACCAATTGGAAAACCCAGCCGAACCGGGTCGTCCAGGTTTATTGCAGCGGTTGTTCGGCAGCCGGGAAGCGGAAGAGTCAGCGCCACAGGTCGCTGCCCCCGCCGCACAAACGCCAGTCCAACAGCCCGTTTCTGCACTCGTTGTTGAGGCGCAACAGGCGAAAGCCGAACCCGCCCTGCCGCAAACACCGCCAGCAACGGCCCAGGTCGCGCCGGCAGTCGCCATTGCGGAGCCGCTCGCGCCGCAGACAGCACCAGAGCCGGAGATTGTGGCGTTTGTCCCTCCTGTCGTGGAGCCACAAGCCGCACACACCCAAGCGCCATTGCCAGAGCCAGACCCTGAACCGCTCCAGACACCGACGGCTCCCGCTATTGCGCCTGTGGTTCAAGTTCAGCCAGACATCAATCCAGACGAACTGATTCCGGCCGCCAATCCCGAGACACCGGTATTCCTCGACAGCCTGCCCCTGCCTCCCGTCATGGCCCAGGCACTGGCCGCCATCGATCCGGAACACCCCGAGCAAGACATTCTCTACGCGCTGCCGGACTCACCGGAGCCGTCCTACAGCTCCGTGGCCACGCACATTGAAGAAACACTGCTGGGCCTGCTCGACGACCTGACGCTGCCGGAGCGCCATCGCCCGCAAGCCGAAGCGATGCGCGAGCGCCTGCAAAATGGGTTGAACTGGTACGAATTGCTGCCGATCCTCGATGATCTGGCCACCTTGATGTTGGCCATTACGGACAGCGGCCAACACGAATTCGAAGCGTACTTGCAGCAACTCAACGAACGCCTCGAGTCGTTCCAGAGCAATCTGCAAGCGGCCAGCGCCGGACATGCCGATAACCGCTCCGCTGCGCGGGAGATGGACACGCAGATTCGCGAACAAGTCGACGGCCTGCAAACCAGCATGCAGGACGCGGCCAACCTGCAAGACCTCAAGCACGTTCTGGAGAACCATCTCGAAGGTCTGCTGGGCACCATGGATCAGCATCAGAAGCAGCGCGATGAACGTGAGCAGGAAGTCGCCGCCCGCCTGCAAGGCTTGGCCGAACGGGTTGCGCACATGGAGCAGGAAGCCATGGGCTATCGCGAGCACTTGGAAGAACAACGTCAAAAGGCATTGATCGACCCGCTGACCGGCCTGCCCAACCGCGCCGCCTGGAGCGAACGGCTGGAACACGAAATCGCTGAGTGGCAGCAGCACGGCAACACACTGATGCTGGCCATGCTCGACCTCGACCATTTCAAACGCATCAACGATAACTACGGCCACCTGGCAGGCGACAAGGTGCTGAAGATCATCGCCAGCGTGCTGCGCAAGCGCCTGCGCGGCTCGGACTTCATTGCCCGCTTCGGTGGTGAGGAGTTTGTGCTGTTGATGCCCGCCACCGTGCCGGCCGTCGGGGCAAAATTGCTGGAAACCCTGCGCGCTTCGATTGAAGCCTGCCCGTTCCACTTCAAGGGTGAGCGAGTGACTGTCACCATTTCCATGGGGCTCGCCGCGTTCAAACCGGGTGAACACAGCGATATGGTGCTTAAAAGAGCCGATCAGGCGCTGTACCGTGCCAAAAACGCCGGACGTAACCGGGTCGAACTGGGCTGAAGGGCAATTGTTCCATTTTGTTTAAAGTGGCTCTTTTGCCCTCAACGCGCGAGGCATTACGTTACACTGTTGCATTATTGTCTTGCGCGTACTGCCTTCTACCATGAAATTTCTTACTCTCGTTGTGTCGCTTCTGCTGCTGGCCGGTTGTGCCAGCGGTCCACGTATCGACACCAGTCACCCGTCCGCCAACTTCGACAGCCGCGTGCAGTTCGTGGTGGTGCATTACACCAACGCATCCCTGGAACGTTCGCTGCAGTTGTTGACCCACGGCGAAGTCAGCGCCCATTACCTGATCGGTGACGATAAGGGCGCGACCATCTACAAACTGGTGGATGAAAACCAGCGCGCCTGGCACGCCGGGGAAAGCGAGTGGCAAGGCCGGACCTGGCTGAATTCGAGCTCCATCGGCATCGAAATCGTCAATCCAGGTTTCAGCGACACGCCGAACGGTCGTCTCTGGTACCCGTACAGCGAAGCCCAGGTGCAGTCCTTGATCGTCCTGCTCAAGGACATCAGCAAACGCAATGGCATCAGCCCTCGGCACATCATCGGTCATAGCGACATCGCTCCACTGCGCAAACTCGACCCCGGCCCGCTGTTCCCCTGGAAACGCCTGGCCGCCGAAGGCCTGGGTATCTGGCCGAACGAACAGGCCGTTGCGAGTCGGCAAGTACAGTTTGCCGCCGAACTACCGAGCGTCGGATGGTTCCAGGAACAACTGGCACGCCTGGGCTATGCGACGCCGCAAACCGGCGAACTGGATGTGGCGACGCGGCATGTGCTGGCGGCCTTCCAGATGCATTACCGCCCTTCCCGATTCGATGGCACCCCGGACGCGCAAACCGCCGCCCTGCTGCTGGTGCTCAATCAGACAAAATAATGACGCCCGCCCGACGGTCCGCGCTTTTTCTCAATCAGCAGCTATAACTCATTGGTAATTCTTCGGATGTTCCCAAATGGCTGCTACTCGAGAGAGGTTGCGTAGTTGGTTCTATCGCCCATGGTTTTTGGCGATGCTGGCTGCTGCCTTGAGTGCAACCCTGCTGATGGCTGCCAGCCTGTACATCGCGATGAATCAGGTCGAGCAGAACGAAAGTCGGGAAATGAATGCGCAGGGCGAGCGTTTCCTCGCCCGTCTTGAGCAGATGTTCGGGCAACTGCGCGAAAGCCTCGATGACCTGGAAGCCCAACCGTTGCGAACGTGCAACGACGAAATGATCGCCACTTTGCAGCAGATCAGCTTCAGTTATCGCTTCGTCTACGAAGCTGCTTTTATGGAGGGGAATCGAATTTGTTCCAATCGGCCCCGCCAGGAAGGACTGGCAATGATCCGACCGGCGGACCTCCGGGGCCCCACCTATAGTTACTGGCTCAACACCACCACCGAACCCGATGAAAATCGCGCCGCACTAATGCTGAGTCGAGGCAATTTCCGCGTGGCAACTTCTCGCGGGCATTTGACTGACATGGTCGACCTCTCGCCGGGCAGCAGCCTGCTAGTGGTACTCGATCATGGGAAGCGGGCGATTCCGGTTTTGGGTGTCGAGCAGGCCTGGCCACCGACGGAACCCTGGCCACCGACCAGCAGCGATTCGCTGCAAGTGACCCAAACCCGTCTGATTTACCGTATGCCCACCAACAACCCGGAATATCAGCTGGTGCTGATCACCCCGCGCAACGCCATGCATGTACCGGCGGTCTGGTGGTGGCTGCTGCCGGCGAGCCTGGCGCTGGGCATTATCGTCGGCATCCTGGTGTTTCTGCTGGTGCGCCAGCGTCAATCTCTGGATGCCGAACTGCAAGGCGCGATACGCCGTGGCGAGTTGCAGGTGTTGTATCAACCGATCTTCGACCTCGACAGTCGCAACTGTGTCGGCGCTGAAGCCCTGCTGCGCTGGCGCAGGCCGGACGGCACGCTGACCAGCCCTGACCTGTTCATTCCGATGGCGGAAAACACCGGGCAGATCCGCCAGATGACCGACTTCGTCTTGCAGCGCCTGCTCGAACAGTTGGGGCAATTGCTACGAGCGAATCCGCAGCTGTACATCTCGGTCAACCTGGCAGCCTGCGATGTGATGGTGCCGCGTATCGGCCAAGTGATGGCGCGACTGTTGACCTTGCACCGGGTCGCGGCCAAACAGATTGCCTTCGAGGTGACTGAGCGCGGGATGATCGACGTGGTGGTGGCCCGGGAAAACCTGCAAGCCTTGCGCGATGTCGGGCATCAAGTGCTGATCGACGACTTCGGCACCGGCTATTGCAGCCTCGCCTACCTGCAAACCCTGCCGGTGGATTGCCTGAAAATCGACAAGGCCTTTATCGATGCCTTGGGCCATGACGCCGCCAGCAGTGGCGTGGCCCCGCATATCATTCACATGGCCCAGGCCCTGCAGCTCAAAGTGATCGCCGAGGGCATCGAACATGAAGCCCAAGTCGCATTCCTGAGCAGTGAAGGCGTGAAGTTCGGTCAGGGCTGGCTGTTCGCCCATGCGCTGAGCGCGGTGCAGTTCATCGAACTGATCACCCGTGGCCGACGACTGGCGGGCCGTCGTATGGATGACGAGGCGTAAAACGCGTTATACCGCCAGCGCCATATAGAACTGTGTGCCCTGCCCCGGCCGCGAATAAACCCCCATCCGCCCGCCGTGCAATTGCACGATTTCCTTGCACAACGCCAGGCCAAGCCCGGCCCCGCCCTTTTTGCGACCCACCTGCACGAACGGCTCGAAAATCCGTCCTTGCTGGCCATAGGCAATGCCTTCGCCGTTGTCCTCGACGCTGATAATCACCCGTTCGCCATGGCGCCGGGCCTGCAATCGGATCTGCCCGTCCGCAGCGGTATGACGCAAGGCATTGTCGATCAGGTTGTCGAGCACTCGATCCAGCTGCGCCTGGTCCGCTTGCAAGCGCGGCAGCGGCCCCTGTACTTCCACCAGCAACTCGATGCCCCTCTGCGCGGCCTCCCCCGCAAATCGGCCCTGTGCCTGCTCGAGCAAGTCTTCGATGACGCACGGCCCCAGCGTGAGTTTCTGCAAGCCGTTCTGGTAGCGGGAGAAATTCAGCAAGTCGTTGATCAGTTGCATCAAACGCTGCATTTCTTCATTTACGGTATCGAGCAAGTCGGCTTCGCGGGAGTCCGGGGCAAATTTCGCGCGCTCGCGGAACAGGCCGAAGGCCATGTGCATCCCGGTCACCGGCGTGCGCAACTCGTGAGAAGCTCGCAGGACGAACTCGCTGCGCACCCGTTCGAACGCCCGCTGTTCAGTGACGTCATGCAACACCATCACCGCACCGAGAATGTGTCCTTGGGTATGGCTGACCGGGGTCAGGCTGTAGGTCAACAGCCGCGATTCCCCATCGACTTCCACACTCAAGTCTTCCGGCGCCCGCTCCAGCGTGCCGCCGCGTAAAACCAATTGCAGTTGCGCATCCAGTTCAGGTCGTTCGAGCGCCGAGCCCAAACCCTGGCCGAGCCGGTCAGTGTCCCAGCCCAATTGGCGCTGCGCCACCGGGTTGAGGTGCTCCAGATGACCTTCTCGGTCGATCATCAACAAACCGTCGTCGATGCTGTCGAGTACCGCTTGCAGGCGTTGTTGACCGGCGAGCAGTTCATCGACATTGGTCGCCTGATGCTCGCGCAAGGCCTCGGCCATGATCCCGAAACGCTTGGTCAGTTGGTTCATTTCCTCGGCCGAGGAAATCGGCAGGGTCACTTCGAAATTGCCTTGCCCAATGTTGTCCGCAGCCTGGGCCAACGCCTCGATCGGCGCGCCGAAACGCCGGGCAATTGCATGCGCAGTGACGAAGCCGATAATCAGCACCGCCAGCCCGACCAGTCCGAGCAGGCCGGCGATCAGCAGCGCCCGATCACGGGCCTTGCGCTGGGTGTCGTTGATGTTATCCAGAGCGCGCTTGTGTTCAGCGATCAAGCCGTTGCGCAGCTGATTGAACTTAGCCGTTACGTCATCGTTGCCCGTCAGTACACGGGCAGGATCGTGAGACTGGTCCAGCGCCTGGAGAAAACTCTGGTAGTCGGCCTTGGCCTGTTGGAAGCCATACTGGCCTTCCACCACGCCCTGCTCATGGGCGACGCCTTCGTCGAGCAGTTCCAGGTAATGCTGCTTCGACGCGGCAAACTGCGCAGGGTCCGGTTTTTCGCTGAGCATGATGATCAGTTGATCACCCAGGGTCTGGCGCAGCTTCAGACCCAGATCCAGAGTAACGAAGTTATTGCGGACCAGCGCTTCCTGACTGCCGGCCATTTGCATAACGCTGATCAGCCCGAGCAACAGCCCAAGCAGCGCGACGGTGATGAGTGCGGAAATACTCAGGAACAGTCGGGTCCGCAACTTCATCGCCAATTTCATCGGATGTTGCTCACAGGTTGTACTGCTTGCGTTTGCGGTACAGGGTCGAGGCATCGATGCCCAACGTTTTCGCTGCCTGGTCGAGAGTTCCTGCGGTGGCTAGCACGGCGCCGATGTGGGCTTTTTCCAGCTCATCCAGGCTCAGCGCGGCACCCACTCGCGGCGAGTTATTCGCCGGTTGTTCGGCCATGCCCAAGTGAACGATCTCGACGCGCTCCTGTGGACAAATAATGCTCGCCCGCTCCACTACGTTACGCAGCTCTCGAATATTGCCCGGCCATCGGTAGCTGAGCAGCGCTTCCCGGGCCTCATCGCTGAAACCCCGCGCCGGACGCGCATATTCTTTGACGAAACGGGCCAGGAAGCGATCAGCGAGGGTCAGGATGTCTTCGCTGCGCTCGCGCAGCGGCGGCAGGTGCAAGGTGATGACGTTCAGGCGATAGAGCAAATCTTCGCGGAAACGTCCGTCGCGGACCATGTCTTCAAGATTGAGGTTGGTCGCCGCAAGGATCCGCACATCGGCGCGTCGTGTGACCGGGTCGCCGACCCGCTCGTATTCCTTGTCCTGGATGAAACGCAGCAACTTGGGTTGCAACGTCAGCGGAAAGTCGCCGATCTCGTCCAGAAACAGCGTACCGCCATCCGCTTGGTTGACCCGACCCAGCGTACTTTCGCTGGCACCGGTGAACGCGCCTCGGCTGTGGCCGAACAGTTCGCTTTCCATCAATTCGGCGGTCAGCGACGGGCAGTTGATGGTGACGCAGGATTTCTTCTCGCGCTTGCTCCAGCCGTGAATCGCCCGGGCCAGTTCACCTTTACCCGTCCCGGACTCACCGAGGATCAGGATGTTGGCGTCTGTGCCGGCCACTTGGCGGGCCGTCTCAAGTACTACTTTCATCGCCGGGCTGTGGGAATCCAGGCCATCCTTGGTTTTACGCACTTCGCCTTCGAGGGCTTCCAGACGCGCCGAGAGCTGGCGCACTTCCAGTTGCTTGGCGGTGGCCAGACGCAATTGATCCGGGCTGCAGGGTTTGACCAGGTAATCGGCGGCGCCGGCCTGAATCGCATCGACGGCGGTATCCACGGCGGAATGCGCGGTGACGATAACCACCCGCATCCACGGCGCCTGAATACGCATCTGCGCCAAGACATCGAGGCCATTGTCCTCACCCAGACGCAAATCCAGGAAGCACAGGTCGAACACCTGACGCTGCAACAGTGCATCGGCCTGGGCGGCGCTGTTGGCGGTGGCGACGGTATAGCCTTCATCTTCGAGGCAATAACGGAAGGTACGAAGGATGGCGGACTCATCGTCTACCAGCAGAATGCGGCCTTGATGCTCAGTGGCTGATTCCATTTTCCTACGCTCCTTACTGAATGATTTTGGTTAGTCCCGAGAAAATCGGGCAAGTTGCATGGTTGATTCTGATCCATTCCAGCCCCGGCAGTGTAGCTATCTACTGCCCGTCTCGTTAATAGGCTGATTTCGTTGGTTTTTTACTAAAAATTCAACATTTCGACGATTGTCTGCTTGAACGTCTGACATCTGCGCCCTCCTCGCAATTCAAAAAATTTGAAAGTTCCTTTGAATCTTTCGTGCATTACGCACGACCGTCAGGGCCCCATCGTGCAGGATGCGTGTGGAACGATTTTCATCACATACATAACATACTGATTTAATTGATTTTTTTTCATTCAAAAAGCTGGCATGCAGTCTGCAATAGTCTGATTAACGCCAGGGCATTCACGGAATGAGCGCCCTCAACAAGATGACCACTCAGGTGGAGGAGCTACAGGATGAATCGCCAACGTGCCGCCCAATTGCGTATCTCGCCACTGCATATCCAGCAGGGTTTGTTCGCGATGCTCGCCCTTACGATCACATTGATCGCTGGCCAGCAGTTCGCCCGTTGGGAGCAGAGCCAGCAGCCAGAGTCGCCGCGCCTGTCGATTCAACACGCCACCCAGACCCACTTCAGCGCCGTCAGCAGCAAAATCGCCGACAGCGCACCAATGCGAATGATGGACGTCGACCAGGCACAGCCTGTGGATCAGATGCCGCGTCAGGAACGTTGGGTGTTCTAAAGAACCGAACTTGGCGCGACTGATGCGCCGGGAAAAGCACCACCAGACATACCTTTAAATAGAAACGTAAGGAGAATCACCATGTTGAGCTGGGCAATTACATTCTTGATCATTGCCATCATCGCCGCCGTACTGGGCTTCGGTGGTATCGCGGGCACCGCCACGGGTATCGCCAAGATTCTCTTTGTCGTGTTCCTGGTGATGTTTGTTGCTTCGTTCTTCTTCGGCCGTCGCGGTCGAGGCTGAATATGAGCGTTCTGTTTAAGACACTGGCAGCCGCCCTGCTTCTGGGCGGTAGTGCCATGGCGATGGCGGCCAATGATGGCCAGACGCGGGCCAACGAGTTGTTGAACTCTGACCCGCAATACCGTGAAACCTGGACCAAAGTCGTGAAGAAGGAAGAACGACTGCCGGAATGGGTGATGAACCTCACGGGCGATGCCGAACAAATGAATGCTGTCCAGGAGGATGGCGACAAGTACTTGGTCGGGCCGCTGTGCGAAGCACAACAGACATGCCTGAACAAACGCTTGATCGTGGCATTCAGTTTCGACAAAAAGGACGCCTACGCGATGCTGGTCGAAGTGCCTGCGGGCTTGCCCGCCGACAAATCACCAACGCGACATGCCGACTACCGCTTCCTCGGGAAGCCGAATCAGGGCATGCAGGACTTGTTGATGGAACAACTCAAGAAAGATCCGAACTGGTACTGAGTTTGAAACACGAGAGGAGCAGCCTTGCTTCTCTCCAGTGCGCCACCCGAGGAAGGCAGGCGCATGACCAAGGGGTCGGGACGCTTTGACTGCTTCAGGGTCGGAGTGACCTACGGGCACATGGAGTGCTTGCGCAAGGGCCGGGTCAGGTCAGTAAAGCTGCGACGCAAGTTCGCCGGCCCTCAGTGGCTCGACGGACTTGCGAAGAGCTTCCAACGTGCAAAACGTTGATCTAGAGCACTTCGCTTGTTCCCTTCTGCTGCATATTCCCCGCAAAACCGTTTCGCGGTGTTTCTTCACGACCGTATATCGAGAAACCTCCGACTTTCGTCGCGGGAGTTTTCGCTATCAAACGTGGGCTTTTTCCCAAGTTTTGCCATGAATTCAACTGTTTAAAAAACAACCAACCTGCTCTGAAATGGCCGGTTCACGGCACTTATGCCTGCCGAAATGTCGTATTCGAACCGGTTGGGACGCCAGTTTCATTTGAAAAAGCTCATGCCGATTCGGCATAGGGTAGGCGTTTACGGCATTAGACGTCGCTTCCTTGCATCGGAATAGTTGCGCCTTTTTTCGCCTGCCGAAGAGCCGTAATTACGCGCTTGCGGGGCACCTTATACGGGGGCAGATGCACAGACTTTTCCGCCACTGAGCGTTCCAGTTCGCGCATCTGCCCGAGTCAAACTGAAGTAAGGGTAATGATATGAAGAAGGCAAAGCTTAGCCTCGCCTGGCAGATCCTGATCGGTCTGGTATTGGGGATTGCAATCGGTGCGCTGCTCAACCATTTCAGTGCCGAAAAAGCCTGGTGGATCAGCAACGTCCTGCAACCTGCGGGCGATATCTTTATCCGTCTGATCAAGATGATCGTGATCCCGATCGTCATCTCCTCGCTGGTGGTCGGTATTGCCGGCGTCGGTGATGCGAAGAAGCTCGGGCGCATCGGTCTGAAGACCATTCTCTACTTCGAAGTCGTCACCACCATCGCCATTCTGGTCGGTCTGGTGCTGGCCAACGTGGTTCATCCGGGCACCGGCATCGACATGAGCACCCTGGGTACCGTGGATATTTCCAAGTACCAGGCGACGGCGGCCGAGGTTCAACATGAACACGCCTTCATCGAAACCATCCTCAACCTGATCCCGTCGAACATCTTCGCGGCCATGGCGCGCGGCGAGATGCTGCCGATCATCTTCTTCTCCGTGTTGTTCGGCCTCGGTCTGTCGAGCCTGCAATCGGACCTGCGCGAGCCGCTGGTGAAGATGTTCCAGGGCGTCTCCGAGAGCATGTTCAAAGTCACCCACATGATCATGAACTACGCCCCGATCGGCGTGTTCGCCCTGATCGCGGTGACCGTGGCCAACTTCGGTTTTGCCTCGCTGCTGCCACTGGCCAAACTGGTGGTGCTGGTTTACTTCGCCATCGCCTTCTTCGCCTTCGTGGTGCTGGGCCTGATCGCCAAGCTGTTTGGCTTCTCGGTGATCAAGCTGATGCGCATCTTCAAGGATGAGCTGGTGCTGGCTTACTCCACCGCCAGTTCCGAAACCGTGCTGCCGCGTGTGATCGAGAAGATGGAAGCCTACGGCGCGCCGAAAGCCATTTGCAGCTTCGTGGTGCCGACCGGTTACTCGTTCAACCTCGACGGTTCGACCCTGTACCAGAGCATCGCAGCGATCTTCATTGCCCAGCTCTACGGCATCGATCTGTCGATCAGCCAGCAATTGCTGCTGGTGCTGACCCTGATGGTCACCTCCAAAGGCATCGCCGGCGTACCGGGCGTGTCCTTCGTGGTGCTGCTGGCCACCCTGGGCAGCGTGGGTATTCCGCTGGAAGGCCTGGCGTTCATCGCCGGTGTCGACCGCATCATGGACATGGCGCGTACCGCATTGAACGTGATCGGCAACGCCTTGGCCGTGCTGGTTATCTCTCGCTGGGAAGGCATGTACGACGACGCCAAGGGCGAGCGCTACTGGAACTCCCTGCCGCACTGGCGCAGCAAGGAAAAACTGCCGGCCGGTGAAATTTCCAAAGGCTGATGCATAACCCCTTGTGGGAGCGGGCTTGCTCGCGAAGAGGCCGGTACATTCAACATCTATGTTGATTGACACACCGCCTTCGCGGGCAAGCCTCGCTCCTACAGGGTTCAGGTGCTACCAGCGCGCGTCAAAACAAACCCCGGAGAAATCCGGGGTTTGTCGTTTCTGGCGACCCCGCTATCATTCGCCGCATTCTTCGGGGGATTTAACTGATGCTCAATGGCCTGTGGCTTGGCTTCTTCATCGTGGCAGCCGTGTCGGCAATGGCGCAGTGGCTGATCGGCGGCAATGCCGGGATCTTCGCAGCGATGGTGGAAAGCATCTTCGCCATGGCCAAGCTGTCGGTGGAGGTCATGGTCCTGCTGTTCGGCACACTGACCCTGTGGCTGGGCTTCCTGCGGATCGCCGAGAAGGCCGGGATCGTCGAGTGGCTGGCCAAGGCGCTGGGCCCGCTGTTCCTGCGCCTGATGCCGGAAGTCCCGGCGGGTCACCCGGCCATCGGCCTGATCACCCTGAACTTCGCCGCCAACGGCCTGGGCCTCGACAACGCCGCGACGCCGATCGGCCTCAAGGCCATGAAGGCGCTGCAAGAGCTCAACCCCAGCGCCACCATCGCCAGCAACGCGCAGATCCTGTTCCTGGTACTCAACGCCTCGTCCCTGACCCTGCTGCCGGTGACGATCTTCATGTACCGCGCCCAACAAGGTGCGCCGGACCCGACCCTGGTGTTCCTGCCGATCCTGCTCGCCACCAGTTGCTCGACCATCGTCGGCCTGTTGTCCGTGGCATTCATGCAACGCCTGCGCCTGTGGGACCCGGTGGTGCTTGCCTATCTGATTCCCGGTGCGTTGGCACTGGGTGCCTTCATGGCGCTGCTGGGGACGCTCTCAGCCACGGCGTTGGCGGGGCTGTCCTCGATCCTCGGCAACCTGACGCTGTTCGGGCTGATCATGGTGTTCCTGATCATTGGCGCGATGCGCAAAGTGAAGGTCTACGAAGCGTTCGTCGAGGGCGCCAAAGAAGGCTTCGACGTGGCGAAGAATCTGCTGCCATACCTGGTGGCGATGCTCTGTGCGGTGGGCGTACTGCGGGCGTCCGGCGCGCTGGACTTCGGCCTGGATGGAATTCGGCACCTGGTGGAGTGGGCCGGTTGGGACACGCGCTTTGTCGATGCGCTGCCGACCGCGATGGTCAAGCCGTTCTCCGGCAGCGCCGCCCGGGCGATGCTGATCGAAACCATGAAGACTTCCGGGGTGGACAGCTTCCCGGCGCTGGTGGCGGCGACGATTCAGGGCAGTACCGAAACCACGTTCTATGTATTGGCGGTGTACTTCGGCGCGGTCGGCATCCAACGGGCGCGGCATGCGGTGGGGTGTGCGTTGCTCGCGGAACTGGCCGGGGTGCTGGGTGCGATCGGGGTTTGCTACTGGTTCTTTGGTTAACCACAAAACCACTGTGAAATAAAAACCCTGTGGGAGCGGGCTTGCTCGCGAATGCGGTGTATCAGTCAACATCATTGCTGAATGACACACCGCATTCGCGAGCAAGCCCGCTCCCACATTGGTTTTGTATGGGGTTCAGGGTCTCAGTGGCGGGACGACTTTCTGTCCTTGTTCCACCGCCCAAGCGACCACCTGCGCGGTCAATTGATCGCTGGCCTGGCCAAACCCGGCCACCACCGACGGCACCTTCACGTCGCTCAGCGGCTGGCGCACTTCAAAGCGGTGGCTGGCGAGGATTCGCTGGTCATAACCGCGCACCAATAACGCATCCAGGCGAACCACCACACTCGCGTTCGAGCCCTGATATTCGGTCTGGAACGCTTGCAGGTTACCGCCCAGTTCCAGATCCGCCTGGAAATTGCTGTCATCGGTGCTCAACAACGACACCCGACCATCACGCTGAAAACCATCCAGCAGACGATTACGCAGCAACACCGGGGCCGGATCACTCCAGCGCGACGCTTTGTAGCTGCTGATCAAATCACCCTGCGGGATCACCGCGATTTTCGGACTGTTCAACGCTTCGCTGGCCTGAGGCTTGGCCAGGCGCAGCGACCAATGCTGCGGCGTGCCATGACTGGCCGCTGCGCCGCTCTGGGTCGAGGGCAAGCGATAGACATCGGATGGCTCAGCCTTGGGCAAAATCGAGCAGGCGCTGACCAGCGCAAAACTAGCGAGGAGGGTGAGGTGAGTCAGCTTCATGGCGTGAATTCCTTGTTCTTGTCGCTGCCCAGCAGGTAACCGCTGGGGTTGGCTTCCAGTCGCTGGGAAATCGCCCGCAGCGAACTCAGGGTGTCGCGCAATTCACGCACCGCCGGCGCCAGGCCATTGAGGCCCTGCATGCCGCTGTTCAGGGAGTCTTGGTTAGTGGTCAGCAGTTTGTCGATGGTCGCAGTGGTCTGTTCCAGCGACTTCATCGCTTGCCCGGCGCTGCCAAACATCTGCTTGCCCTGATCGTTGAGCAAGCCGTTGGCATTGCGCATCAGCGCGGTGGTTTGCTCAAGGGTGGCGCTGGCCTGTTTACCGATCGAGGCCAGTTGCTGCATGGCCTGGCGGATATCACCGCGCTGCTCGGCGATGGTGCCGGTGGTTTGCTCCAAGTGTTCGAGTGTTTTGCTGATGCGCTCGACGTTGTCCGCCGAAAACATCTGATTGGCGTTGTGCATCAGCGTGCTCACACCGGCCATCAGGTCGTTACTGTCATTCAGCAGCCGGGCGATAGGCGAGGGCGCGGCGATGATGGTCGGCAACTCGCCGTCCTTGCCCTTGAGCTTGGGACTTTGCGGCGTGCCGCCACTGAGCTGGATGATCGAAGTGCCGGTGATCCCGGTCAGCGCCAGTTTGGCCTCGGTATCTTCCTTGATCGGCGTGTCGCCACCGAGGCGAATCCGCGCCAGCACCCGGCGCGGATCTTTCGGGTCCAGGCGCAGGCTGACGACATCGCCGACCTTGATCCCGCTGTACTGCACGGCGCTGCCCTTGGACAAACCGCTGACCGCCTCATTGAAGACGATTTCGTAGTCCTTGAACTCGGTATCCACGCTGGACTTGGCCAGCCACAAGCCGAAGAGCAGGGCGCCCGCCACCACAATCACGGTGAACAGGCCGATCAATACATGATGGGCTCGGGTTTCCATGTCAGACCTCGTTTAACTGTTGGGCGGCCGTCAGCGCCGCGCGGCCGCGAGGGCCATGGAAGTATTCGTGAATCCACGGATCGTCGGTTTCAGACACCTTGTCGATGGCGTCCGCCACCAGCACTTTTTTCTGCGCCAACACCGCCACCCGATCGGTGATGGTGTAGAGCGTGTCGAGGTCGTGGGTCACCAGGAAAACGCTCAGGCCCAAGGCATCGCGCAGGGTCAGGATCAGTTGATCGAAAGCGGCGGCGCCAATCGGGTCGAGGCCAGCGGTGGGTTCGTCGAGGAACAGGATGTCCGGATCCAGCGCCAGCGCCCGGGCCAGCGCCGCACGCTTGATCATGCCGCCGGACAAGGACGCGGGGTATTTGTCCGCCGCCGACAACGGCAGCCCGGCCAGCGCCAGTTTCACCGCCGCCAGGTGCTCGGCGTCGGCGCGGCTGAGGCCGGCGTGTTCGATCAGGGGCAGGGCGACGTTCTCGGTCACTGTCAGCGACGAGAACAGCGCGCCTTTCTGGAACAGCACGCCGAAGCGCCGTTCGACCATCGAACGCTCATGTTCCGACAGCGTCGGCAGGTTCTTGCCGAAGACTTTCACCACGCCTTCACTGGGCTGGCGCAAGCCGACGATGCTGCGCAGCAACACCGATTTGCCGCTGCCGGAGCCGCCGACCACCGCAAGGATTTCGCCCTTGTACAAATCCAGGTCAAGGTTCTCGTGCACGCTCTGGCTACCAAAACGGTTGCACAGCCCACGGACTTCGATCACCGCCTCGGAGGGCGCTCGGGGTAGACGACTCACCAGCCTATCTCCATGAAAAACAACGCGGCCACGGCATCCAGCACGATCACCACGAAAATCGACTGGACCACGCTGGACGTGGTGTGGGCGCCGACGGATTCGGCGCTGCCGCTGACTTTGAAGCCTTCGAGACAGCCAATCGCGGCGATCAGAAACGCGAAGATCGGCGCTTTAACGATCCCCACCAGAAAGTGCTGAACGCCAATGTCGGTTTGCAGCAGCGAGAGGAACATCGCCGGCGAAATCCCCAGCGACACCGCGCACACCACGCCGCCACCGACAATCCCGGAGATCATCGCCAGAAAGGTCAGCATCGGCAGCGCCACCAGCAGCGCCAGGACTCGCGGCACCACCAGCAACTCCATCGGATCGAGGCCCAAAGTGCGGATCGCGTCGATTTCTTCGTTGGCCTTCATCGAACCGATCTGCGCGGTGAATGCACTGGCGGTGCGCCCGGCCATCAGGATCGCGGTGAGCAACACGCCGAATTCGCGCAGGAACGAGAACGCCACCAGGTCCACGGTAAAAATGCTCGCACCGAAACTCGCCAGCACCGTCGCCCCGAGAAACGCCACCACCGCGCCCACCAGAAAGGTCAGCAGGGCAACGATGGGCGCGGCGTCGAGGCCGGTCTGTTCGATGTGCGCGACCATCGGCGTAATGCGCCAGCGCTTGGGCCGGAACAGCCCACGGGCGATGGTTTCGAGGATCAGGCCGACGAAGCCCAACAGTTGCAGAGTGTCTTGCCAGACTGTGTCAACGGCACGACCGATGCGGGTCAGCAGTTGAATGCCGGTGCCGATTTCCGGTTCCTTTAACGGGACGCAGAAGTCGCTCAGCGAGCAGTAGACGGTTTGCAGCAACGCGCGATCGGCGTTGGAAAGGGTGCATTCGGGGTGTTCGGCGGAGCGACCGAGGCGTTCTGAACCCAGCAACTCCACCAGCAACGAAGCCCCGGCAGTGTCGAGGGCGCCGAGGCCGTTGAGGTCGATGTGGGTGCTGTCGTCGTACTGGCCGCGAAGCTTGTCGCCCAGGCGCTTGAGGTCAGCGTAATGGGCAAGCGTCCAGTCACCCGTGACCCGCAATTGAGCAGGGGTGTGCGAGGTGTCTAACTGGGCATTACCGGCCAATGTGCTGCTGGTCATAAGCTCCGTGCTTGTTCGGCTGTTAAGCAGGATTACGTAATAGCACGAACCGCATTACTTTTCTTTGGTCGGTGTGCTGTCCTTGACCACGAAGCGCAGCACGCCAATCACCTGGCCGTCCTCGGTCAACACGCGGACCTGCCATTTGCCCGCCGGGTTGCCGGGGAAGTTCTGCTTATGGGTCCAGGCCCGGTAGCCTTCCTTGCGCCCGCCATGAATATCCAGCGGGATGCGGTCGACTTCCTGGCCGTTGAACTGCCAGACGTGATAAATCCGCTCATCCAGACCGCGCGGGGCGTTGATCGCGGTGTAGGCATAGAGCCCGCCGCCGCGAATCTGCTCGGCGCTGACTTCATCCAGGCTATCGCCGGGGGTGCGGTCCTGCATTTCAGTGCTGATGGCCACGTCGGTCATCCACAGCGTGGCCGGCGGCACCCACGAACGCAGGACCCAACCGAGGGCGCCAATGCCCAGCGTGATACTGAGAATCGCCAAAGCGTTGCGCACGGTGCGAATCGGGAAGATCGACGCCAGACTCGGGAACGACAACAACACCGAGATGCCCAGGGCCAGTTTGAAGCTCTGGGAAGTCGTCAGGTGCAGGATGACCGGCAGGGCGGTGAGCAGGGCGGCGAACAACGTCAGGGTATGCAACGCCAGGAACGCCCAGCGCCGGGGCGCTAGCCATTTGTAGTAGAGCGGATCGGTGATGGAAATCAGCGCCGCGATGCTCAACAACCCGGTGAAAAACAGTTGGCCGCTGTTCCAGGTGGTGGTGATGAAGAAAAACGGCAGGACGAAAAACAGGCTTTCCTGGTGGATCATCTGCGTCGCGTAACGCAGCAACGGCTGGGGGATTTCGCGTTTGAAGACCCGGGTGAACAGCTGCGTCAGACTGTTTTCCAGCATCAGCCAGACCCAACTGATCAGCATGATGGTAGTGATCCACGTCGCCAGGCCCTGTTGGCGATCCACCAGCATGAAGCTGCCGACACCCGAGACAAAACCACCGAGCGCAATGACCCCGGGATAGCGCTTCATCAATTCAAGGATGCGCTGGACGATGAGGGGCAGGTTAGGCATTCGGCGGTTCACACTAGTCGTAGGAAAAATCCTCGACAGGGTAGCGCTGGCGAGTCCGTGTGGCGAGAGAACTGCGTTCGACTCATGTACTCATGTAGCAGCGGCGTTTGACTCATGTAGCAGCTGCCGAGGCACGAGGCTGCGTTTGACTCATGTAGCAGCTGCCGAGGCACGAGGCTGCGTTCGGCTGCGAAGCAGTCGTAAAACCTTAGCACGCAATCTTCCTGAATCACCGCATCGCCTGATCTCGCGACTGCTTCGCAGCCGAACGCAGGCTTCGCCAGCTGCTACACAGGTCGCGGTGTCCGGTGGTGAACACGCCAGGCGAGCAACCCAAGAAGCACCAACCCAAATACCCCGGCAATCGCCCACAACAACTGGTCATCACTGATCAACGGCTTCTCGATCCGCAAATACCCCGGCTGCAGCAGCAACTCGCGCATGGCCTTGTTCGCTTCTTCCAGGGTTACGCCTTGCAGTTCCTTGGCCGGGTCGGTGAAACGGCCGTCCTCATAATCGCCCAGGGCACCCCAATAATAATCGGCCAAGGCGCTGTTACCTTGAACGGCCCACGACTGACGGGCGATGGCGGCTTGTTTGAGGCGGTCAAAGGTCTCGACATCTAGGCCGTTCTTGAGCAACTCGGCCTTCATGTCCTCCAGCACCTGCTCGGCTTCGGCGACGTTTTCGCGCTCTAGGTCGGCATTCAGGCTCATGAAACCAACGCTGCCGAACAACTCGCGCTCAGCCCAAGGGCCGTAGGACAAGCCATGGGCCAGGCGCATCTGCCGATACAGCGCCCAATCCAGATAGTCCTTGAGCAAGTCGAAAGTCTGGTCCGGTATGTCTTCCAGCACCGGCTCCGGGACCAGCCAGTGCAACTTCGCGCCACCACCGACAAAACCGTGAATCAGGCTGCGTTCATGAGCGGCGCTGGCGTTGATTTCTGGCAGCGGCAAATGGTCGGTGGGGTCGACCGCTTCCAATGCGCCATAGGCCCGTTCCAGATAGGCCGGCAGCAATTTGTCGAGGTCACCGACCACGATCAGCGTCATGTTATTCGGCGCGTACCAGGCCTTGCGCACCGTCTCCAGTTGCTCGCTCGTCAGGTGACCGACTTCCGCACGCTCGGGGCATTTGAGGCCCAGTTCCACGGCAAGTTGATTACTGGCGGTGTGGCCCAGGTCCTGACGATCCATCCAGCGCTGCAAGTGTGAGTAGTGACCGCCATCTTCGCGCTCGACCACTTGCTTGGCGGCGTTGATCGCGTTGTCGTCGATGCGGGTCTGGGTCAGCAGCGCCAGCAGCAGGTCGAGGACCTTGCGCTGGTTTTTCGCCGGGGCTTCGATGACGAACGTGGTGTCGGCGTTGCTGGTGTAGGCGTTCCATTCACCGCCCAACGCCTGCATGCGCTCCTCCAAGCCACCTTCGCCGCTGGCGTCGATGCCGCTGAACAGCAAATGTTCAAGCAGGTGCGGCAGCTCTTTGTCAGCGCATTTGAAGTCATCGAAACCGACGCCGACCACCAGGCGAATTGCCACGTGTCCGCGATCAGTGCCGGGCTTGAGCATCAATTGCAGACCGTTGGGCAGCGCATAGCCTTCGACCTGGAAACGATCCAGGGCAAACGAAGGAAATGAACCGAGCAACAGACAGGCGAATAACAGACAATGCATAACGAGCTTCCATACGGCTGATTGGAGATCCGTGTCGTCAGTCAGGGCCTCTTCGCGAGCAAGCCCGCTCCCACAGGAGTACGCATTCCAATGTGGGAGCGGGCTTGCTCGCGAAGAGGCCTGAATGGCTGAACCATTGTTACTGACTGACCACACTGCCAGACGTTCAAGGCGAATGTGTGATGTCCGCCAAATCGTCAGCCGCCAGTGCCCCTGTGTCGGCGGTTTCCAGGACCGCGTAGGCGCTGCTGCAAAACAGCGAATTCAGGCGTTTCATGTCGGCAATCAGCTCCAGGTGCAGCGAACTGGTTTCGATACTTTGCACGATCTTACGTTGCAATCGGCTGACATGAGCATGGGCCAAGCGGCGTTCCTGTGCGCGAAAGCGACGTTTCTCACGCAGCAACTGGCGCGCACTTTCCGGGTCGCTGCTGAGGAACACCGACAACCCCAGGCGCAGGTTGGAAATCAACTGACTGTGCAGCCCCGCCAGCTCTTCCAGGCCCACCTCGGAAAACGACCGGCGCTGCGAGGTTTTCTGCTGCTGGACCTTGCGCAGCATGCGTTCGATCAGGTCGCTGGCGAGTTTGAGGTTGATCGCCAGTTCGATAATTTCCGCCCAACGGCGGCTGTCCTGATCACTGAGATCTTCGCGAGGCATCTGCGCCAGGTAGAGCTTGATCGCGCTGTACAGCGCCTCGACATCATCGGTCAGGCGGCGCATTTCCTGGGTCACGGCAGTCTGTTTGCCATGCAGCACGTCGAGCATGGCTTCGAGCATGTTGTCGATCAGGTCGCCGATGCGCAGGGTTTCCCGGGCGGCGTTGGCCAGTGCCAGACTCGGGGTGACCAGCGCAGTGGCGTCGAGGTGCCGGGGCTTGGCCATGCCGTTGAGTTCCGGACGTTCCGGCAACAGCCACGCGCAAAGCTTGGCCATCGGCCCGACGCTCGGCAGCAGGATCAGGCAGCGCGCGGTGTTGTAGAGCAGGTGGAAGCCGATGACCATTTCCTGCGAGCTGAAGTCCAGGCTGTCGATCCAGTGCACCAGCGGATCGAGCACCGGGATGATCAGCAGCAAGCCGATCAACTTGTACAACAGGCTGCCCAGCGCCACTTGGCGGCCGGCCGCGTTTTGCATGCTGGTGCTCATGAACGCCAACACGCCGCTGCCGATATTGGCGCCGATCACCAGGCCGATGGCGACTGGCAGGCTGATCACGCCGGCACCGGCCAAGGTCGCGGTCAGCAGCACGGCCGCCAGGCTGGAGTAGGAAATCATCGCGAACAGCGCGCCAATCAGCGCATCGAGCAGGATGTCGCCGGTCAGGGAGGCGAAGATCACCTTCACTCCCTGAGCGTGGGTGATCGGCGCAGCGGCTTCGACAATCAGTTGCAGCGCCAGGATGATCAGCCCCAGGCCGATCGCCACCCGGCCCATCTGCCCGACGCGGGTCTGTTTGCGCGACAGAAAGAAAATCACCCCGAGGAAGATCAGCAGCGGCGACAGCCACGACAGGTCAAACGTCAGCACCCGCGCCATCAGCGCCGTACCGACGTCGGCGCCGAGCATGGTTGCCAGGGCCGGGGTCAGCGCCATCAGGCCCTGACCGACGAAGGAAGTGACGAGCATGGCTGTGGCGTTGCTGCTCTGGACCATGGCGGTCACGACGATGCCGGCGATGAACGCCAAGCCACGCTTGGACATGTTCTGGCCAATCACATGGCGCAGGTTGGAACCGTAGACCCGCAGGATGCCGGTTCGGACGATGTGCGTGCCCCAGATCAGCAAGGTCACGGCAGATAGCAAATTGAGCAGGGTCAGCATGCTGGGCCCCCTGTGGTGGTAGCGTCCCAAAGGGACAAGTTGACGGTACCGCGCGACGTTCTACGTTCTGTACTTAAGCTGTAGTTGGCTAACGGTCTGGGCGCCAGCATCGCATAGCTAAAGAAGTGATTGAAACAAAACTGTCATAAAAACAGCTTGATTCGATTGAGAAAAAGCACCGCAAAACCAAATGTGGGAGCGGGCTTGCTCGCGAAAGCGTCGTATCAGGCAACATTGATGTCGACTGATATTCCGCCTTCGCGAGCAAGCCCGCTCCCACAGGGTACGCAGGGCTACAGCATTCGGGTTACTGCCCAGGAATGTCCTTGCGCAGTTTCACCGGGTCCTGCTGTTTTTTCTTTTTCGCGATCGCGGTGCGCATTTTGATGTTGATCGCTTCCACCGCCAGCGAGAACGCCATGGCGAAGTAGACGTAGCCTTTTGGCACGTGCACATCGAAGGATTCGGCAATCAGCACCGTACCGACGATCAACAGGAACGACAGCGCCAGCATCTTCAGCGACGGGTGTTTGTCGATGAATTCGCTGATGGTGCCGGACGCCCACATCATCACCAGCACGGCGACGATGATCGCCGCGACCATGACCGGTACGTGGGAAACCATGCCGACAGCAGTGATCACCGAGTCCAGCGAGAACACGATGTCGATGATCGCAATCTGGATGATCGTGTAGAGGAATTTGCCGCCCTTGCCGCCCGGCTCCTCATTGGTTTCGTCTTCACCTTCCAGTGCGTGGTACATCTCTTGCGAGCTCTTCCACAGCAGGAACAGGCCACCGAAGAACAGAATCAGGTCACGCCCGGAAATCCCCTGGCCGAACACTTCGAACAGGTCGGCAGTCAGGCGCATGACCCAAGTGATCGACAGCAGCAACAGGATCCGCGTGACCATGGCCAGCGCCAGGCCGAAAATCCGGGTGCGCGCCTGCATATGCTTGGGCATACGGCTGACCAGGATCGAGATCATGATGATGTTATCGATGCCCAGGACGATCTCCAGGGCAGTCAGGGTGAAGAAGGCAACCCAGATTTCAGGGTTGGTCAGCCATTCCATGTTTTTTCCTTTGAGCGAGTGTTAAACCACAAAGGGCCCGGGCTTCAAACTGCAAAGCCTGGACCCGCCATGGTGAGTCTTGGGCTTACAGCGTGCTGAATACCGGGAAGATCCCCATCAGCAACGCTGCAACCAATATGCACATGCACACCAGCACTGCCCACTTGAGGGTAAAGCGCTGGTGATCACCAAATTCGATACCGGCCAGGGCCACCAACAGGTAGGTCGATGGAACCAGCGGGCTCAGCAAGTGGACGGGCTGACCGACGATCGAGGCACGTGCCATCTCTACGGCGGTTATACCGTAGTGACTGGCGGCTTCGGCAAGCACCGGTAACACGCCGTAATAAAATGCATCGTTCGACATGAAGAAGGTGAACGGCATGCTCACCAACGCCGTAATCACGGCCAGGTACGGGCCGAGGAAATCCGGGATCACCGCCAGCAGGCTTTTCGACATCGCATCGACCATGCCGGTGCCCGACAGGATACCGGTGAAGATACCCGCCGCGAAGATCAAACCGACCACTGCCAGCACGCTACCGGCGTGGGCCGCCACACGATCCTTCTGCTGTTGCAGGCAAGGATAGTTGACGATCATCGCAATACTGAACGCCACCATGAACAACACAGGCAGCGGCAACAGGCCGGCGATCAGGGTGCACATCAGGGCAATGGTCAACGCGCCGTTGAACCAGATCAGCTTCGGACGACGGGCATCCGGGAACTGCGAAACGCTGATTTCACTGTGGTCCACTTCGTCGCCGGCCAGGTGCAATTCACCCAGGCGAGCACGCTCACGTTTACCGTAGAAGTAGGCAATCGCCAGGATCGCCACCACGCCGGCCAGCATCGCCGGAATCATCGGCACGAAAATGTCGGACGGGTCGACGTGCAGCGCACTCGCGGCACGGGCCGTCGGGCCACCCCACGGGGTCATGTTCATCACGCCGCCGGCGAGGATGATCAGGCCAGCCATGATTCGCGGGCTCATGCCGATGCGGCTGTAGAGCGGCAGCATGGCGGCCACGCAGATCATATAAGTGGTCGCGCCGTCACCATCGAGGGAGACAACGAGCGCCAGAACGGCGGTGCCGACCGAAACTTTCAACGGGTCGCCCTTGACCAGTTTTAGGATCTTGCGCACGGCCGGGTCGAACAGGCCGGAGTCGATCATCAGGGCGAAGTACAGAATGGCGAACATCAGCATCACGCCGGTCGGCGCAAGCTTGGTGATGCCTTCGAGCATCATTGGGCCGATCTTCGTTGCAAAACCGCCGAACAGGGCAAAGATGATTGGAATAATGATCAAAGCGATCAGCGCGGACAGGCGCTTGGTCATGATCAGGAACATGAACGTGATGACCATGGCGAAGCCAAGGAAAGTCAGCATGGGAATACTCCAGGCGTAGCGCGGCTAGGGAATGGGCGAACCGGGTGGGGTCAGCGCAGAACGGGAAGCACTAGGCGTACGGGGGGAGTTGCGGCAAAGCGGCGGGTAGCAGAGGACATCAGAATCACCATTGTTGTTGTTAATTGGACCGTACCAGCGATAAAACACAGGCATTGGCCAACCGGTCTGTTGCCGGTAGTGGGGGCGATCCTAATGGGCAAAGCTTTCATCAAGCTTTCGTTGCTGAAAGCATTGACCGGGTGTGCGACCGGTCGTCGGACGGATGGTAAGCCGAGTTGAAGCATTCGCGAGCAGGCTCGCTCCCACAGGGATACGCATTCCAATGTGGGAGCGAGCCTGCTCGCGAAGCGGTCAACACTGATGAGGAGTGAACACATGGGCGATATTCATACAGGCGGCTGTCATTGCGGCCATCTGCGCTATCAATTCAGCGGGCCGTTGCACGACATCGCCCACTGCCATTGCTCGATTTGCCGACGGGTCAGTGGCGGGATCGTGACCACCTGGATCACCGTGCCCGCCTCACACTTCGAATGGCTGGGCGGGATACCCGCGCGGTACGACTCTTCTGAACATTGCGCGCGATATTTCTGCCCGACCTGTGGGGCCCAGGTTGCGCTCATAACCCAGCTCAGCCCCGAGAGCATCGACCTGACCATCGCCACGCTCGATCACCCTGAAGACGCCCCGGCCGACCGGCACATCTGGACCGACAGCCGCTTGCCCTGGCTGCACCTGGACGAACATTTGCCCGGTGAAGCCGAGGAAAGCATCTGATCAGAAAATAGAAAGGTTCAGCGGCCGGATCGCGCCCATCCATACCGCGTGCTCGGTGTGGTCGAGCAGATCATCGCCGGTGTCCGGGTGCAGGAACACCACCAGGCCGTTGCGATTGAGCACCAGCCACGGCAGCACCTCACCGATGAGCTCCGGCCCGAATGCCAGTTGGCAACTCCAGTCCGGGTGCGGACCGACCGGGCGCTCGTGCACGCGGCCCATCTTCAGCGGGAATACCTTGGCCGCCTGCTCACACAAGGCCCGTGCCTGGTCGATGGTGCTGGCGTCGAAATAGACGTGGGCGTGGTAGCCAGTGATCTGTTGCATTTGAACCTCTCGAAATCCCGGTCGAACCCTCACCGTTCCCTACAGGTCACACGCCATATACGTAGGAAATAAGGAACTCAGCCATGAAAAATGCCGAAACCCCGGTGGTGAAAGTGGTGCTCTATGGTGCCATGAGTAGCCTGGGCAGTGCGCTGATGGCTGAAATGCTGCGGCGTCAGCATGAAGTGATCGCGATTCTCGATGACCTGACGGCGCTGGCGCCACGACCGGGCTTGCGCACCAAGAACGGCGACCTGTTCGACGCCGAACGGGTCAAGCAAAGCGTGGCCGGTGCTTCGGCAGTCATCTGTTTACTAGACGCACCAGGGCTGCCGCTCAACAGTGAACACGTGGAAAAAACCATCGTGCCCGGCCCGGTCGAGCAAGTGCTGGCGGTGGATGCGCTGATCGACGGCATGCAAGCCGCGCAAATTAGCCGCTTGTTTGTGGTGGGGCATTTTGAGGAGCTGGACGAGCCGGAGGTGGAGGATGACCTTCAGCACCACGCCGCCGAAGAAATTCTCGACGCCTTGCAAAGCAGCGGGCTGCAATGGACGTTGGTGGACGCCCCGCGTGGGGTTGCCGGGTTGACCATCGAGCATTTCAGCCAAGTCAGCAGCAGCCTGGAGACGGGATTGGCCGAGCCGCTTGAGCGGTTGAACCGGGTCGCCGTGGGGATTGCCGATGAGCTGCGTTTGAACCTGCATGTGGCTGAGCACGTAAATTTTGTCGCGGCTACACCGCAATAGAAGGGAAGGGCAAACCGGTCAACGATTGCGCACTGCTGGCCTGCTCCTCCATCAGCCAGTCCACAAACTGTTGAATCAACACGCCACGGCGTTTGCGCTGGGGCAGTACCACGTAATAACCCAACCGGGAAATCACCGTGTCGGCAATCGGCCGACACAACAAACCCTGGGCCAGCAAATCATCTACAAGGTGCCGCCAACCGATAGCCACGCCCTGACCGCCAATCGCGGCCTGGATCAACAACGTGTAATTGTCGAACCGCAGTTGCCCCGGCGCGGGTGCCGAAGTGATCCCCAATTCCCGGAACACACCACTCCAGTCGAACCAGTTGCTGCTGTTTTCACCGCGCAAATGCAGCAGCGGCAAATCGAGCAGGGCCTGAACCGGCAAGGGCAGGGCGCGATCCTTTAATAACAGCGGACTGCACACCGGGAACACTTCTTCGCTGAACAGCCAGTGGCTTTCGCCTTGTTTAAAGCGCCCATCGCCAAACAGGATCGCTACATCGATATCCGTGCGCAGCATGTTGTGATTGCGTTCACTGGTGACCAGGCTGACGTCGACCTGCGGATTGGCTTCGTGAAAGCGGTGCAGGCGCGGCATCAACCAATAAGCGGCGAAGGCAAAATCGGTAGCGACTTGCAGCACTTCATGGGATTGCTGTGCGCTGATAGCGGTCAATCCGGCGTCGATATTCTGCAAACCGAGCTGAACCTGCTCGAAAAGGATCATTCCGGTCTCGGTCAGTTCGATGCCGCGATAGATCCGATCAAACAACCGCGTGCCCAGTTGTTCCTCCAACCGTTTGATCTGCTGGCTGATCGCCGGCTGCGTGGTCCCCAGCTCTACTGCAGCGGCAGTGAAGCTGTGCTGACGCGCCGCCGATTCGAAGGCGCGCAGCAAATCCAGAGACAAATCACCGAGGGCGTCATACATAAGCTGTGCTTATCCTAGTCATTGCCTTGCGTGGGCTTTACCACAAAGAGCATGGCCTACATGCTCGGTCGCAGCACTCTCGCATAAATATTCACTATGGAATGCCGCGATCACATGAAGCGCAAGAATATTCTTTTCATCATGGCCGATCAGATGGCCGCGCCAATGTTGCCGTTCTACGGTCCTTCGCCCATCAAACTCCCGAATCTCAGTCGCCTCGCCGCCGAAGGCGTGGTGTTCGACGCCGCGTATTGCAATAGCCCGTTGTGCGCGCCGTCGCGGTTTACTCTGGTCAGCGGTCAGTTGCCGAGCAAGATCGGCGCCTACGACAACGCGGCCGATTTCCCCGCCGATGTACCGACCTATGCCCACTACCTGCGTCGCCTTGGCTACCGCACCGCGCTGTCGGGCAAGATGCATTTCTGCGGCCCGGACCAACTCCACGGCTATGAAGAACGCCTGACCAGTGACATCTACCCGGCCGATTACGGCTGGTCGGTGAACTGGGATGAGCCGGACGTGCGCCCGACCTGGTACCACAACATGTCATCGGTCCTGCAAGCCGGCCCATGCGTGCGCACCAATCAGCTGGATTTCGATGAAGAGGTGGTGTTCAAGGCGCAGCAGTACTTGTTCGATCACATCCGTGAGGATGGCGATCAGCCGTTTTGCCTGACCGTGTCGATGACTCACCCACACGACCCGTACACCATTCCCAAGGCTTTCTGGGATATGTACGACGACGCCGACATCCCTTTGCCTACAACGCCGGCCCAGACTGAACTCGACCCGCATTCCCAGCGTTTGCTCAAGGTCTACGACCTGTGGGACAAGCCGTTGCCTGTGGATAAGATTCGCGATGCCCGCCGTGCCTATTTCGGTGCGTGCAGCTATATCGACAGCAACGTCGGCAAACTCCTGCAAACACTCGAGGAAACCGGGCTGATCGATGACACGATTATTGTGTTCTCCGGCGACCATGGCGACATGCTTGGCGAGCGTGGCCTTTGGTACAAAATGCACTGGTTCGAAATGGCCGCCCGCGTGCCCCTGTTGATCAGTGCACCGGGGCAGTTCGGTGCGGGACGGGTCAGCGCCGCCGTTTCCACGGCGGACCTGCTGCCAACCTTCGTCGAACTGGCCGGCGGTTCGCTCGAGCCTAGCTTGCCGCTGGACGGCCGCTCACTGGTTTCGCACCTGCAAGGGCAGGGCGGTCACGACGAGGTGTTCGGCGAATACATGGCCGAAGGCACCATCAGCCCGTTAATGATGATTCGTCGCGGCGCCTACAAATTCATCTACAGCGAAGACGACCCATGTCTACTCTTCGACGTACACAACGATCCGCGTGAACAGGAAGAACTCAGCCAGTCGCCGCAACATCGGCAGCTGTTCGACGATTTTCTGGCCGAAGCCCGGATCAAATGGAATATTCCGGCGATCCACCAACAGGTCCTCGAAAGTCAACGACGCCGGCGTTTTGTTGCCGACGCCCTGACGATCGGCAAGCTGAAGAGCTGGGATCACCAGCCGCTGGTAGACGCCAGTCAGCAGTACATGCGCAACCACATCGACCTTGATGATCTGGAGCGCAAAGCACGTTATCCACAACCCTGCCAAAACCAATAATGTGAAGGGGAAGTCCATGCAAAGGTTATCCACAGTACTGACGGTCGGGCTTCTGGCCCTTGGCAGTGCATCGGTTTACGCCGCCGATCAAAGCTGCGAGACGGTGAAAATGGCCGATCCGGGATGGAGCGACATCGCCGCGACCAACGCCATCACCGGGTTTCTGCTGGACGGCATGGGCTACAAAGCCAAAGTCGATACCCTCGCGGTGCCGATTACCTTTGGCGGTTTGAAGGACGGCCAGGTTGATGTCTTTTTGGGTAACTGGATGCCGGCGCAGCAGGGCTTCTACGATAAATTCGTCGCCACTGGCGATGTCACGCAACTGGCCAAAAACCTCGACGGCACAGAGTTCACCCTGGCGGTCCCGGATTATGTGTGGGACGCGGGTGTGCATAACTTTGCCGACCTGAATAAGTACGCCGATAAGTTCGACAAGAAGATCTACGGCATCGGCTCTGGCGCCCCGGCGAACATCTCGCTGCAGGACATCATCAAGAAGAACGACTTCGAACTGGGTCAGTGGAAACTGGTTGAGTCCAGCGAGCAGGCGATGCTGGCCGAAGTGTCTCGCGCAGTGAAGAAACAGAAGTTCGTGACCTTCCTCGGCTGGACTCCGCACCCGATGAACGTGCAGCTGAAAATGCATTACCTGAAGGGCGGCGAGAAGTACTTCGGCGACACCGGCGCGGTTTATACACTGACCCGTAAAGGTTATGCACAGGCCTGCCCGAACGTCGGCAAACTGCTCACCAACCTGAGTTTCACCCAGGAAATGGAGAACAGCATCATGGCCGAGGTGGTGAACAAAAAAGTCAGCAATGCCGAGGCGGTGAAGGCGTGGATCAAGGCCAATCCGGCAGTGCTGGATAAATGGCTGGATGGCGTGAAGACCGTGGATGGCAAGGATGCGTTGGGGGCGGTGAAGGCCAAGCTGTAGAACCCATGTGGGAGCGGGCTTGCTCGCGAATGCGCCGGGACAGTCGACATCTTTGTTGAATGACCCACCGTATTCGCGAGCAAGCCCGCTCCCACAATGTTTCGTCCTGTTACCCTTTGCGCAAATTCCCACCCGAGAGGACCCATGGCCTTCCCCAGCCGCCATTCACTCTTCCCTTTTCTGACCTGGCTGCCGCGCCAGACCCGCGCCAGTGTCGGCCGCGATTTGATCGTCGGCCTCAGCGGCGCAATTCTCGCGCTGCCGCAATCCATTGCCTACGCATTGATTGCCGGTCTCCCACCGGAATACGGTTTGTACGCCGCGATCATCCCGGTGCTGATCGCCTGCCTCTGGGGTTCGTCGTGGCATTTGATCTGCGGTCCTACGGCGGCGATTTCCATTGTCCTGTACGCCAGCGTCAGTCCTCTGGCCGTGCCGGCGACCCAGGACTACATCACGTTGATCCTGCTGCTTACGCTGCTGGCCGGGATTTTCCAGTGGTTGTTGGGAATGCTGCGGTTCGGCGCACTGGTGAATTTCGTCTCGCACTCGGTGGTGCTGGGCTTCACCCTCGGTGCCGCCGTGGTGATCGCCATCGGGCAGATGCCGAACCTGCTGGGGCTGGACCTGCCCAACCAGGCCACGGCACTCAACAGCCTGATGACCTTGCTCACTCACCTCGGGGCTGTGGATAAACCGTCGTTGGTGCTGGGCCTGGCCACAGTAGTGGTCGGTATTGTTCTGAAACTGCTACTGCCACGCTGGCCGACGCTGTTGATCACGTTGGTCCTGAGCGGGTTGTTGGTGTGGCTTTGGCCCGCGATGTTTGGCCATGTGAAATTGGTCAGTGCGTTTTTTGGACGGTTGCCACCCTTCAGCGCAGTGCCGCTGGATCTGGAGTTGATCCTGCGTTTGCTGCCTAGTGCGGTCGCGGTCGGCATGCTTGGGCTCGTTACCAGTCTATCGATTGCCCGCTCGTTGTCGGCCCGTTCGCAGCAGTTGCTCGATGCGAACCAGGAAGTCCGCGCCCAAGGCTTATCAAACATGGTCGGTGCGTTTTTTTCCGGGTCGCTGTCGGCCGGTTCCTTTACCCGCTCGGGCCTGAGCTACGAAGCGGGCGCCTGCTCGCCGCTGGCCGGAGTGTTTTCGGCGTTGTGGGTAGCGCTGTTCGCAATCTTCGGCGCCGGATTGATCGCGCACATTCCGATCCCGGCCATGGCCGGCAGCATTCTGTTGATCGCCTGGGGGTTGGTGGACCATCGCGGCATTCGCGCCTTGTTGCGGGTCAGCCGCGCCGAATTTCTGGTCATGGCTCTGACTTGCGTCGCCACGTTGCTGCTGGAATTGCAGACGGCGATCTACGCCGGGGTGCTGGCCTCGCTGTTCTTCTATCTCAAGCGCACCTCACAACCGCGAGTGCAGCACTGGCGCGATGGCGATGAAGACGTTCTGCGGGTCGGCGGTTCGATCTTCTTTGGCGCCAGCCATTACCTGCAAGTGCGCCTGCAACGCATGCATGGCGTGCGCGTGGTGATCGAGGCGCAGCAGATCAACTTCATCGACTATTCGGGGGTGGAGATGCTGCACCAGGAAGCGCGGCGGCTACTGCGTCAGGATCGCAGCCTGACCTTGCGCGGCGCGCGGCCGCCGGTGGTGGAGGAGTTGCGCAAGCTGGAAGGGGCGGAGAAATGCCCAATCCGTTTCGAAGATTGAAACCCCATAGTGATGACAACCGCATAACCTGTGGCGAGGGAGCTTGCCCCCGTTCGGCCGCGAAGCGGTCGTAAACCCGGCAACCGAGGTGTGTCAGACAAATCTTGGGGGGCTGCTGCGCAGCCCAACGGGGGCAAGCCCCCTCGCCACAGCAAGCTCCCTCGCCACAAAAGTCTACAGTCCCAATTGGCGGCGAAGTTCAGCCAACACCGGCGCTGTATCCGGTCGCACTCCGCGCCACAGGTAGAAGGCTTCCGCCGCCTGTTCGGCCAGCATCCCCAAACCATCCATCACCGCCACCGCGCCGTGTTCGCTGGCCCAGCGGCAGAACGAGGTCGGTTCCTTGCCGTACATCATGTCGTAGCACAGCGTCCTGCCCGGTTCGATCAAGCTTCCGGCAATCGGCGGTACATCGCCTGACAGGCTGGCAGACGTCGCGTTGATGATCAGGTCTACCGGCTCCTGCAACCAATCGAAACCACTGGCGGACACCGGTCCCAGATCGGCGAACAGTTGCGCGAGCAACTCGGCTTTTTCCACCGTGCGGTTGGCGATGATCAGCGACGCCGGTTGTTCCGCCAGCAAGGGTTCCAGCGCACCGCGCACCGCACCGCCGGCTCCCAGCAGCAGGATGCGTTTGTCCTTGAGGCTGAAACCGGCGTTGACCGTCAGGTCGCGCACCAGCCCGGCGCCGTCAGTGTTGTCGCCCAACAACGTGCCATCGGCCAGTTTGCTCAAGGTGTTGACCGCACCGGCACGCTGCGCGCGCGGCGTCAGGCTGTCGGCCAGGCGATAGGCCTCTTCCTTGAACGGTACCGTGACATTTGCCCCACGCCCTTCAACGAAAAATGTCCGGGCAAATTCGGAAAAGTCATCGAGCGGCGCCAGCGAAGTGCTGTAGTCCAATTGTTCACCGGTCTGCTCGGCAAACAGGCGATGAATCAGCGGCGACTTGCTGTGGCCAATCGGGTTACCGAATACGACATAACGATCCATCAGGATTCCTCTCAGCCCTTGGCCAACCAGTCACGATCTTGCAGGAAGTACTCGGTCAGGCGCGCTTCTTCGCTGCCCGGCTCGGCTTTCCAGTCATAACCCCAGCGCACTTGCGGCGGCAGGGACATCAGGATCGATTCGGTACGACCGCCCGATTGCAGGCCGAACAAGGTGCCACGGTCGTAGACCAGGTTGAACTCGACGTAACGGCCACGGCGGAATTCCTGGAATTCACGCTGTTTGGCGGTGAACGCATCGTTCTTGCGCCGCTGCACAATCGGCAGGTAGGCGTTGATGAACGCATCGCCAATGGCACGCATGAAAGCGAAGCTGGTGTCGAAGTCCCACTCGTTCAAGTCATCGAAAAACAGACCGCCGATGCCCCGGGGCTCGTGACGATGCTTGATGTGGAAATAGCTGTCGCACCAAGCCTTGTAACGCGGGTAGACGTCCTCGCCGAACGGCGCGCAAGCCTGTTCAGCGACGCGGTGCCAGTGCACGCAATCTTCTTCATTGCCGTAATAGGGAGTCAGGTCGAAGCCGCCGCCGAACCACCAGACCGGTTCTTCACCTTCTTTTTCGGCGATGAAAAAGCGCACGTTGGCGTGGGATGTCGGCACATGCGGATTGTGCGGGTGAATAACCAGGGACACGCCCAACGCTTCGAAACCGCGCCCGGCCAGTTCCGGCCGATGAGCGCTGGCGGACGGTGGGAGACCGCTGCCAAACACGTGGGAAAAGTTGACGCCGCCCTTTTCGATCACTGTGCCGTTTTCGATTACCCGGGTGCGACCGCCACCGCCAGCAGGGCGAGTCCAGGCGTCTTCGACGAAGCGCGTGCCGCCGTCCTCGGTTTCCAGGGCGGCGCAAATGCGGTCTTGCAGGTCGAGCAGGTAGGCTTTTACGGCCTCGGTGCGGGTCGTCATGTCATCACCTTGAATCGGGCAAAACTACGCGGCGCTCCATCGGAGCGGGGGCCGGCGCAAATGGGCGCGTAGCATAACATTGCAGCAACGCCCGCCGCAGTTGACGAAGATCAAGCTTAGGAGTTCGATAGGGAGCTTCGTAAAACGATGTTAGGAGAAGGCAGATGGCAAAGCGTATTCAGATCCGCGCCCATGGCGGCCCCGAAGTGCTCGAGTATGTCGATTACCAACCCGCCGAACCCGGCCCGCATCAAGTGCGCGTCACCAACAAGGCCATCGGCCTGAACTTCATCGACACCTATTTCCGCAGCGGCCTCTATCCGCCGCCTGCCTTGCCGTCGGGCCTGGGCTCTGAAGGCGCGGGCGTGGTGGACGCGGTGGGCAGCGACGTTACCCGCTTCAAGGTCGGCGATCGCGTGGCCTACGGCAGTGGCCCGTTGGGTGCCTACAGCCAGGTTCACGTGTTGCCGGAAGCCAATCTGGTGCTGCTGCCGGACGCCATCAGTTTCGAACAGGCCGCCGGCGTGATGCTCAAGGGCCTCACCGTGCAGTACTTGTTGCGTCAGACGTATGAACTCAAGGGTGGCGAAACCATCCTGTTCCACGCGGCGGCCGGCGGTGTCGGTTCCCTGGCGTGCCAGTGGGCCAAGGCATTGGGCGTGAAGCTGATCGGCACCGTCAGTTCAGCGGAGAAGGCCGCACTGGCCAAGGCCAACGGCGCCTGGGCGACCATTGATTACAGCCACGAAAACGTCGCGCAACGGGTGCTGGAATTGACTGACGGGAAAAAAGTCCCGGTGGTGTACGACGGCGTAGGCAAGGACACTTGGTTGACATCGCTCGATAGCGTGTCGCCTCGAGGCCTGGTGGTGAGCTTCGGCAATGCGTCGGGCGCGGTGGATGGCGTGAATCTGGGGATTCTGGCGGCGAAAGGTTCGCTGTACGTGACCCGTCCGACCCTGGGTACCTACGCCAACAACGCCGAGAACTTGCAGCGCATGGCGAATGAGCTGTTCGAGATGATCATCAGTGGCAAGTTGACGGTGGACATCAGCCAGACGTTTGCACTGGCTGATGCGGCCAAGGCGCAGACTGAATTGTCGGCGCGGCGGACTACCGGTTCGATTGTTTTGTTGCCGTAACGCCGCACTGTGGCGAGGGAGCTTGCTCCCTCGCCACAAGTCACTCAGGTGTCAGCCCTGGCGCACTACATGCCCGGTCGCCACATCCCGAATCACACTCGGGTTCTTGCGCCCACCCAGATTGCCGCCGAGCACCAGATCAAGCTGCCCACGGAAATACTGCTCGATGCGCAGCCGCGTTCGCGCCGCCGGCCGGCCCTGTGGGTTGGCGGAGGTGGACACCAATGGCCCGACCAACGCACACAAGTCCCGCACCAACGGATGATCGCTGACCCGCAGCGCCACGGTTTCATGCACGCCGGTAATCCATTGCGGCAACAGATTCTGGTGTGGCACCAACCATGTGTTCGGACCCGGCCAGGTGCTGGCCATGCGGTCCATCCACAGTTCAGGGAAGTCTTCGAAGAGGAAGTCGAACTGGCGAATGTTGTCCGCCACAAGGATCAGCCCCTTACTCACTGACCGGCCCTTGAGCATCAGCAGACGATCCACTGCCTCTTCGTCCCACGGGTCACAACCCAGGCCCCAGACGGCTTCGGTTGGGTAGGCAATTACCGCTCCTGCGCGAATTGCTTGTGCGGCTTGTTGCACCCGCCAGCTGTTGACCATGAAAAACTCTCCGGAATAAGGCTCTGCGCAGTTTACCGATCTTCCTTATAAAACCTAGCTCACCCGCGCAAACCAGCGTCCGCTTTCGCACACCGCCCGGCCATCCATTTCCAGTTCAGTCAATGCCGCCAACACTTTGGGCAAGGCCCAGCCACTGCTGTTTGCCAGCGCTTCACTGGTGTGAGGCGCCGCGTGCAGCAACATCAGCAAGGGATGAGTCGCTGGCGGCGCGTTCATGGACAACGGCAACTGCTGCCAGCCGCGCAAGGCTTCGAGGATGTGCTCGATGGTTTCCACCAGCATCGCACCGTCGCGGATCAGCTGATGACAGCCCTTGGCGCCGGGATGATGAATCGATCCTGGAATCGCATAAACCTCGCGACCTTGCTCCGCTGCGAGCCTGGCGGTAATCAACGAACCACTGGCGACACTGGCCTCGACCACCAGCACGCCGAGGGACAAACCGCTGATGATCCGGTTGCGCCGGGGGAAGTTGCTGGCGGTCGGGCCGGCGTCCAGCGGAAACTCCGAAAGCACTGCGCTGCCCGATGCAATCATGGCGTCCGCCAGCCGCCGGTTGCGCTGTGGATAAAACTTTTCAAGTCCCGTGCCAAGTACCCCGACCGTTTGGCCGCCCACGTCCAAAGCCGCTTGGTGCGCGGCAGCATCAATGCCCAGGGCCAGACCACTCGTAATGACGAATCCGGCGCCCGCCAAACTGCGGGAAAAGGCAGCCGCGGTGTCCATGCCCGGCCTCGATGCGCGGCGACTGCCGACCATCGCCAATTGCGGTTTTTCCAGGATGCCCGGATCGCCGGCAACAAATAACAGTGGCGGTGCATCGCTGATTTCTGCCAGCAACGCCGGGTACTCCGGCTGGTCCCACATCAGCAAATGCTGACCCGGACGCTCTAGCCAGGCCAATGCGTGGCTCGCGCCGTCGCGGATTTCACTGGAGCGTCGAGCCTCGGCACTGGCCGCCGGCAAACCCAACGAACGCCAGGCACTGGCCGGCGCGCTGATAGCTTTTGATGCCGAGCCAAACGCTTCGAGCAGTTTCTTGAATCGCATCGGTCCCAGTTCGGGCAAGCGGTGCAGACGTAAACGCGCCTCCAGTTCCGCAGGGGAAACCGGGGTAAAAGCGGAAAGCGACATGGATCATCCTTGATCGTTATGAGCCCCGTTCAAACGGGAATAAGCTGTGGATAACTCTGTTGGTAACTTGTGGAGCAGGCTAAGGATTCCGCACCTTATCCAGGACCGCCAGTGAGCGCGATGCGTTGAGAACCAGCCCGTAACTGAGTTTGTCGTAAGTGCGGAAAACCATCAGCAGACCCGCGCGCTCATCGGGGATTTTCAGCGGCTGGCCGGTGACCCGGTCACGCACGGTTTCACCGGTTTTCATCACCACCAGCACGTTGCCTTCGGCTAATCCGTCGCGTTGTCCCTTGTTCAGCGTGACCACGTCCATCGCGCCAATCTGCGTGACCCCGCGTGGCACATCGATGATCAAGCCATTGATGTCGGTTTTCGGCGCGCTGGGCATGAAAGTCGAATTGATCGCTCGCTCTTCGCCGCTGAACAAACGGTCGCCGAGGCGGACTTCCTGGGTGGTGCGTTGCAGCGCCAGGGTGGCGACATCGCCTTCGGTCGCGACAATCTCGCCGCCGCCAATGTCGTCGGCGTTGATCCCCAGGAACTCCTTGCTCTGCGGATCGGTGTAGACCTTGCCCTGGCGGAAGATGCCGTACACCGGCTGGTTGGGGTCGAAATGCCCGCGCGCGAAAATCCGGTCGCCGGTGCCGCTGAGCACTCGCTCGGCATCGCCGGCGACGATGTAGGGCGCCTTGTCGAAGTCCTCGACCTTGTCGACGATGCGGTTGCTCAACAGAAAGCTGTTGATCGATTGCAGCGGGATGCTCGGGATCGCATCGGCCACCGGGCTGCTGCGGATACGGGGCGAGAGCTTGATGGTGCCCCGGGATTCGCCGCGATTGAGGGTCAAGCGCGGCTGGCCGTCGACATAGACCAGCGTCAACGTGTCGCCGGGATAGATGAGATTGGGGTTCTGGATTTGCGGATTGACCTGCCACAGCTCGGGCCATTTCCACGGCTCACGCAGGAATTTGCCGGAGATGTCCCAAAGTGTGTCGCCCCTTACCACTGTGTATTGCTGCGGAAAACCTTCCTTGAGTTGCACTTGCCCGTGCGCCAAACCGGCCGAGGCCAGAAGGAGCAAGGCGAGTAGTGATTTCCTCATGCGGTGAATCCCTTTATTATGTGCGTTCGCGTAAAACGCCAGAGCCCCCGTGGCTCGCTCCTCGCTCTTCTTGAAGAAAGGAGCTACGTTTTACAACGGTAGCCTGCATCTTCGGACCCGCCAGGCCATCGACCCGACTTTACCTCACATGTGCAGCAATTAAGCTTATGGCCATTTTAGACATCCTCGAATTCCCCGACTCGCGCCTGCGCACTATCGCCAAACCTGTGGCCGTAGTGGACGACGAAGTGCGTCAGTTGGTCGATGATATGTTTGAAACAATGTATGAAGCGCCAGGCATCGGCCTCGCCGCGACCCAGGTCAACGTGCACAAACGTATCGTCGTGATGGACCTCTCCGAAGACCGCAGCGAACCGCGGGTGTTCATCAACCCCGAGTTCGAAACCCTGACCGACGAGATGGAGCAATACCAGGAAGGCTGCCTCTCGGTGCCGGGCTTCTACGAAAACGTCGATCGCCCGCAGAAGGTCAAGATCAAGGCCCTGGACCGCGACGGCCAACCTTACGAACTGATCGCCGAAGGTCTGCTCGCCGTGTGCATCCAGCATGAATGCGACCACCTCAACGGCAAGTTGTTCGTCGATTACCTGTCCAATCTCAAACGCGACCGAATCAAGAAGAAACTGGAAAAGCTCCATCGCCAGAACGCTTGATGCCCTCCTTTCAAAGGCTTGCTGCGGCAAGCCTTTTTCTTTGCGACTGCTTTGTAATAGAGAGTTTCCATGACTGAGCCACTGCGCATCGTTTTTGCCGGCACCCCGGAATTCGCCGCCGAACACCTCAAGGCCCTGCTCGCCAGCCCTTACGAGATCGTCGCGGTCTACACCCAACCGGACCGTCCGGCGGGCCGTGGGCAAAAACTGATGCCGAGCCCGGTCAAGCAGTTGGCTCTGGAAAACAACATCCCGGTCATGCAACCGCCGACCCTGCGCAACGAAGACGCCCAGGCTGAACTGGCCGCATTGAAACCCGACTTGCTGGTGGTGGTCGCCTACGGTCTGATCCTGCCGCAAGTGGTGCTGGATATTCCGCGCCTGGGTTGCATCAACAGCCACGCCTCGTTGCTGCCACGCTGGCGCGGTGCGGCGCCGATCCAGCGCGCCGTTGAAGCGGGCGACAGCGAAAGCGGCGTGACCGTAATGCGCATGGAACTGGGCCTCGACACTGGGCCGATGCTGCTGAAAGTCACCACGCCGATTACCGGCGAAGACACCGGCGGCAGCCTCCACGACCGTTTGGCGGAAATGGGTCCACCGGCTGTGGTTGAAGCGATTGCCGGCCTCGCTGCCGGCACGCTGGTAGGCGAAGTGCAGGACGACAGCCTCGCCACTTACGCACACAAATTGAACAAAGACGAAGCACGCATCGACTGGAGTCGTCCGGCGGTAGAGCTGGAACGTCTGGTCCGCGCCTTCAACCCATGGCCGATCACCCACAGCACGCTGAACGGCGAAGCGCTGAAAGTATTGGCCGCGAACCTCGCCGAAGGGCTGGGCGCACCAGGAGAAATCCTCAGCGCCAGTAAGGACGGCTTGATCGTCGCTTGCGGTGAGCAGGCCCTGTGCCTGACCCGTCTGCAATTGCCCGGCGGCAAGGCGCTGAACTTCAGCGACTTGTTCAACAGCCGTCGTGAGAAATTCGCCGTCGGCACCGTGCTCGGTCAAGCGGCGGACGCTCAATGAACCCGCGTCTGGCCGCCGCCAAGGCACTCGCCGCTGTCCTGAACGGAAAAGCCTCACTCAACAGTTCATTGCCGACGCAAATGGACAAGGTTGAAGACCGCGATCGCGGCTTCACCCAGGACCTGGCGTTCGGCACCGCGCGCTGGCAGCCACGTTTGTCGGCGCTGGCAGCGAAGTTGTTGCAGAAGCCGTTCAAAGCCGCCGACGCCGATGTCGAGGCGTTGTTGCTGGTCGGCCTCTATCAACTGCTCTACACCCGCGTCCCGGCCCACGCCGCCATTGGCGAAACCGTCGGTTGCGCCGACAAGCTGAAGAAGCCTTGGGCCAAAGCCTTGCTCAACGCCGTGCTGCGCCGCGCCCAACGGGAAAGCGAAGCGCTGCTGGCGGAGCTGGAACACGACCCGGTGGTGCGCACTGCCCACCCGCGCTGGCTGCAAAAATCCCTGAAGGCGTTCTGGCCTGAGCAGTGGGAAGCCATTTGCGCTGCGAACAACGCGCATCCGCCGATGATTCTGCGGGTCAACCGTCGCCATCAGACCCGCGACGCGTATCTCGGTTTGCTGAGTGAAGCCGGCATCGCCGCCAGCCCCTGCGTTTACAGCCGCGACGGCATCATCCTCGACGCTGCCGCCGATGTGCGCAGCCTGCCGGGTTTTGCCGAAGGCTGGATCAGCGTGCAGGACGAAGCCGCGCAACTGGCCGCCGACTTGCTGGATTTGGCACCGGGCCAGCGGGTGCTGGACGCCTGCTGCGCACCGGGTGGCAAGACCTGCCACATCCTCGAAGCCGAGCCTGCACTGGCCGGCGTGGTGGCGGTGGACCTCGAAGCCAAACGTCTGGTGCGGGTGCGGGAAAACCTCGCACGCCTGGGCCTGAGCGCCGAACTGATCGCCGCCGACGGCCGCGACACTGCGACCTGGTGGGACGGCAAACCTTTCCAGCGCATTCTGCTGGACGCGCCATGCTCGGCGACTGGCGTGATCCGTCGTCACCCGGACATCAAGTTGACGCGCCAACCTGACGACATCGCCGCGCTCGCGGTGCTGCAGGGCGAGTTGCTCGACGCCATGTGGATAACTCTGGAGGTCGGCGGGATCCTGCTTTACGCCACCTGCTCGACATTGCCGACCGAGAACACTGAAGTCATCGAAGCCTTCCTCGCCCGCACGCCGGGCGCGCGTGAGCTGGACCTCGCCATCACGGCCGGGATCAAACAGCCGCATGGTCGCCAATTGCTGGCCCAGCAGGGCGGTCACGACGGGTTCTACTACGCCAAACTGATCAAGATTGCCGCCGCGCGCGGTTAACCGGATTTCAAGGGAGTGACTGGATGAAAATCATCATCCTCGGCGCGGGGCAGGTGGGCGGTTCGCTGGCGGAACACTTGGCCAGCGAAGCCAACGACATCACCGTGGTCGACACCGATGGCGAACGCCTGCGCGATCTCGGCGATCGGCTGGACATCCGCACCGTGCAGGGCCGCGCGTCGTTCCCGACCGTGCTGCGCCAGGCCGGTGCCGATGACGCCGACATGCTGGTCGCGGTGACCAACAGCGATGAAACCAACATGGTCGCCTGCCAGGTCGCCCACACCCTGTTCCACACCCCGACCAAGATCGCCCGGGTCCGCGAAGCCGCGTACCTGACCCGTGGCGGGCTATTCAACAACGACGCGATCCCGGTGGACGTGCTGATCAGCCCGGAACAAGTGGTCACCAACTACATCAAGCGCCTGATCGAACACCCCGGCGCCTTGCAGGTGATCGACTTCGCCGAAGGCAAAGCCCAACTGGTGGCGGTGAAGGCTTACTACGGCGGGCCGTTGGTGGGGCAGCAACTGCGGCAGTTGCGCGAACACATGCCGAATGTCGAAACCCGCGTAGCGGCGATTTTTCGTCGCGACCGACCGATCCTGCCCCAGGGCGATACGGTGATCGAGGCCGACGACGAAGTATTTTTCATCGCCGCCAAGGCGAATATTCGCGCGGTGATGAGCGAAATGCGCCGCCTCGATGAAACCTACAAACGCATCGTCATCGCCGGTGGCGGACAGATCGGCGAACGCCTGGCCGAGGCCATCGAAAGCCGTTATCAGGTGAAGATCATCGAGATGAACCCGGCGCGCTGCCGCTATCTCTCGGACACCCTCGACAGCACCGTGGTGTTGCAGGGCAGCGCGTCGGACCGCGACTTGTTGCTGGAAGAGAACATCGCCGACGCGGATATCTTCTTGGCCCTGACCAACGACGACGAAGCCAACATCATGTCGTCGTTGCTGGCCAAACGGCTGGGCGCGAAGAAGGTGATGACGATCATCAACAACCCGGCTTACGTTGATTTGATCCAGGGCGGCGACATCGACATCGCCATCAGCCCGCAACTGGCGACCATCGGCACCTTGCTGGCCCACGTGCGCCGTGGCGATATCGTCAGCGTGCACTCACTGCGCCGAGGCGCGGCGGAAGCCATCGAGGCGATTGCGCATGGCGATGCGAAGTCGAGCAAGGTGATTGGCAAGGCCATCGAGAACATCGGTTTGCCGCCGGGCACCACGATTGGCGCGATCATTCGTGATGAACAAGTGATCATCGCCCACGACGACACCGTGATTGCGGCGGGCGACCATGTGATTCTTTTCCTTGTGGATAAGAAGCATATTCGGGATGTGGAGAAGCTGTTTCATGTGGGGTTGAGCTTCTTCTGATCCAGCATTTGCGTTGACTGGACTGACCTCTTCGCGAGCAAGCCCGCTCCCACAGGGGATCTCGGCCGTACACAAAAACTGTGGCCACTGAATATCCACTGTGGGAGCGAGGCTTGCCCGCGAAGGCGATCTCGAAACCACTCATCACTCAAAGGAATCCACCCATGATCGAATCCCTGGAAAAAATGCTCGCCAAGGGTGTGGATAACTCACTGCTGCGCTTTGGCTTGGGCAAGGGTTATCTGGATCTTGGGGAAAACGCCAAGGCCGCCGAGCATTTCCAGCGCTGCGTTGAGTTCGATCCAAAGTATTCGGCAGCCTGGAAGCTGCTGGGCAAGGCGCATCTGGCGCAGGCGGACGTTGCTGCCGCGCGTCAGGCCTGGGAGCAAGGCCTGGAAGCTGCTCGCGCCCATGGCGACAAGCAGGCGGAGAAGGAAATGACGGTGTTTCTGAAGAAGCTTGAGCGTCAGGCCCACTGATCAGAGATAGCGCAGACCAATCCCTTCGGCATCCACCAGCACCACTTCCATGCGCACTCGCGGCGCGCCGCCTGTGGGTAAGTCTTGCACCTGACCGTAGACCACCGCGCCCTTGGGCAATACCGACAGAGTCGGGTGCTTGACGTAGACACCCGTCGTCGACAGGTTACGGGTTTGCCCCAGACACTCACCGAAGCTTTCGTGGCTGATCTTGATGCGAAATGATTTGCGGAGTTCGGACATCTACTGCGCCCTTGAATGAACGTGTTGTGGATAACTTGACCTGTGTAGGAGCGAGGCTTGCCCGCGAAGGCGTCCTCAATAACGCTAAAAGCTTCGCGGGCAAGCCTCGCTCCTACACAGGCAGGTTATCCACAGAGCGTGCCAATTACTTCAGTACCAGCGTTCTTCGCCCGGTGGACGCTTCTTGAAGCGCTTCATGCTCCACATGTACTGACTCGGGTAAGCCCCGACATAGCGTTCCACGACTTTGCTCATCGCGGCGCAGGATGTCTCGGTATCCGTGCTGTACATGGCTTCCGGCGCGGCTTCGAGGATAACTTTGTACCCCGAGCCGTCCGGCAGCCGCAGGGCATGCAGGAACACGCCGACCGCTTTGCCGCCCGCCAACATGTTCGGCACAAATTTGCTGGTCAGCGCCTGGGTGGCGAAGAACGGCACGAAGATCCCGGCGGATTCGGCCGGTTCCGGGTCAGCGGGAATGCCCACTGCACCACCTTTGCGCACTTCCTTGATCACACTGAGGATGCCTTCCTTGGTGGAGGCCGCCACGCGGTTGCCCAATTGCACGCGCTGTTTGCGCAGCAAATCATCCACAGCCTTCAATTTCGGCGGACGGTAGAAAATGATCGGTTTGCACTGGCTGCAATAGAAGTGGTTCAACACTTCCCAGTTGCCGAGGTGGCTGGTGATGCCGACCACACCTTTGCCGGACGCCAACGCATCCTTCAACACGTCGAGGCCTTCGACTTCGCGCACTAGGTCGATGGAGCGCTGGGCCGGCCAGATCCAGGCGCAGGCGCTTTCGGTCAGGGACTTGCCAATGTCTTTCAGGCTCTGACCGACCAGACGCTCGCGTTCGGCAGCGTCCATCTCCGGGAAGCACTTGGCGAGGTTGATCCGCACCACGTCGCGGGAACGGTTGGGGGTTTTCCACATGACCCAGCCAATCGCCGAGCCCACCGCTTGCACTGCTCGCCACGGAAGCAAGGCAAACAGCCGCAGAGCGCCTACCAGCAAGGCGCCTTTAAACTTATCCACAGGTCACTCCTGATCTTGTGCTGTGTGCGAGGCGGCCATTCTAACCGCCGTTCGCCAGCGTCGCGTAGCGATCGCAGTCCCGGGTGTGGTCCATGACCATGCCCGAGGCCTGCATCAGCGCATAGCAAATGGTCGGACCGACGAAGGTGAACCCGGCCTTTTTCAGGCCTTTGCTCATCTCCACGGCGACCGGCGTGACCGCCGGCACTTCGCTGCGATCCTTGAAATGATTGATCAGCGGTTTATCGCCGACGAAGGACCAGAGAAATTTCACCGGGTCCTCCAGCGCCAGCCAGGCCTGGGCGTTGCGCCGGGCCGCGTTGAGTTTGAGACGATTACGGATGATCCCGGGGTCGAGCATCAATTCATCGATTTCGGCGTCGCTCATTTGCGCCACGCGCTGTACGTCGAAGCCGAACAACACCTCGCGATAACGCTCACGTTTACGCAACACGGTGATCCATGAGAGGCCGGCCTGGAACCCTTCGAGCAAAAGCAACTCGAACAATCCCTGCGCATCGCGTAGCGGCGTGCCCCACTCCTGATCGTGATAAGCCATGTACAGCGGATCTTCGGAACACCAAAAGCAGCGTGGCATAAGGCTCCAGGGGGCGTGCGCAGCAACGAATCGGGTATACTCCCGCTCTTTAAATCGCAGCCCAAGAAACAGGTGAATTTCGTGAGCCAGCCTACGCCAGCCGTGCGTACCTTCCAAGACTTGATCCTCGCGCTCCAGCAATACTGGGCCGAGCAAGGTTGCGTGGTACTTCAGCCCTACGATATGGAAGTAGGCGCCGGCACTTTCCACACAGCCACGTTTCTGCGTGCCATCGGCCCGGAAACCTGGAACGCCGCTTATGTGCAGCCCAGTCGTCGCCCGACTGACGGCCGCTACGGCGAAAACCCGAACCGTCTGCAGCACTACTATCAGTTCCAGGTAGTCCTGAAGCCGAACCCGGACAACTTCCAGGAACTGTACCTGGGCTCCCTCAAGCACGTCGGCCTGGACCCATTGGTCCACGACATTCGCTTCGTCGAAGACAACTGGGAATCGCCGACACTGGGCGCCTGGGGTCTGGGCTGGGAAGTCTGGCTCAACGGCATGGAAGTGACGCAGTTCACTTACTTCCAACAAGCGGGCGGCATCGAGTGCTACCCGGTGACCGGCGAGATCACTTACGGCCTCGAGCGTCTGGCCATGTACCTGCAAGGCGTGGACTCGGTCTACGACCTGGTCTGGGCGGACGGTCCGATGGGCAAAGTGACCTACGGCGACGTGTTCCATCAGAACGAAGTCGAGCAATCGACCTACAACTTCGAACACGCCAACGTCGAGAAGCTGTTCGAGCTGTTCGATTTCTACGAAAGCGAAGCCAAGCGCCTGATCGAACTCGACCAGCCGCTGCCGTTGCCGAGCTACGAAATGGTGTTGAAGGCGTCCCATACCTTCAACCTGCTGGATGCGCGCCGGGCAATCTCGGTGACTGCGCGTCAGCAATACATTCTGCGTGTTCGCACCCTGGCGCGTTCCGTTGCGCAAGCCTACCTGCTGGCTCGCGCCAAGCTGGGCTTCCCGATGGCGACCCCGGACCTGCGTGACGAAGTGTTGGCTAAGCTGGAGGCTGCACAATGAGTGCTCTGGATTTCCTGGTTGAATTGGGCACCGAAGAACTGCCACCCAAAGCCCTGAACACCCTGGCCGACGCGTTTCTGGCCGGTATCGACAAGGGCCTGCAAGCTGCCGGCCTGAACTACGAGACCAAAACCGTCTACGCCGCGCCACGTCGCCTGGCCGTGCTGATCACCGCGCTGGCCACCCAGCAACCGGATCGCAGCATCAACCTCGACGGCCCGCCACGTCAGGCCGCGTTCGATGCCGACGGCAACCCGACTCAAGCAGCCTTGGGTTTTGCCAAGAAGTGCGGCGTCGACCTGAGCGAAATCGATCAGAGCGGTCCGAAACTGCGTTACAGCCAGAGCATCGCCGGCAAGCCGACCGCGAGCCTGCTGCCGACCATCGTCGAAGATTCCCTGAACGACCTGCCGATCCCGAAGCGCATGCGCTGGGGTGCTCGCAAAGAAGAATTCGTGCGTCCGACCCAATGGCTGGTGATGCTGCTCGGTGACCAGGTCATCGATTGCACGATCCTCGCCCAGAAGGCTGGCCGTGACTCCCGTGGTCACCGCTTCCACCACCCGGAAAGCGTGCGCATCACCGCGCCGGCCAACTACTTGGCCGATCTGCGTGGCGCCTACGTGCTGGCCGATGCCAACGAGCGTCGCGCGCTGATCAGCAAGCGCACTGAAGAACTGGCGACAATGCAGGAAGGTACTGCGATCGTTCCTCCAGCCTTGCTCGACGAAGTGACCGCGCTGGTTGAATGGCCGGTGCCGCTGGTGTGCTCGTTCGAGGAACGTTTCCTCGATGTGCCGCAAGAAGCCCTGATCACCACCATGCAGGACAACCAGAAGTACTTCTGCCTGCTGGATGCCGACGGCAAGTTGCTGCCACGTTTCATTACCGTGGCCAACATCGAAAGCAAAGACCCGCAGCAGATCATCGCCGGTAACGAGAAAGTGGTTCGCCCACGCCTGACCGACGCCGAGTTCTTCTTCAAGCAAGACAAGAAGCAGAAACTCGAAGACTTCAACCTGCGCCTGCAGAACGTGGTGTTCCAGGAAAAACTCGGCAGCGTCTACGACAAGGCCGAGCGCGTTTCCAAACTGGCGGCGTACATCGCGCAACGCATTGGCGGCAACGCAGCCTGGGCTTCCCGTGCCGGCCTGCTGTCCAAGTGCGACCTGTCGACCGAGATGGTCGGTGAGTTCCCGGAGATGCAAGGTGTCGCCGGTTACTACTACGCCCTCAACGATGGCGAGCCGGAAGAAGTCGCTCTGGCGCTGAACGAGCAGTACATGCCGCGCGGTGCCGGCGCTGAACTGCCGACCACCCTGACCGGTGCGGCCGTGGCCATTGCCGACAAGCTCGACACCCTGGTCGGCATCTTCGGTATCGGCATGTTGCCAACCGGTAGCAAAGACCCGTATGCCCTGCGCCGTGCAGCATTGGGCGTGTTGCGCATCCTGATCGACAAGAAACTCGACCTCGACCTCAACGAAGCCGTGGCGTTTGCCGTGAATGCGTTCGGTACCAAGGTGAAGGCTGCCGGCCTGAATGACTCGGTGCTGGAATTCATCTTCGACCGTCTGCGTGCGCGTTATGAAGACGAAGGCGTGGATGTCGGTACTTACCTGTCGGTGCGTGCCCTGAAGCCGGGTTCGGCGCTGGACTTCGACCAACGCGTACAAGCGGTAGAAGCGTTCCGCAAGTTGCCGGAAGCTGCGGCACTGGCGGCCGTGAACAAGCGCGTGTCGAACTTGCTGAGCAAGGTTGAAGGCTCCGTGCCGACGGTCGTTGAAGCCAAGTACTTCGACAATGCCAACGAGTTCTCCCTGTACTCGGCGATCCAGCAGGCTGACCAGGCTGTTCAGCCGATGGCTGCTGCCCGTCAGTACAGCGAATCCCTGGCGCGTCTGGCGGCCCTGCGCGAGCCGGTCGATGCCTTCTTCGAAGCCGTGATGGTCAATGCGGATGACGCCAATGTGCGCGCCAACCGGTATGCACTGCTGTCGCGTCTGCGTGGGCTGTTCCTCGGCGTCGCCGATATTTCGCTGTTGGGGTAAGACTGTTTGAAACTGCTGATTCTCGATCGGGACGGGGTGATCAACTACGACTCCGACGCTTACATCAAGTCGGTGGAGGAGTGGATTCCGCTCCCCGGTTCGATCGAAGCCATCGCGCAGTTGAGCAAGGCTGGCTGGACGGTGGCAGTCGCTACCAACCAGTCGGGCATCGCTCGCGGCTATTACGACATCGCCACCCTGGATGCCATGCACGAGCGCTTGCGCACGTTGGTGGCGGAGCAGGGCGGTGAAGTCGGGCTGATCGTCCATTGCCCTCACGGCCCGGACGATGGCTGCGATTGCCGCAAGCCGAAACCCGGGATGTTGAAAACCATCGCCGCGCATTACAACGTCTCGCTGACTAATCTATGGTTTGTCGGCGATTCCCTTGGTGACCTGGAAGCCGCAAAAGCCGTCGATTCTCAGCCAGTTTTGGTAAAGACCGGGAAAGGCGAAAAGACTCTGGGTAAAACCCTACCGGTAGGCACCTTGATTTTTGACGATCTGGCGGCGATTGCCGCAGAACTTATCCACAATTAGAGCGTTTCGAGATTCCTGACCAAGGATTGATCGGGATTGCGCTTTATATAGACGGGCAGAGCCCGCACGGTAAACGTCACCATGTCGATACTGCAGGCCATCAGAACATTCCTCTTTTATCTGTTGCTGGGCACCAGCTCTTTGCTTTGGTGCAGCCTGAGCTTTTTCATCGCGCCTTTTCTACCGTTCAAGGCCCGATATCGCTTCATTAATGTGTACTGGTGCCGCTGCGCCTTATGGCTGAGCAAAGTGTTTTTGGGCATCAGCTACGAAGTCAAAGGCGCTGAAAACGTGCCTGACCAGCCGTGCGTGATTCAGTCGAACCATCAGAGCACCTGGGAGACGTTCTTTCTCTCGGCTTACTTCGAGCCGCTGAGCCAGGTCCTCAAGCGTTCATTGCTATTCGTGCCCTTCTTCGGTTGGGCGATGGCCATGCTGCGGCCGATCGCCATCGACCGTGATAATCCCAAAGCCGCGCTCAAGCATGTGGCGAAGAAGGGCGATGAGTTGTTGAAGGATGGTGTCTGGGTCCTGATCTTCCCGGAAGGCACTCGTGTTCCTTACGGCACCGTTGGCAAGTTCTCGCGCGGTGGTAGCGCTTTGGCGGTCAACGCCGCACTTCCGGTGCTGCCGATTGCACACAATGCGGGCAAGTTCTGGCCGAAAACCGGTTGGGCGAAGAAGCAGGGTGTGATCACTGTAATCATCGGCGAACCGATGTATGCCGAGGGCAGCGGGCCGCGAGCCGTCGCTGCATTGAACGATCGGGTCCAGGCCTGGAATGAGCAGATGCAGCGAGATATGGGTTCGTTGCCACCGGCGCCTCAAGCACCTGCCGAGACGGATCAGGTGGCTGTCTGAGATTCTGTGGATAACCTGTGTACCGTTTTGTTGAAAAACGTCGTATTTAGTTTCTAGGCTTATGATTTATATACATATTTCTTAAGCTCATAAAATCCGGAAAAAGGTGCATAAGTTTTTTTCGGACGTAAAAAAACCGGCTGATATAGCCGGTTTTTTTATGCCCGCATTTTATTCATGCAGCAGGGGGAAATGAAGGCTGAAACAGGTGCCTTTACCGACCTCACTTAAACATTCGATCCGGCCATCGTGGTGATCCACCACAGCCTTGACCATCGACAATCCCAACCCAATACCATCGATACCTTGAGCCGAAGTAAACCGGCGATATTGGCTAAACAGCTCAGGCAATTCGTTGGCAGCGATGCCTTTGCCCTGATCGGTAAGCTCGCACGTCAGCCAACCCTCGCGACTGCTGACTTGCAGGCTGATACGCGTTCCGGCATCGCTGTACTTGATAGCGTTTTCCAGCAAATTGAACAACGCCCGGGTCAGCAAGCCCTGATCGGCCATGATCAAACTTTCCTGGACATCGTCTTCGAGGTGGTGGACTAACTCGATCTGCTTCAACTGCGCAATGCTCAAGGACTGGTCGAACACGTCCAGTACCAGCATCGCGAACAGGGTGGGCTGGAATTCATAGGCCTCAGACTCGGCCCTGGCCAATAATACAAAGCCGTCCGTGAGGTCCAAGGCCCGCCGCACCTGACGCTCAATCTGATCGAACAACTGCGTGTCGCCGCCCACCTGGTGCCGATGCACATCGAGCAAGGCCAAAATCGCCGAATGCGGCGCCCGCAGGTCGTGGGACAAAAAGCGTAGCAGCACACCACGTTGCTCCTCGGCATCACGTTCGACACTAAGGTCGGTCAGACTCAGCAGCCAGCCGATCGGCGTTTCTCCGTCCACGGGCAACAATGCCGCGCGCTCCAGGCGCAGACTGCGTCCTTTGATATCCCTGAACTCCAGCAGGGCCAACGTCGATAAAAGCGGGCGCGCGCCATTCAGCAATTCCGGGTAGCCCAATCGCGCCAGTTGCTCAAGGATGTCATCGCCCACCAGATCGGCGCCGAACAAGTCTCGGGCGTTACGATTGCCGAGCAATATCCGGCCTCGCGGATCACTGATCAACGTCGCTACCGGTAGATACTCCAGTCCATCGGCGATAAAGCGCCGGGTATCGCGGGTCCGACTCATGGCTTGTTCCAGCGCCATGATTTGCCCCTGCAAATGATCGCCGGTGGGAAACTGCACCCGTCGGCGTTCCGGGAAGACTTTCGGTTCGTTGTCCAGTCGCGCCAGTTCCCAGCCGAAATAGCTCAGCACCACACTCAGGCGCCGCCAATTCCAGATCAGGTAGCCCAGCAGCATGCCCATCAGGCTCGCCGCCGGGGACCACCACCAACGCAGTTCTGCCAGACAGGCGCTGATCAGCAGCGCGCAGCTCATGCCACCCAGCGTCAGCCACAACGCCAGGCGCGGGCGCAGTAACAGCAAGCCGAGCACGCAAGCGACTAGACTGACTGACAACAACGCCTCCAGCGCTCCCGAACCCTTGAGCTCACTGGACTGGGCGCTGTACGAGAGCAGGGCAGTCAGGGGCAGCAGGATCAGACTTATCCACAACCACTCCCTGACTAACTGCCGGAATAAACGCTGGACCTGAGTCGGTTCACGGCTTTCACGACGGCGCTGAATTGTCATGGGCAAGTCTGATAGGGCAGGGGGAAGGCGTTAGATTCATGAGTCAGGAGTCTGATTGGAAGATTGAACCCGAAGAATCATAGCGGACGATGACCGACGCAGGTTTGCTTACTTTCACTCCGCCAGTCGAGCCGGTATCGTCTACCGCCCACCCGCCCTCAAGGAATTGCCGCACATGCGTGTCGCGATACTGGACGATGAACCCGCCGAACTGCGCCGGGTCGAACAGACCCTGCACCAAATGGCCGAACCGGGCGAACAGCCCTGGCTATTGCACAGCTTCGAGCGCGCGGAAGATCTGTTGCGCCAGCTACGCCGGGAAACCTTCGACCTGCTCATCCTCGACTGGCAACTGCCGGACCTCAGCGGCCTCTCGCTGCTGCGCTGGACCCGCGAACACATGGATGCGCCGCCTGCCGCCATCATGCTCACCAGCCGCGACGCCGAGAGTGACATCGTCCAGGCACTGAATGCCGGGGCCGACGACTACGTCAGCAAGCCGTTCCGTCCCAACGAATTGAAAGCCCGTGTCGCTGCTGTATTGCGCAGGCACGGCCAGCAACGCGCGACGGCTACCGAAGTACTGAGTTTCAATGACCTAGTGTTTGATGACGCTGAACTGACCGTCACCCGCGCGGGTATCCCCATCGCCATGACCGAACGGGAATACAGTCTGGCGCGGTGTTTATTCACCAACCTGGGCCGGCCGTTATCTCGGGAATATCTGTATGGACGATTCTGGAGTCATGAAGAGATGGTGTCTTCGCGACCTCTGGACACTCACATCTATCGCCTGCGCAATAAGCTCGGGCTGACGGCTGATCGGGGTTGGCAGCTGCTGACGATTTATGGGTATGGGTATCGGTTGGAGAGTGTGGGGGCGGTCGGCGAATAAAGATCAACAGATCGCAGCCTTCGGCAGCTACATTTGTTAGGCGGAGCTGCCGAAGGCTGAGATTTTTTGATGTTCAGGGCGCTGTCTAGTCCTGAAATAGGTTTACATCTGTTTCACATAATAATTGGTTCCACGTGGAACAGGGCACGGCAACTCATCGCTTTGAAGCGTGGAAGAAGGCAGGTGGCCTCGATCGCGAGAAGCTTCCCCCTGAACTGAGTAATGACGAAATGACCAGCGCTGCCTCCCAGGGCCAACTAGTCATTGTTTCCCGAGAAGTGAGTTGCCATGCCCAGTCCAGAGGACTCACCAACCTTCTAGGTGCGCTACTGAGCTGTTGACGCCGACGCCGAATTTACCCACGTGTAGAGGCAAGACTGATCCATCTCTAAACCTGCACAAATCCAGCACAGACAATGATTCGCGAGAGGAGTCAGACTGGATCAGTGAAATCCCGGCAGCTGGGTCAATTCCTCATCCGCGCCAGCAGACCAGGTTCCCTCAAAGCGCAAATCGTATCCGGGATTCACGGCGTTGTGCCGGAGGTAACGCTTCTCCCCGTCTCACGGCGGCTAGTAGCTGATCGACTCCGATATGCACGGCATCGGCTTGCACGTTGGACGGCTTGAAATTCGCTGCATTATCGAGACCTTGCCGGTGCGCCTGAATGATTTTCACGTCCTGACGGATAACAATACGGGTGTACAGATGAATGAACGGACGCAACAGGCGTAGTACCCAGCGGGGTAGCCGGAAGCGGTAGGCGATGTAGGTGTAGACGCGCGACTGTCTTGAATCTATGGGTGTGATCTGGCTGATGATGAAGAACGCCGAACAGTCGCCCCAGCGGTAGTCGCAGCGCGTGACGTTGGGTGCGAAAAAACGATCCGTGTGCACCAATGGCTCGCCGTCGGGATTACTGAGCCAGTTCAAGAAACCGATCTTGTCGCCGTTCTCGTGATAGGTCACTTCAACGCTCTGCGCTTTACACGCGAGCGTAGCCTCCATTGTTCGCCCCGTGCTGGATCTGAAGATGCCTTCGTGCACAAACACGGTGTGCGGTACGTCCATGAAGTTCTGCACGAGGCTGCCGACATCTGCCTCGAACGTGTTAATCATGAAATAGGACTGCCAGGGTTTTTCGCCGTAGACCGGTAGCTTGAACACAGGTTTTTCCTGCGGGTTGCCCGTTCCGGTGTAGACCCAGACAAGTCCGTCCTGTTCTTGCACCGCAAAGTGACGCTGGCGGTATCGATACGCGGGCGAAGTCGATGAACATGGCATATCGCCGACGCTGGGGATGTGCACCACTTGCCCCTGAGCGTCGTAGCGCCAGCCGTGGTAAGGGCACACCAGGCAATCGTCGGCAATCTTACCCGCCGATAAGCGCGTTCCGCGGTGCACGCACTGGTCGAGCAACGCCGCTGCCCGGCCGTCGCGCTGGCGGAAGAGCACCAGGTTCAGGCCCAGAATCTTCGCCCGGTAAGGTTTGTTTTTGCGCAGTTCTTTCTGTGCGCACGCCACATACCATTGTTCGAGGGTGCCATCGTCCGGCGTCTCAAGAAGGTTGTTCAAAGGTGCCGACATGAGCTTTCCGTAAGAGCGAGAAGGGCTTCGGCTGTCTCCAGCCGATTGATAAGTGAACGCGGCTTGAAGTCGCCCGCACGGATGCCGCTCAACTCCGCCGCCTGCTGCAATACATGCGCGAGCTGATCAGCACCGCCGTCGAGCAGGCGCACCTGCACAAGTCCCAGTTGCCCTAGTCGGCGTGCCAGGCAGTAATGAAAGGCGTCGGACAGTGCCGTCTCGATCGTCAGCGCCAAGGCACTGGCATCAAGGTGGCGGGATGTCGCAACCAGCGCCGTGTAATGCGGTGGCGACGCGTAGGCATTGGGGATCAGGCAGGCGGCGCCTCTTGTGGCCAGGCAACGGTCGAACAGGTTCTGCACGGTTTGCTCATCGAGTTTTTCTCCGACCAGATCACTGGTTCCCGTGGCACGTCCCACGAACTCGACCCGTGGCGTGGCCCCCGACATGCCGACGACGCGGACCCGATCGCCCAATGCATAGCGGTACAAGCCGCCACCGGTGGTCAGCAGGACCTGCGCCGTTTCTCCCAGGCGTAACGAATGAGAATGGCGCAGAGCGCCGTCTTCGCAGAGAAATTCCAGATAATGACTGCCGATCGCCAATGGGCATCCAGGCCCGTCGCCGAATGGAATGCTCACGACGCCTTCGGTGGCAAAAAGACTTTTCGGCAGCCACTGCGTTTGCGGAAAACGCACGGCCAGTTGCGTGAAATAGTGGCGGCTGGGGCCCTCCATCCAGCAACTGACGGCGGCCAGTCGTGGCCATAATTCGGTGCATACTCCTTGGGATCTCGCTCGGCGCAATGCTGACTGGCGCGACGCTGGAAGCGCGGCTTCCAGCCATGCAAACGTCTGCACATGTTCGGGCGTTTCGCCGTCGAACAGTGGCTGCAACAGGCTGGTCAGGAAGGTCGGGCTCCACACACTGATAAAGCTCAGATCGGCATCGGCCAGCAAGGCGAGGAGGGTCTGTCGGCGCCATTGCGACAACTCACCGCTGAACTCGGGAATCAACAAAGTCCCTGCCAGACCGGCGAGATGACTGCCGTGCAAATACGCCAGATCACTGGCCGACCCGATGCGAATGCCATTGGGTCCCGCCACTGGCATTTGCAAGGGCGGCGACATCGACCAGTAGCTTGATCCGTGGCTTATTCCGGGCACCTGACGATGCATGTCGGCTAGCCACACGGTCAGCGCGCTATGCATTTCTGCGAGGAAGGCGCGCGTATAGGGAATCGCTTTCTGCAGCGCGCTGTTTCCGCTCGTACGCTCGAAGAACAGCGGAGGGGAGGAGGTCAGAATCGCTTCGGATTCATTTTGCGCGCGCTCGATCCACGGCTGCAGTTGCGCGTAATCGTGGATCGGTACGTTATCGCGAAACTGCGTCGAGTCATGCAGCCGAGCAAAGTGGTGGGCGCGGCCGAATGCGCAATCACTATTGGCTTCGAGCAGTCGCAGCAATGCCCGCTCTTGCGTCGATTGCGGTTGCTCGAGTTGCGTGAGCCATTGATCGAGCGTGGGCTTGGCGCTCTCCAGGAAGGTCTGCCACAGCGCGCGTTTGACATCCATGTGGGCGCTCATCAGAAGTAAGTCTTGTCCAGTTGCGTCAAGTCATCGGGTAACCGCTGGGGCGGCAGAAAAACCTGCAGCCAGCCATACCAGAGCGGCCGCGTTTCTTTCAGGTTAGAGGCTTCATGCATCTGCTGCCAATGCATGGCCGAGTGCCGATGATGGGTCAGGTTGTAGTTGAAGTTCAAAAACGCCCAGCGCACCAGATGCGGGGCCCGCATGTTATAGGCGCCCTCTACGACATCCAGCGGCGTGCGCATGTGGTACACCCACTGCAGCGACGACCAGGAAAATGCAAAAGCGAGATAGGCGATGAGCACAACGTGCCACGTCCATCCCAGCAAGAGTCCGATCGATAACCACGCGGCGACGCCGGCAATGACTTCCCGGCGGATGCGTTTGAAGTCGGCGCTGGAGAAATCCTTGAAAGCCGCGGCATAAGTATTGACCTCTGCGGTTTGCGACCACTTGTCCGTGATGCGGGCCGGCAGCACCGGCAATAAAAGACTGCCGACAAACGCCGCCAGCCAGATACCGCCGAGCACCGCAAAGTAGTACTCGATACGCTTGCGCCACAGCGACTCATCCGCGACCGCGAAGTCGGCCAGTTCTGCGCGTGTGCGATTGCGCACATGATGCCCGAGATGGTTGATATGGATCAGCGTGGCCGAGGCGCCAAAAAGCGTAGAAGCCCACCACATGACGAAGTAGTTGAGTGATTTGCGACTGTGCGCCAAGCCATGGAAGGACTCGTGCATCATCGAGAAGACACCTTGCATGACCAGACAGAAAGGAACGAGCACCAGCCATTTGAGCCAACCCGCATCAGTATGGGAAAGCCAGGTCAGGGTCGCGCCCCAAAACAGCGTCTGCAGCGCCAGAACACACAGATTGCTCACGTCGAAACGACGCGTTTGCGAAATGTCACTGGAACTGCGCATATGGGCTCCTTGAGAAAGGTCGAGTCAAAAAGTATACCGCCCTGACCGCTTCACTAACGATCAATTGCTGGCGCGTCGGGGCAACGAGGAACCGCAGAAAACTTTATGTCGTATTTAAAACGTCTCTTAACCAGACGCTCGCCGGCGAAACCTGTTTGCGCAGATATCCCCCGGCGCAATGTGCGCTTTTCACTCGATGAGCAGACTCCTCGCTATTGGTATCGTGGCTGGCCGCACGTAACGCGCTTTTTCGATGGCCTGTCGATCATGTTTCCACTCGGCGAAAAACTCTTCATCGACAGTGTCGTGCACTTTCGAAAAGCGATCGAAAACGATTCGGCGCTGGCCGAAGCCGTTGACGCGTTCGTTTATCAGGAAGCGTCGCATATTCGCGAACATCGTTCGTATAACCAGCAACTCGCGGCACAAGGCGCACCTATCGATGCCCTCGAACAACTGCTGTTGCGCCGTCAGGAGGTGGGCAACAAGTTTTCGCCGGCGATGCGTCTGGCCATGACGGCCAGCCTGGAACATTTCACCGCGATTCTCTCCGATCAACTCCTGCGCAATCCTGCGGTCCTCAAAGGTGCCGATGGAAAGATGGCCATGCTATGGCGCTGGCATGCGATCGAAGAAACCGAACACAAGGCCGTCGCCTACGATGTGCTGGGCGTGGTGGTTAGCAATCCGCTCCGGCGATACCTGATGCGATGCGGGGTCATGCTGATCATGACCGGCTACTTTGCAATCGATGTCATGTACTTCATTTATCGACTTGCCGGCAATGACGGGCAACTCCGCAACGGGCGCGAGTGGCTGCGTTTGCTCGGCTGGTTATTCGTAAGTCCCGGTCCGCTGACCCGTGTGTTTCCTAGATGGCTGGCCTGGTTCATTCCGGGGTTTCATCCCAACCGCCTCGACACCCATGAAGCGCTGGAAGCGGCGCGGCAAACGCTGGACGAATATGCTGGGCGCACACCATGATGCGACTTTCGGCGATAACACAAGCCTGGACGCCGAAGGGGTTTGACGACTGGCCACTGCATTTTCCGGCAACCGAATTCGCAGCGCCCGAGGCACGGCTGGACTGGACAGAACAATTTATCGCGTCCTGGCACAAGCCCATACCCAGCCTTCCCCCAGGCACGTTGGTGGTACTGGTTGCCGGACTGTTTTCCGAATGGTTGCCCGGCTGTTTTCAGGATTGTGCGCGGACGTTGCGGCGCCTGGGCTATCCGGTTCTGCGCATGCCCGTGCGTTCATCTCGGGGCGTCATGGCGCAGGGGCGGCATATCAGCAAGGTGCTCACGGCCGAACTCACGCAGGGGCAACGATTTGTCGTGTTGGCGCACAGCAAGGGTGGCCTCGACGCGCTCGCGGCATTGGCACAGAACAAGGCATTAAGCGAGGCATGTGATGGCGTGGCGCTGGTGCAACCGCCGACAGGTCCGTCGACGGTCATGGATGACGTGTTGGCTGGCAGCGCAGGGCAGTCGAGCATCAACTACCCGTTTGATCGCGTTCGCCGCGTGCTGGCGAAAACCCCCTGGGTAGCCGATGGCGCGCGGGATATCAGCAGTCTGCGCGACCCGCACATTACCCACCTGCTCAAACACCTGCCCGCCGCCGTGCGGTGCGTGCACGTCGTCAGTTGGAGCGCTGCCCCCAGTTCGCGCCTCGATACCCATCATGCCCGCCTCAATGCCCGGCGACCCGGTTGGGCTCATGACGGGCAGTTTTACCTCGAGCATCAACGCATCGAGGGCATGCCGCAGATCTGTCTGCCCCGGCTCGATCATGGTCAACCGGTGCTGGGCGGCGGTGGCTTTGACGCCACACGTTTCTGGCTGACGCTATTGGCTGTCGTGCACGGACGCGCTCAGACGAGATAGATTTCGAAGCCTGGGATGCGCTCGGCGTCCTGCGCCGTCAACGCTTCGGCATTCCCCACACAGGGCGCCGTGTACAGGTCCATTGGAATGGACACGGCGCGATAGCGCGTCATGGCCATCCAGAGCGGGTCACGGTCATACAGACACATTTGCATCAACGCGTACTGACCGCGAACGCGCATCCACGCCGCATCCAGCAGTGCCGCAAAGATCTGCGGGTCGCGCTGTCGTACGTGCAAGTGGGTCAGGTAAACGTCGCGCAATGCCTCGCCGGGCGCGGCAATGGCAGGGCGCCCCAACAGCGGCGCACAGGTATTGAACGCGAGGCGAAGGGCCTGGTGCGCCAAGGGCAATGTTTCAAGCACCACCCGTTTGATCCGCCCGGCATCCCAAGGCGCGACACAGCCCAGCAGATTGTCTTGGGCGTCCAGTGCCAGTAGAAATGACGAGAGGCCGAAGTCCGGCCAGGTGTCCAGACGCCGTGTAAACTGCGCTTCACTGAACACGCTGCCGAAGGGTTGACCTGCCGATTCGCGGTCGAGAAATGCGCGCAGCGCATCAGCGTGGCACGGCTGCGCTTGTACGATACGCACGTTGTCCGGCGCTCGCGGAGTGCTTCGCCACCCACGCTGGGCATACACGGCTACGTTGCTGTAGCCCCGCCAGTGCGCAAGCTTGAGCGGATTGGCGCGCCGTCCGCCCAGCAGCGACTGCGTCGCGAGACGGTTGGCGCGGATGACACAGCAATAGGCGTGCTGGACACCTGTTTCATCGGCCAGCGCTTCGAGCCTGACTTTGACCTCGGCCATCCACGACACCGACAGACGCCTATCAGGTACCAGCCGCAGATCCCCCAGATAGGCCACGGGCTGAATGTCACCCTGAAGATAACCCTCGCGCACCACCAGGCTGGCAATGCCCTTCAGATCACCGACCTCGTTCTCGGCGATCCAGGTGCGATGGTCCAAGGCATGACAATGGTGCAGCGCAAAATAGTCAGGCCCGCGATCAAAACGCATTGGCAAGCCGCCCTGCATGGCCCGCTGCGCCTGAAAGTCGAGCAGTTGCCGATTGTCCGCAGCGCTGGCCTGGCGGATCAGCATGGTTGCGCGGCGGCAAACAGACGCAGCGCCATCGGCCGCAGGTTGTCGGGGTGCAGTTCACACAGACAGACCAGCTCATTGCCCGACGCGTAATGAGGATTCTTCTGCAGAAAATAGGCGACGTTTGCCAAGCGCAGGTGAGGGGCAGGGACTTGCGCCAGTTCCGTCGTCAACCGACCTTGAGGCACTTTGAAAGACAGCACGCCCGTTGCCGGATCATAGGCCTCGCCGAAACGATCCACTGCAAGATGATCCGCCAACGCCTGCACCGTAGGATCCGTCACCACGCCGGCGCGGGGGACGTAATTCAACGCCATGGCGCCCAGATAACGGTAGGTGCGGTGACCCTTGCAGATCAGAAACCAGTACAGAGGCACGTTCGGCTGCTCCTGCCAGATCTCACCGGCCAAGCGCATCCACGCGAATGCCAGTTGCTGGCTGCCCCAGTGTTCGCGGTCAATGATGGTGTCGCCGGAAAAAATCACCCTGATCGGTTGGCCTGACCACGTGCGCTCATACTGTTTGAGGGTGGTGAAACCGACGATGGTTTCATCTGCACAACGCAATACGATGCAATGCGTCTTGTCTTGGAAATCCTGATCGAATCGCGGACGGGAGGTATCGCAGTAGGATGCGGAATAAATCTCGAACATCCGATCGATTTCATGTGGATGCAGATCGCAGCATTCAACGGACGTTGCGCTCAAACGCATGGAGATCCTCGGCATCGCAAGCAAGATGTTTGGAGTTTGGCGAGTTGAAAGGGCCAATGCAACGTAGACTTCCTTTCGTCCCTGCCATTTTCTGACGGTGCAAACCTTGAATAACCGAGCAGAAATCGCCGTTCATGGCGGTATGGAAATTGAGTTTGTTCTGACCCATCAGGCGCCTTATTCATGTCATCCACGTTTGCCAGTCATCACCTTAATACCTCGATCGTGACGCGGCCCTTCAGTTGGCTGGTGATCTACACCGTCGTGACGGGCGCGCTGTACTTTCTCGTCACGCACTTCCCGATGGGCGCGGTACGGGTGATTCAACCGACGGGGTTTGATTCGCACATTGCTCGCCTGCCTTACACGTTGCCGCTGTACCTGAGCTATGTACTGATCATGCCGGCACTGGTGCTGCTGGGGCGGCGCCGCGAATGGCTGTTGCCGGCCTTTTTTGCGGCGGCCGTGGCTTCCGGAACCTGCCTGCTGAGCCACTTGTTGTGGCCGACCATGATCGAGCGTACGGACAGCACGTCGCAGTGGCTCGCATGGTTCTACCAGGTCGACTCACCGTTGGCCGCCTCGCCCAGCGGGCATGTGGCTTTGCCGGTGGCGATCAGCGTTGTCCTTGCTTGCCTGCGCGTCCGTGCGGCATGGCTCTTCAGTCTGTGGAGCGTGATGCTGTGGATTACCGTGTTGACGACGGGTCAGCACGTGCTGCTCGACGTGGTGTATGGCGCCGCGATCGGCGGCGCGGCGGGCCTGTTCACCGTCATGCTCAAGCGCCTGAAAGTGGATCTGCGCACCATGGCAGCGATCCTGCTGGAATGGCTGTGCATCATCGTGACGCTGCGCATCGCACTGTACGTGGGGGACTGGCGACTGTATGGCGTGGCCTTCGTGGTGATTGCCGCGCGCCAACATGCGCTGTTCATTCTGTACCACGACGCGACGCACTATCACCTGACCCGTCATCGTACGCTCAACGACTTTCTGATTAACCTGGCGATCGGTGTGCCGGGATTGGTTCCCGTGGAATTCTATCGGCCCCTGCACCTCCAACATCACCAACAGACCGGAACCGCGAACGACCCGGAGCGGCGTTTTCTGTATCACCGGCAGCCCTGGGATTTCCGCCCGCTGAGCGGGAAGTTGTTGCTGCGGCAATTGCTCGGGGATCTGTTCTTGATCAACACGCTGCGCAACCTGCGCGCCTACAAGGCGGCGGGCGGAGCATCACCGAAGATGACCCGGCCGGCATTGGCTGCCGGTGTGATCTGGCTGGTCCTTTTATCTTTCATCGCTTGGCAAACGTCCGCCCAGACGCTCTTGCTGATGGTGTTTTTCTGGTTTGTGCCACTGGCCACGCTGGGCACCCTGCTGCAGAAAATCCGCAGCATTGCCGAGCACAGTGGCGGACCTGACGTCACCCCCGGTTGGCGTGAATGGACATATGCCTGGAAAGTCGGGTGCGCAGGGCGGTTTTTCATTTGGCCTTATCACATCAATCTGCACCTGCATCATCACCGCAGTGCCAACCATCCCTGGCATGTTCTCCCGCGTTTGGTGACGGCGGATGACGCGTTGCTGGACTCTCGGACGCTGCCCTCGCTGCTCTGGACGGGGATGAACAAGAACCGTTGATCCAGCCTGCTTCCCGGGCAGCACCGCTGGCGCAAAGAACGCCCCACGTTTTTAACTTGCAGCTTCACCCTTGGGATTGCTGGCAATCAGGCTGGCGCCGCATGCGGTTTTCATCCCGTGAAGCGCCACCGCGATGCCGCCGACATCCAGCAGGGCGCTGCCCTGCGTAATAGGGAAAACCCCTTTGCACAGCGGGCAAACCACCTTATGGCCAACACCGGACATGGGTTTGCCGTTCAGGTCAGTTTGGTTGAAAGCTTCAAGAACGGTACCACCGTGACTGGTGGAGTCGCCGAGCCGAATGATGTCCATGTCAGCAGGCCTCTTAGAGATCGTCCATCCAGTTGGTTTTCGGTTTCTGGTCGGCGAGGAATTCTTCCAGCGTGTGATCCTGCTCGATGACCGGCATTTTTGGCCCCGAATGCGCTGAAGGCACAACTGGCGGTCCCTCGGTACTTGCGGTTTGAGGCATCAGGTTGACGCCGAAATGATCATTGCCTGAAGGCTTCTTGCCGGGCGTTGGCGAGGTCACGGCAATGATCGTCGCCTGCTCCGGGCGGCGCATCGGCATGACCACGCTGGTGTCCGCGTTCAGGTAACTGGCCATCGTCGCCAGGGTGAGGCCGACAAACGGCGAGGCCGAGCCGATGTCACCCAAGCGCTGAGTCAAATCGTAGCTCTCGCGCGAATCAAGCAGGTCCAGCGGACTGTGGGCGGCGGTGAGCGCCGGCAGCAGTTCAGCCAGAGGTGTGGTGTTCAAGCCACCATCAAAGAACACTCGAACCGGTTTCTGCGCCAGGCCGTCGGTGGCCTCTTTCCAGCCGGCGGCCAGTTTGACGGTCAGGGCGTCGCGCTTGAGTCGTTCGCCATTGTCTGGCCGCAACAGTGACACGGTGACTGGTCGATGCAGTTTGGCCAACACTGGCAGCGCGTCCCATTGCTCGAACGCGCGCTGGGTCCAGGGTTGAGGAATGAACGTCGATGGCTGGAACTCCACGGCGGGTTTCCTCGCGCCCCAACCGGTGAACTCCGGGTCGATTTTGTTCTCGTTGACCTTGGCAAACTGCGCGTAGTAACGCAGCCATTCGACGCGCTCGGGGCGACCGACAACCATGGCGACCATGGCGTCGGTGAGTTCGCCCGGCTTGCGCGGGCCAGGCCCACCAATCAGCGGCGCCTTTTTAGCCGACAAGGCAAACGACATGCTGAACCCTTCTACGTTGTAGACCAGTACAGCGGGGAGGTCAGGGTTCTGTTCGAACAGGTTGAACAGGTTTTCCACCAGGCCTTCGGGGGTGTCACTGCAGACCACGCCATCTTGCAGATTGCGCACGCGATGCCAGTGCAGGCCCGCTTCCGTGCGGTAACTGTTGACCATGCCCGAGAGCATTTCCCGGGTTCTTTCCGGGGAATAACGCAGGTTCGGTGTATCGGGACTCCAGCCACGAACGACCGTGATGGTCGGGATCGGCCACTTCTCCATGAAGTCGCGCAAGCCCAGTTCCAGAGCATCGGCCTTGCGCTTGTCATAGGCCAGGTCTTTGTCGTCGCCATCCACCGGATACTTTTTCGGATCCGTGGGCAGGATGCTGCCCACGTGGAGGGCTTCGGTCTGTTTTGCATTCTGCTCCTGCAAGGCTTTCCAGGCCTGGCCCTGACGGAATACGTCGAGGCTCAGGCCAATGGCGAGCACATCCAGAGTGTCCAGATGGGGCGAGGTGGCAGGGGCGCGGTAACGAGCATCAACAGGCATGGTGGCGGCCTCCTTGGCCGAGGTATAGGCAGTCACGGGTGAAGCCGCGCTGGCAAAGCAACGGCTGACCGTCGATGGATGTTCAGCCGCTTGAACCAGAGGGCTGGTCAGGAGCAGGCCGGTGAAAAACAGACAAGCAATATCGAGGCGCATCAGGGGTTGCCACCAAAACGGACAGGCTCGCCTTTTCTGAGCTCAGTGCGGGTCTGGGTCGCTACCAGGCTCGGCATGTTGTCGCTGATGGCGGGTAACGTGCCGGTCTTGCGATACGCCACTGTGGAGTCAATCAGCTCGCGGTTCTTACCGTCCTCTTGCTGATAGTGCTGATCCACGGAATCGTCCGGATCTTCATTCTCCGCCTGGAATTGCGCATTGGCGCCGCCATCGGTCTTTTTCCAGTCCAGGCGCCAATCTGCCACTCGACACAGATACGCATAGAACGACCCCTCATCAACGCATTCGCCGGCACCGATCGCCACGTCATAGGCCAGCACTTGTCGGCTGTGTTCAGGGTTGTTGGGAATGGATGAGTGGAAGGACAGAGCCTCCGAGTATTCCTCGCCTTGCAGACGCATACGCGCGTCGTACGGTGTTTCCCCGCGAGTGATGAGGACCTTGCCGTTACCTTGAGCCCGAGCGACAAACACATGGGCGCATTCCGAGGCTTCCTTGCCCTCGTTGCGGGCCTTTTCGACGCTTTGGATGTCTTGTCCATATTTGAAAGCCAGGGCTTCGTCCAGTGTCTCCTGTTTGGCGTAGCGTGGGTTTTTCGGCTCCCAGCCGCCATTGGCAACGCCGATCGAGGCATCGACAGGGTCCAGTTTGTCCTTCATCTGGTACACCCCGCTTTTGGAGGCTTCTCCCGGGGCGGTGATAACGCCATCGTTGGTAAAGTTCACGTCGCCCGGCACCGGCAATTGAGGCGCGGTCAAGACCACGGTGGCGCCCTTGTCCAGGCTGCCATTGGGTATCCGGTCCATGAAGCCCAGGCCGGTGTCTTCCCAGGGTTGCTCGCTGTCCTGGCGCAACAGGTAGACGTAGGGAGGAACGTGTTTGCCGACGGGTTCTTTCTCGCCGTTTCGCTTGCGCACGGTAAATACGCGTTGGTGGAAACGTTGTGGAAGAAGTTTGCGCGCAGGCTGACCATCTACCTCTTCGCCGATCCCCTGCCAGCCGATACCCTGGACGTTCTTGAGGCCAACCGTCTGATCCTGAGGGGTGAAGTAAAGAAAGGTGCAGCCGCGGTTGTCGCGCTCGTTGAAGGTGATCTTTTCTCCGCGGATCGTGGTTTGACACGCGGCCGTGCCCGTCCAGCCAGGTCCGCCAATCGCTCCGTAACCCTGTTTGTTTTTCAGGGCGACGCCCGACAGGGCCGGCACCGGATTAGGGCTGCCCGCGATGAATTGCAAGATGCCGTTGAGCGTAGCGATGCGCGCGCCGGTCGTTTGCTGACCGCCCAATTTCTGGACTTTGTCCATATTGGGCTGAAACAGGCTGTAGGGTGAGTTGAACATGACCACGCCATCTGCGGGTTTGGCACCGTCCTCTTTGAGGAATGCATGGGCCAGCAGCGTAAGCAGCGTGCCCTGACTGTGGCCAACCACGTTGATCGTATCGTTCGGATGACGTTTGTGAATGATCTTGATCAACATGGCCAGCCGCATGGCAGCCAGCACCATGTAGCGCCGACCGGCGGCTGAAAACAACGGGTGGGTCATGGTGCCGCCGATTTTGTTCAGCGAGATGAAGCCGAGCAACATGCCGTTGAAACCGTTGCCCCACATATCCGGCAGGTTGGTGGTGGCGTTAGCGAACTGGCCGCCTTCCTTGGTGCCGGCCTTGTCCAGGCGGTTGCCGTCTCGGTCCAGCCACTGACCGTGCGCTTCGGTTTTCTGAATGAACGCTTCTTCCTCGCGAAACCCCCAATAGAACGGCACCACCACGCTGCGTGGCTGGCAGCCGTTGCTGGATGCTCCGGCCTTGCGGCGGAAGTACACGGCATCGGGATTCTTGGCTTCGCCGTCATCATCGGCGGGAGCGGTGTAGCTGGCCGGCAACAGGTATCCCGGGTTGTTCGCGCCGTTGGGGAAGGTACGTGGCATATCGAGGCGTTCGTTCAGCCCCTCGCACAGACCCTGCTCAATACGTGCGTAGCAGCCCGCCAGGTCGTTGACGCCGTGCACGAGAATCGTCACACAAGGCTTCGGTGGAGGTGGAATCAGGTGGATGTCGCCACCGCTGGGCATGGTGATCGATTGGCTGGAACAGATTTTTTTCGGCTGGGCAGCGTCAGTCATCGCGCATTTCCTCCTTGAAAATTACCCCATTGGTCTCGACGCATGGGGTCGAGCGCCTGTCCGGGTTGGCGGCTGCTACCCGACGCAGGTCGGCTGGTGTCGTGATGAGCAGACGTAGTGAGTCTCGGATCTTCATTTTGTTCCCCTCAGGTGATGCCCCTTGCACGTGGCAAGGTCATGACGGTTTCGCCCGCTGATGCCTATTGGCGCTGCGCCTCAAATACGAAGGGATCGCCCTGATTCGGGAAGTGCAACAGGTACTGCGCCACCGAGTTTTTAGTATTGGGTACCCGGTAATCCACTTTCAGCCCGGTCGGATTGTTTTCCAGCTCCGCCCCCAGGTAGGCGTTTTCCGGATAGCTGAACTGATTGCCGGGCGCCTTGCGAATGGCCGAGCAAGAGGCGAACAGTCGCGGTAACGCGTATAGATGCTGGCCGTGTACCAGCAACACCAGGGGGTAGCGATCACCGTAGCCACTGCTGACGTACTGCAACTCCAGGCACGTTGAGGCGCCTTGGCGCCAGGCCGTGGCGGTCGCCACGTTTTCCGGGTCGATGGGATCACCGACGGGCCATTGCGGCGAGGCGAAGTTGACCGCATCGCGCAGAGGCCAACGTTGTTTACCGACCGTCAGGGCCTCTCCGTCAAAGACAATTACGGGTGTGCCTTTGGGCGGGTCGAGCTTCAGTTCGTCGGGCGCGCTCCACTGCGCATCCTCAAAACGTTCAAACGCCGGGCGCATGGCGTTGACCCACAGGCAATGCCGTGGGGATTCCGCGCAGGGCTTGGCCAGCTCGCTGCCGGGTCCGGCAAACAGGTTGTCGCCCAGCGACTGATAGAACGCACGGTAATCGGTGAACTGTACCGGGGCTGCCTGTGCCAGAAAGGGCAGGCTCGCGCCGAGAAACAGGCTCAGACAACGGGTGAGTTTGCTCATCGATATTCCTTGGCGCCGGTTGCCTTGATGTATTCCGGATTGGTGGTCCAGAAGATCGTTTTGCCGATGGCGGCGGTGGACCGGTATATGTGGTTATAACGACCCCGCTCGCGGGTATTTACCATTGTGTTGGTCTTTTTGTTGAACTGCGTCCAATAGGTGATTTTCTCCGGCTTCGAGACTTGCGCAACACCGAAGATGTTGTGCGAAGGGGAACCGTAGTGGAACCCGGATGAGTGTCGGGGGTTGGTCGACTTCTTGATATCGATGCCATCCCACCAGTAAGCGCCATTGGAGGGATCATTGCCGCGCTGGGCGAGAGCATCCTGCGCACTCTCCACTGCCGAGCGCATGTTCGGATCGGCATTGATGGCCGCTTCCGAAGCCGCCATCAGTTGGTTGTAACGGACATTGTTGCCCTGCATTGCAACGACGTAACTGTCCCCTGCCGCCTTGAGCAGGCTGGCGACGTCGGCCAGCCCCCACGCGCGCATACGGTTGGTCACCGTAAAGCATATGGCGCGGACTTCCTGCGGGTTATTGTCCGTCGAGGCTTCGCCGTATCCGATGGCCGCGAGCTTGCGCATCTGTGGCGTGATGAGATCAGGCATTTTGTTTCTCCTTTACCGGCCATGACTCCAGCTCCAGTTCCATGTCAGCAGGGAATTCCGGCGTGCGCTCACCGGAGCCCTCGGCCACGACTTCACCGGCGGACATCACCTTGAAGTGGTGCGGCGCGGGTCCACCTTTGTCATCCTTGAATTCAAAGAACTGCACAATTTCCTCCGCCTCATCATCGGCACTGGCGACACTGGCAGCAGTCCCCGCACCGCCTGCCGAGACACCCGCGGCTGCGGGGGAGGGCGGCTTGAGCATGGCCACATTGGCAATGCTCATCACATCTTTCTGCAACAACTGCGTGGCGCCCTGAGCATCAGTCACCCCTTCGACCACTTCGCCACTGGACAGGGTGATTTTGTACGGCATGTTGGGCATCGCCGACGTCCCGTCAATCTGCTTGAGCATAAAGCGTCGCTGGGTATCGCCGACTTTGAATTTGGGCAGTTCCGCTTCCAGGCTGGTGGCGCCGAGCAGGCTGTGTTTGGCCGCTTTGACAATCAGGTTGCCGGGCATGCCCAGTTCGATATTGCCGCCCTTGATAGTGATGTAGGCCCCGCCACACATCAGCGTGATGTGCTCTTTGGCCGACACCAGCACATGCTGGTTGCTCGCGCTGACCTCCACACTCTGATCCGCCTCCAGGCGGATGTTGTTTTTCTGCGCCTGCAACAGCATCGGGCCCTGGTGGGTGATCTGGCGCATTTCGCCGCTGTGGGCAAACATCCCCAGGTCGGTCCCGGCATTGAGCACAAACTTCTGCCCCGAGGTCTGTTGCTGATTCTGCTGGGCAACGGTGTCGATGTGCTCACCCGCCGCCACCGTGATGCTCTTGGGGGACGCCGCGGCGATACCGGCTTCACCGCTCACGGCAATTGCCGGATTACCTCCATTGCCCTTGCCCGATTCATCGTTCGCGCCGTTGCCCAGGTCGCGAACCGCATCGCTGAGCGTCTTCTGCGGCGCCTTGTCATGGCCTACACCCTGGTTGTCCTGGGCGTAATCGCCCAAATCCTTGGCTAGCTTCAACGCTGCTTCCAGGACCTGAACGACAGAGGCGCGATTGAGGTGACCGCCGCTGGCGTTCATTTGCTCCTCGGTACTCAGCAGCAGGCCTTTGGCTGCTCGCAACGCGCCGTGTTCATCAGTACGCAACTCGAAACCTTCGCCGCGCGGTTCACCGCCGCTCGGCCGTGGATGCGTCAGGTAACCCAGATGCAATGCGGTGCTGCCGTGATCACTCATCAACGCGGCACTGATCTGCTTGGTGGTGTCGTCAATGCGCAGTTCGTTGGCCCGAGTGCCCTTGTATTCCTTGCTTTTGATGGTACTGAGAATTTTGTGATTGGGCAGTTGGTAAGGCGGCATGTTCGTCGCCCGGTACGTGCGGCCGGTGATGATCGGCTGATCGCAATCGCCGTCGAGGTAATCGACGATGACCTCCTGACCAATGCGCGGGATCGCCATATGGCCCCAGTCGGCGCCCGCCCAATTCTGTGCCACGCGCACCCAGCAGGAACTGAATTCGTTGTTCTTGCCTTCCCTATCCCATGGGAACTGGACCTTTACCCTGCCAAATTCATCCGTGTAAATCTCTTCCCCGTCCGGCCCGGTCACCGTCGCGATCTGTGGTCCGTCAACAATCGGTTTAGGCCGTGGCGGGGTACGCCATTCGGTTTCTTCTGAAACAATCTCAGCGACAAAGTCATAACTCACGCCGACATCGGCACCGGCGGACTCCTCTTCCTGACTGGCGTGCTGGATGCCCTTGTGAGTGATCCGCAGCGGGCGCCACCAGCGATTGAAATCTTCCCGGGGGTGGCCGGTGAGCTGGAAAGAGAAGCCCGGGATCAGGCGCGGATCGTCGCCTTCGACTACGGCGATTCGCGCGTCGCCACGGTGCCCCAGCAAGCGATTCTGGGTGAAGGGTTTACCGGCAGAGGTGGCCTTGTAGCGGCCCGGATAGTCGTAGCGTTCGTAGTTCGGCGTCTGATGTTGCAAGTCATCGCCGGCGAAGTTCTGCTGCTGGTCGAAGGTCGGGCGTTTGAAGGTGTAATCGCGTTGCGTCTGCTCGGCCGTGCGGACGTTCTCGGTGTAACTGAACGCATAGAGCACAGGCTGCGTGGCATCCGCAGCCGGTTCAGTGGTGTAGAGCACCGGAGCGCCTTGAATACGCTCCTGCACATAGAGTTTGTCACCCTGGATCAGCGTGTGAGTGCTTTCGTTGCATTTGAAGAAGTAGAACAAGCCTTCTTCACTGGACAGCCGATCGAACAGGTACAAGTCAGTGTCGCCGACCTGCGTACAGTATTCGCGCGGCAAATGTTCGCTGTTGATGTGTTGCTGATAGTCGAGGATGCCGTGTTCGCTCAACACGGACTTGATGATGTCCGGCACGTTTTTCTGCTGAAAAATGCGCCAGTTGGAACTCAAGGCCAGTCGAGCGAGTTGCGGTTCGACCACCGCCCGATAACGTGTCCGGCGGAAGCCGGTTTTACGTTGAGTGAAACTGGACACCAGCCCGTGGACATGACGCACAGCCGTGCCGCCTTGCCAGATCGTGAGCAATGAGGGCTGATCGAGCACCTTGCCGAAATCAATGTTCGGGTTGCGGCTGGCCAACTCGATCGTGAGTCGAAAAGGCTCACAGACGGCCTCCTCCAGCGTGAACTCTACGACTTCGAACTCCATCTGCCCTGACAACACGGAAAACGTGAACTTCAAATCCCTTTGTCGCATTTAGCTGTTCCTTGGTCAGGTGAGAAAGAGAGTCCGCACATCAACTCTGCAAGGCATAAATCACATCGACCAGCAGAGCTGGCCGATGCTTGAAGCGGTCAGCCGCGATTAAGCGACTGGCTGACGCCAGTCATCGGAACCCGAAGTACCGGATACTTCGTGGGTCCAGGTGATTTTACGGTAGGTGAACTGCACTTCTTCCAGGTGGGTGAAGTGGGAGTTCGACGGGTCCTGGCAGTTGTGCATTTTGTTGTTGATGGCGACGATGATCGCGTCTTCCAGTTTGGTGGTGTAGTAGTGCTCTTGGGTCCCTTGAGCCGAAGTGCGGAACCACTGGATGACGATTTCGCTCATACGCTCGCCGGAGGTCAGAGCCGCTTGCAGCAGAGGCGAAGCCTTGTCGTAGACCTTGGTGATCACAACTGGCTTGTGAACGCGCTGACCGGTTGGCTGACCGGATTGCGGATCACGCGGGATGATCACGTCGTGGCTGAAAGCCTGAACCATGACTTGGTCTTCGTGACCTTCTTGATAAGTGTTGCCAACGGAGTCGGCAGTGAAGGCGCCGGCAGTGATCAGGCCTTGTTTTTCGCCGGTAACCGACATGTACGCTGGTGTTGCCATGGGATGCTCTCCTTGCGGATAAATTTAGGGTGCCCCGGAGGCGAAATCGCCCGATGGGTGCCTAACATTTATCAAGGCCCGTGCCAGAAAAGTCGAAGACCAATCAAACCGGGGGGATGGCTGAGGTTTTTCAATGCTCTGGTGAGTTTGGAGGTAAATCACCCCCTAAAGTGCGCAAGAAGTTGCGCAGTACTGCGCAACTTCTTGCGCACTCGGCTGGAGGCCACGGCGGGGTTGGCGTTTAGCGATATTTAAGGGCGTTTTCGAGAAAAAAGTGCGCAACTTCTTGCGCATAATGGCGATGAGACACTCATAGACGATAACGATGCAACCGGGCCCTATGGAGTGATGCGAGCTGCTTGTTGGCGCCGACGCCAAATTGACCCAGTTGCCGAGATTTCACTGAACCAGCCTGATTCCTTGCGAATTATAGTCCGAGCTGACTCCGTCTTTTTGCTGATTCCATTACGCCCTCCTGAAAATAGATCAGAAGGTGTAAAACTTATTCAGGACGGGACACATACCCCAAAAAAAGGCCAACCCGCACGGGTTGGCCTTTTTTCCTAGCGCAGCGAAAGCAGCATATTGTGAAATACAGCAGCTTCTCCGGGATCCGACACTGGATCAGAAGTCCAGGTTGGAAACCGCCAAGGCATTGCTTTCGATGAAGTCACGGCGGGGTTCGACCGCATCACCCATCAGGGTGTTGAAGATCTGATCCGCGCCAATAGCGTCTTCGATGGTCACTTTGAGCATCCGGCGCTGAGCTGGGTCCATGGTGGTTTCCCACAGCTGATCCGGGTTCATCTCGCCCAGACCTTTGTATCGCTGGATGGTGTGGCGCTTGGTGCTTTCCGCCATCAGCCATTCAAGGGCTTCCTTGAACTCGGTCACTGGCTTCTTGCGCTCGCCGCGCTGGATGTACGCGCCGTCGTCCAGCAAGGTGCTCAGTTGAGCGCCCAAGGAAACAACGGTTTTGTAATCGTTGCTGCCGAAGAAGTCGCGGTTGAAGGTGATGTAGTTCGACAGGCCGTGGGAGATCAGTTCGACCTCTGGCAGCCAGACGTTACGTTCACGGTCTTCACGCAGGCTGGCTTTGTAGACCAGGCCAGACTTCTCGACGGTGCGCAGGCGCACTTCGAACCGAGCCATCCAATCTTGCATCGCTGCGTGATCGGACAGTTGCTCCATGCTCACCGCTGGCAGGTAGATGAAGTGCTCGGTCAGTTCCTGTGGGTACAGGCGCGACAGACGCTTGAGGGTCTTCATCACCAGGCGGAAGTCATTCACCAGACGCTCAAGCGCTTCACCGGAGATGCCCGGGGCTTCTTCGTTCAGGTGCAGGCTCGCATCTTCCAGGGCCGACTGCGTCATGTACTCTTCCATGGCGTCGTCGTCTTTGATGTATTGCTCTTGCTTGCCTTTCTTGACCTTGTACAGCGGCGGCTGAGCGATGTAGATGTAGCCGCGCTCGATCAGCTCCGGCAACTGACGGAAGAAGAAGGTCAGCAGCAAGGTACGGATGTGCGAACCGTCGACGTCAGCATCGGTCATGATGATGATGTTGTGGTAACGCAGCTTGTCGATGTTGTACTCGTCGCGGCCGATGCCGCAGCCCAGCGCGGTGATTAAGGTGCCCACTTCTTGCGAAGAGATCATCTTGTCGAAACGCGCCTTCTCGACGTTCAGGATCTTGCCTTTCAACGGCAGGATGGCCTGGGTGCGACGGTTGCGACCCTGCTTGGCGGAACCGCCAGCAGAGTCACCTTCCACGAGGTACAGTTCGGAAAGAGCAGGGTCTTTTTCCTGGCAGTCAGCCAGTTTGCCCGGCAGGCCGGCGATATCCAGCGCGCCTTTACGACGGGTCATCTCACGAGCTTTGCGCGCCGCTTCACGCGCGCGAGCCGCGTCGATCATCTTGCCGACGACCAGTTTGGCTTCGTTCGGGTTTTCCAGCAGGAAGTCGGAGAAGTACTTGCCCATTTCCTGTTCGACGGCGGTCTTCACTTCGGAAGAAACCAGCTTGTCTTTAGTCTGGGAGCTGAACTTCGGATCCGGCACCTTCACCGAAATAATCGCGGTCAGGCCTTCACGGGCATCGTCACCGGTGGTGGCGACTTTGTGCTTCTTCGCCAGGCCTTCCGCTTCGATGTAGGTGTTCAGGTTACGCGTCAGCGCGGAACGGAAACCCACCAGGTGAGTACCGCCGTCGCGCTGAGGAATGTTGTTGGTGAAGCACAACAGGTTCTCGTTGAAGCTGTCGTTCCACTGCAAGGCGATTTCCACGCCGATGCCGTCTTCACGCTGGATGTTGAAGTGGAACACCTGGTTGACCGGAGTCTTGTTGGTGTTCAGGTATTCAACGAACGCACGCAGACCGCCTTCATACTTGAACAGCTCTTCCTTGCCGCTGCGCTCATCCTTGAGGACGATGCCAACACCGGAGTTGAGGAAGGACAGTTCACGAATCCGCTTGGCCAGGATGTCCCAGCTGAAGTGGATGTTCTTGAAGGTCAGATCGGACGGTTTGAAGTGAATCTGGGTACCGGTGGTTTCGCTCTCGCCAACGATTTTCATCGGCTCTTTCGGAACACCGTGGATGTAAGTCTGTTCCCAGATCTTGCCGCTGCGGCGCACCGTTAGAACAAGCTCTTCGGACAGGGCGTTCACTACCGACACACCTACGCCGTGCAGGCCGCCGGATACTTTGTAGGAGTTGTCATCGAACTTACCGCCGGCGTGCAGCACGGTCATGATGACCTCGGCTGCGGAAACGCCTTCTTCTTTGTGCACGTCCACCGGGATGCCACGACCGTTGTCACGCACGGTGATGGATTCGTCCGGATGGATGATGATGCTGATGTCGTCGCAGTGGCCAGCGAGCGCTTCATCGATGGAGTTGTCGACTACCTCGAAGACCATGTGGTGCAGACCGCTACCATCGTCGGTGTCACCAATGTACATACCGGGACGTTTACGGACGGCATCCAGGCCTTTCAGCACCTTAATGCTCGTTGAGTCGTAGGTATTCGTATTTTCTTCGCTCAATGCCTTCACTCCCGATGGTCGTGGGTCTGGGTGATACGGCCCTGTTCCACGTGGAACAAAGCGACTGGCGTTTCCGTCTGCCAGCCTTCCCTCAATAATTCGTGATCTACACAGGTAATAAACACCTGGCAGCGTAAGTCTTCCAGCAAGCGGCAAAGCGCACGGCGGTGTTGCTCGTCCAGTTCAGACGGCAAGTCATCCACCAGATAAATACACTGGCCGCGTCGGGCCTGGCTAACCAGGTGCCCCTGGGCAATCCGCAATGCACAGACCACCAACTTCTGCTGACCCCGGGACAAAATGTCCGCGGCGTTATGGGCGCCCAATCGAAGACGCAAATCAGCGCGTTGTGGCCCGGCCTGGGTATGACCCATTTGCTGATCCCGCTGTAGGGACCCGGCAAGCACGGCACTTAGTTCGCGCTCTTTGTCCCAACCTCGGTAATAGCTCAGCGTTAAGCCTTCGAGCTCAACCAGTTCGCTCAAGGTCTGTTCAAAGACTGGTTTCAAGGCTTTGATATAGGCGCGGCGGTATTCATCAATTTCTGCGCTGGCCTGGCACAGTTCCCTGTCCCAAACCGCTTGCGAAACGGCGTCAAGTGTACCATGCCGCAGCCAAGAGTTTCTCTGGCGCAGGGCCTTCTGCAAGCGCTGCCAAGTGGACATGAATCGCGGTTCCACGTGGAACACACCCCAGTCGAGAAACTGCCTCCGAATCTTCGGCGCACCTTCTAACAGCCGGAAGCTGTCGGGGTTGATCAACTGCAAAGGCAGGATTTCCGCCAGTTGCGCCGCGCTGCGGGCGTTCTGCCCGTCGATGCGGATCTGGAACTCACCCTGGCGGTCCCGAGATATCCCCAAGGCGCTGTGCCCGCCTTCGGCCAATTCCACCTGACCAAACACCGTGCACGCCAGTTGCTCGTACTGAATCACAGGTAAAAGACGGCTGCTACGAAACGAACGGGCAAGCCCCAGCAGATGAATGGCTTCCAGAACACTGGTTTTGCCGCTGCCATTGGCGCCGTAAAGAATGTTGATTCGGGGAGAGGGGGAGAAGGTCACCGGGTGCAGATTGCGCACCGCGGTGACCGAGACGCGACTTAAGGACATCTAGCTTCTGCTGAACATGATTACAGACGCATCGGCATGACAACGTAGGCCGAGTCGTCGTTGTCGGACTCTTGCACCAGCGCACTGCTGTTAGAGTCGGACAGGATCAGGCGAACCTGCTCGGTGGTCATCACGCCCAGCACGTCGAGCAGATAGCTCACGTTGAAGCCGATTTCCAGATTGCCGCCGTTGTATTCAACGCCCACTTCTTCTTCCGCTTCTTCCTGCTCCGGGTTGTTCGCCTGGATCTTCAGCTGACCGTTGGCCAGTTGCAGACGGATGCCACGGTACTTCTCGTTGGACAGAATCGCGGTACGGCTGAACGCTTCACGCAGCGCTTGACGGTCACCCAGCACAAGCTTGTCGCCACCTTTAGGCAGAACACGCTCGTAGTCCGGGAACTTGCCATCGACCAGTTTGGAGGTGAAGGTGAACTCGCCGGTAGTCGCACGGATGTGGTGCTGACCCAGGACAATGCTGACAAGGCCATCCGGCTCGGTCAGCAGACGCGCCAGCTCAAGGATACCCTTGCGTGGCACGATCACCTGGTGACGATCCGGCTGACCGATATCGGCCTTCATCGAGCACATGGCCAGACGGTGACCGTCGGTGGCTACGGCGCGGATGATGCCTTCGGAAACTTCCAGCAGCATGCCGTTGAGGTAGTAACGCACGTCCTGCTGGGCCATGGCGAAGCTGGTGCGTTCAATCAGACGACGCAGTTTGCTTTGCTCCAGGCTGCAGGTCAGCGAACCCGGGCCTTCTTCAACCGTCGGGAAATCGTTGGCCGGCAGGGTCGACAAGGTGAAGCGGCTACGGCCGGCCTTCACCACGAGCTTCTGCTCATCGACCTTGATGTCGATCAGCGCATCGTTCGGCAGGCTCTTGCAGATGTCCATCAGCTTGCGCGCAGGCACAGTGATAGAACCTGGATCAGCCGGCTCTTCGAGTTGCACACGACCAACCAGCTCGACTTCCAGGTCGGTACCGGTCAGCGACAGTTGCTGGCCTTCGACAACCAGCAGCACGTTGGAGAGCACCGGCAAGGTCTGTCGGCGCTCGACGACGCCTGCGACCAGTTGCAGGGGTTTCAACAGGGCTTCGCGTTGAATGGTGAAATGCATGGTCTAGTCCCTTGCCTTAATAAGCTGCGCTGGTGTTCATCAAGTGGTCAGTGTACGCAGCAGGTTCTTGTAGTCCTCGCGGATGTCCGCGTCGGATTCCTTAAGTTCGTTGATCTTGCGGCAGGCGTGCAAAACGGTCGTGTGGTCGCGGCCGCCAAACACATCGCCGATTTCCGGCAGGCTGTGGTTAGTCAACTCTTTGGAGAGGGCCATTGCAACCTGACGCGGACGTGCGACCGAGCGCGAACGACGCTTGGACAGCAGGTCGGAGATCTTGATCTTGTAGTACTCGGCGACGGTGCGCTGAATGTTATCCACAGAGACCAGTTTGTCTTGCAGCGCCAACAAGTCTTTCAGGGATTCGCGAATCAGCTCGATGGTGATGTCGCGGCCCATGAAGTGCGAGTGGGCGATCACGCGTTTGAGCGCGCCTTCCAGCTCACGGACGTTGGAGCGAATACGCTGGGCAATGAAGAACGCCGCGTCGTGGGGCAGATCGACTTTGGCCTGGTCGGCCTTTTTCATCAGGATCGCCACACGGGTTTCCAGCTCCGGCGGCTCGACGGCAACCGTCAGGCCCCAGCCGAAGCGGGATTTGAGGCGCTCTTCAAGGCCTTCGATTTCTTTCGGGTAGCGGTCACTGGTGAGAATGACCTGCTGGCCACCTTCAAGCAGGGCGTTGAAGGTGTGGAAAAACTCTTCCTGGGAACGTTCCTTGCGAGCGAAGAACTGAATGTCATCGATCAGCAGCGCATCCACCGAACGGTAGAAGCGCTTGAATTCGTTGATCGCGTTCAGTTGTAGTGCCTTGACCATGTCGGCCACGAAACGCTCGGAATGCAGGTACACGACCTTGGCATTCGGATTCTTCTTTAATAGGTGGTTACCCACAGCGTGCATCAAGTGGGTCTTACCCAAGCCAACGCCACCATAAAGGAAGAGCGGGTTGTAACCGTGCTTGGGATTGTCCGCCACTTGCCAGGCCGCAGCCCGGGCCAGCTGGTTGGACTTACCTTCGACGAAGTTCTCGAAGGTAAAGGTGCGGTTCAGGTAGCTGGTGTGCTTGAGCGCGCCTTCGACCTGCACGGTGCGCTGTTCGGCACGGACCGGAGCCTGTTGCGAACTGGCGCCAGCCATCGGGTCGAAGCTGTCGCGAGACGGCTCTTCGCTGACTTCGGCAACTTTTTGCGTTGCACGTTTGGTCTGGGTGGCGGCTGGCGCAGGGGCTGGAGCGCTGACAGGTGCCTGGGCAGTCTGAGCCTGGGAAGCTGCGGCGGCCAGTGGGGCATTGGGTGCCGCACGTGGTGCCGAACTGCGTTTGCTGCCTATTAATAAGGAAAGCACCGGCGCAATGCCGTTGCCATGCTCATCCAGCAGTTCGAGGACGCGGCCCAGGTACTTTTCGTTGACCCAGTCGAGAACAAAACGGTTCGGTGCGTAGACACGCAACTCGTCGCCTTCGGCTTCGACCTGTAGTGGACGGATCCAAGTGTTGAATTGTTGGGCAGGCAGCTCATCGCGCAAAAGCTCCACGCACTGCTGCCAAAGTTCCACTGACACGGATATCCCCTAAGTTGAAAGCCGGTGAGGCAAAAACAAGCGGCCATTGTAGCGGCCAGACGCCCACTTATCCACATGCAGGTTGCGCACAGGCCATGATTTATCAACGCGTTAACTGACAAAAAGACGACCGACGGTATGTGTATAAGCTCTGTGGATAACCGACCATGAGGGCACTGGACAAGTGGGGGGTAAACTCGGTGGATAACTGGCCTGTGGATAACTAGCCATTCCACGCACAGCTTATCCGACAGCGCAGCACAGGCTGACCACCGTTTTCCACCGTAGTTGTCATTCTCTGTACAGCACGACTTAGAAGGGCTTAAGGCAGTTATCCACAGAAGATCGTGTCCCTAGCTTTTATAAGCTTTACAGAAAAGCTTTAAATAATTCCCTTCTTTATTTCTATATCTAGCGAAGGGGGGTCGAACGAGAAAACCGCTGGAGATCTATTTATAAGGAAACGCTGGTTGGAAATTGACCTAGAGGCTTGCTTTCTCTAGAATCCCCGGTCTCTTAAAACGGGGGCCATTCCGGCCCGTTGTGGACGAACCAGGTAACACGACAATGAAACGTACTTTCCAACCAAGCACTATCAAACGCGCTCGTACCCACGGTTTCCGTGCTCGCATGGCTACCAAAAACGGTCGCGCCGTCCTGTCGCGTCGCCGCGCCAAAGGTCGTGCGCGTCTGGCAGTTTGATAATCCGGCACTGGAGGTGAGTCAGGACTTCAGTCGGGACAAGCGTTTGCTTACGCCCCGGCATTTCAAAGCAGTCTTTGACTCCCCTACCGGCAAGGTTCCGGGGAAAAACCTCCTGCTCCTTGCGCGCAACAACGATCTTGATCACCCCCGTCTCGGGTTGGTTATCGGGAAAAAGAGCGTAAAGCTCTCCGTCGAGCGCAATCGCCTCAAACGTCTGATGCGCGAATCGTTTCGCCTGAACCAGGATTCACTGGTCGGTTGGGACATTGTTATCGTCGCGCGCAAAGGTTTGGGCGACGTAGAAAACCCCGAATTGATTCAGCATTTCGGCAAACTCTGGAAGCGTCTGGCACGCAGCACGCCGGTACCAGCAGTCAAAACCGAAACTGTAGGGGTAGACAGTACCGATGCGTAAACTGGCACTCGTTCCGATCCAGTTTTATCGCTATGCCATTAGTCCTCTGATGGCCAGTCACTGTCGTTTCTACCCCAGTTGTTCCTGCTACGCGTATGAAGCCATAGAAAATCATGGCCTTCTGCGCGGTGGCTGGCTGGCCTTTCGTCGTTTAGGTCGCTGTCATCCGTGGAATCCCGGTGGTTATGACCCGGTTCCGCCTATCCCTACCTCCCGTTCTTCTTCGATGGCCGAGTAATCATGGATATCAAACGCACGATCCTGATCGTCGCCCTGGCAATCGTGTCCTACGTTATGGTTCTTAAATGGAACCAGGACTATGGCCAGGCTGCCCTGCCGACTCAGAATGTTGCTTCCAGTACTACCGCACCGGGCCTACCGGACACGGCGACTGGCAATAATGCTTCTGTCAGTGACGACATTCCACGCGCCGCAAGCGATACCAGTGCCACTGCACCTGCTGAAACGCCAGTAGCTGTAAGCAAAGACCTCATCCAGATCAAAACGGATGTGCTCAACCTGGCTATCGACCCACAAGGTGGTGATGTTGCCCAGTTGACGTTGCCGCTGTATCCACGTCGCCAGGACCATCCGGAAATTCCATTCCAGCTGTTCGATAACGGCAACGAGCGGACTTATCTGGCCCAGAGCGGTTTGATCGGCACCGACGGTCCGGACGCAAGTCCAACCGGTCGTCCGGTTTACGCCTCGGAGAAGAAGATCTACCAACTGGCTGACGGTCAGGACCAATTGGTCGTGGACCTGAAGTTCAGCAAGGACGGCGTCAACTACATCAAGCGTTTCACAGTGAAACGTGGCCTGTATGACGTAACCGTTTCCTACTTGATCGACAACGCAAGCGCCAAGCCTTGGTCGGGTGCGATGTTCGCCCAGCTGAAGCGTGACGCCAGCTCCGATCCTTCTTCCAGCACTGCCACCGGCACCGCGACTTACCTGGGCGCCGCCCTGTGGACAAGTAACGAGCCGTACAAGAAAGTGTCGATGAAGGACATGGACAAGGCTCAGCTGAAAGAAACCGTTAACGGTGGTTGGGTTGCCTGGTTGCAACACTACTTTGTGACCGCGTGGATTCCGGCGAAGGGCGAAAACAACGTCGTTCAGACCCGTAAAGACAGCAAAGGCAACTACATCATCGGTTACACCGCTCCGGCAGTGACCGTTGCACCGGGTGCCAAAGGTGAAGTCAGCGCTGTTCTGTACGCCGGCCCGAAAAGCCAGGCTGTGCTGAAAGAGTTGTCCCCGGGTCTGGAATTGACCGTCGACTACGGCATCCTGTGGTTCATTGCCCAGCCAATCTTCTGGTTGCTGCAACACATCCACGCGATTGTGGGTAACTGGGGCTGGTCGATCATCTTCCTGACCATGCTGATCAAAGGGCTTTTCTTCCCTCTGTCGGCTGCCAGCTACAAATCCATGGCGCGCATGCGTGCAGTGGCACCGAAACTGGCCGCGCTGAAAGAGCAACATGGCGACGACCGGCAGAAAATGTCCCAAGCCATGATGGAGCTGTACAAGAAAGAGAAGATCAATCCACTGGGCGGCTGCTTGCCAATCCTGGTGCAGATGCCGGTTTTCCTTTCGCTGTACTGGGTTCTGCTGGAAAGCGTTGAAATGCGCCAAGCGCCTTTCATGCTGTGGATTACTGACCTGTCGATCAAAGACCCGTTCTTCATTCTGCCGATCATCATGGGTGCAACCATGTTTATCCAGCAGCGGTTGAACCCAACGCCTCCGGATCCGATGCAGGCCAAGGTGATGAAGCTGATGCCAATCATCTTCACCTTCTTCTTCCTGTGGTTCCCGGCGGGTCTGGTGCTGTACTGGGTGGTCAACAACTGCCTGTCCATCAGCCAACAGTGGTACATCACACGTAAGATCGAAGCTGCTACCAAAAATGCCGCTGCGTAACTTACTCTGTGGATAACCACTCAAAACGCCCCCTAGTGGGGCGTTTTGCTATCTGTCTCTTTTGTCTGGATACCGGTTTATGAGCTTTCCTCGTGAAACCATCGCTGCCGTCGCCACCGCCCAAGGTCGCGGCGGTGTGGGCATCGTCCGTATTTCCGGGCCGCTGGCGAGTGTGGCGGCCAAAGCCATCAGCGGTCGTGAACTGAAACCGCGGTTTGCCCATTACGGTCCGTTCCTCAGTGAAATCCAAGAGGTGCTGGACGAAGGCATCGCGCTGTATTTCCCGGGGCCGAACTCGTTCACCGGCGAAGATGTGCTGGAACTCCAGGGCCACGGTGGCCCGATCGTGCTGGATATGTTGCTCAAGCGTTGCCTGGAACTGGGTTGCCGACTGGCCCGGCCGGGTGAATTCAGCGAACGCGCCTTCCTCAACGACAAACTCGACCTGGCCCAGGCCGAGGCGATTGCCGATTTGATCGAGGCAAGTTCTGCACAGGCTGCGCGTAATGCCCTGCGTTCTTTGCAGGGTGCGTTTTCCCAGCGTGTGCATAACCTCACCGAGCAATTGATCGGTTTGCGTATCTACGTCGAAGCCGCCATCGACTTCCCGGAAGAAGAAATCGACTTCCTCGCCGATGGCCACGTGCTGAGCATGCTCGATAAAGTCCGCGACGAGTTATCCACAGTCCTTCGCGAAGCCGGGCAGGGTGCCTTGTTGCGCGATGGGATGAATGTGGTGATCGCCGGGCGACCGAATGCCGGCAAATCCAGTTTGTTGAATGCGTTGGCCGGTCGTGAAGCAGCGATCGTTACCGAGATCGCCGGCACCACCCGGGACATTCTTCGCGAACATATCCACATCGATGGCATGCCGTTACACGTAGTCGATACCGCTGGCCTGCGCGATACCGATGACCAGGTTGAAAAAATTGGTGTCGAGCGCGCGTTGAAAGCCATCGGCGAAGCGGATCGGGTGTTATTGGTCGTGGACGCTACTGCACCGGAAGCGCTTGATCCATTTGCCTTGTGGCCAGAATTCCTGGAAACCCGGCCAGATCCGGCCAAAGTCACGCTGATCCGCAACAAGGCTGACCTGACGGGCGAAGCGATTGCCCTGGAAGTCAGCGACGATGGACATGTCACCATCAGTTTGAGTGCCAAGTCAGCGGGCGAGGGCCTGGAGTTGCTGCGCGAACACTTAAAGACCTGCATGGGCTACGAGCAGACCTCGGAAAGCAGTTTCAGTGCACGCCGGCGCCACCTGGAGGCGTTGCGACATGCCAGTGCATCCCTCGAACACGGCCGAGCGCAGCTGACGCTCGCAGGTGCCGGTGAGCTATTGGCTGAGGATTTAAGGCAGGCGCAGCATTCTTTGGGCGAAATCACCGGTGCTTTCAGCTCCGATGACTTGCTGGGACGAATCTTTTCGAGCTTCTGTATCGGCAAATAACAACGAGGGCTGTGGGTAACTTATCCACAGCCCTGTTTATTTTTACCAGTTGTAAGACACCGAACCGAGCAACGTGCGGGTTTCACCCCAGTAGCAACGACCTGCATCGTTACAACCAGACACGTATTCTTTGTCGAAGAGGTTCTTCGCATTGAGGTCGACGGTCCAGTTGCGGTCAATCTGGTAGCCGATTGCGGCATCTACCAAGGTGACGTCGCCGGCATCGAGCTTCCCGTAAAGGGTGGGCGATGTGTAGGCGAACGCACTGTCGAAATAACGCACGCCGCCACCGACATACAGGCCCTTGAGGCTGCTTTCCAGGAACCGGTATTTGGCCCAGACCGAGGCCTGGTTACGCGGCACGCCGGTCATTTGGTGATCCTTGACCAGGGATGTCGCCGAATCCTTGGTAATCCGCGCATCGGTGTAGGTGTAGGCAGCGGTCACATTCAGATTGGGTGTCAGATTGCTGTTGAGTTCCAGCTCCACGCCTTTGGAGCGGCTTTCGCCCACTTGGCGATAGCTGGCGGTGGTTGCGTCGAAGTAGGTGTCGTCCTTTTTGCGCAAGTCGTAGACCGATGCGGTGAACGCCGTGTCCCAACCTACCGGCTCGTATTTCAATCCCACTTCGTATTGGCTGCTGGTGATCGGATCCAGCGGCGCTCCGGAATTGGAAATCTGCTGCACCGGAACAAACGCGGTGGAGTAGCTGACATACGGCGTCAGGCCGTTGTCGAACTGGTACATCACGCCGCCCTGATACGTGAACTTCTTGTCCTCGGAGCTGATGTTGCTGCCCCTGGCCACTTTGTCGCGGAAGTCACTGTCGACCCAGTCCTGCCGACCACCCAACAGAAACAGCCAATGGTCGTACTTGCTCTGGATCTGGGCATAAGCGCCCTTCATCTGCTGTTCCAGCAAGGTGTTTTGCACCGCGATCGGCGTTGTCGGGTCACGCAGGTAAACCGGGTTGTAGATATCAATCGGTCCAACCACGCCGGCATCCCAGTCCTGATTGAAGGACGTTCGGTCGAAACTTCCACCGAACAACACGGTGTTTTCCAGACCGCCGACCTGGAATTTGCCTTCCAGTTGGTTATCCAGCGAGTAAACCATCGACTTGTTGAAGCGATCGTAAGCCGTCATGTTCAGGCGTGTGCCAAAACCGACGTTGTTCAGATTACCCGGCCAGGTTTCGTGGCGGGTGATGCGCGATTGCATGTACCGCGAGTTTTGCCGGAACTGCCAGTCGTCGTTGAAGCTGTGGGTAAATTCATAACCCGTGCTCCAGGTTTCCCGCTCGAACGTGTTCCAGTCCGGATCACCGAGCATGGTGTCCTTGGATAACTTGCCGTTGGGGTTCGTCAGTAACGTGCCTGCTGCGGGTAGGCCGAGTTCCATGTTGGTGTGGTCTTTCTGGTAGTTGGCCAGCAGGGTCAGCGTGTTGAAGTCGTCGAAATTCAGGGTCAGCGACGGCGCGATATACAGGCGATCGTCCGGCACGTGGTCGGTCTGGGTATCGGCGTTGCGCCCCAGCATGACGATCCGGCCCTGGATGTTGCCCTCGTCATTCAAAGGGCCGGAGACATCGACCCCCAGCTGACGCCGATTGTTGGAGCCATAACTCAGTTGCACTTCACCTTGGGGCGTTGCGGTAGGACGTTTGCTCACCAGATTGACCAGGCCGCCAGGCGCGTTTTCGCCATAGAGCAGCGAGGAGGGGCCGCGGAAAATCTCGACGCGTTCCAACCCATAAGGTTCGGTGCTGGTGTCATACCGATTGCCCTGAACACGCAAACCATCGCGCAACAAGCCGTAGCCGTAATCGGTCGCGTTGAAACCGCGAATGAAGAACAGGTCACCCGCCAGGCTATCGCCGGCAGCGAAGGGTGGCGCGAAGATCCCCGGCACATAACCCAGCACATCGGTGAGGGTTTGTGACTTTTGATCTTTCATGCGCTGAGCGGTCACGACCGATACTGAACGAGGCGTTTCCGACAGCGGCGTGCTGGTTTTCGTACCGACCCGACTGTTCGCTGCCTTGTAGCCAACGTCGGCGGCGTAATCCAGGTTCATCTCATTTTGTTGCGAGCCCGTGATATTGGTCGGCCCCAGGACCAGCGAACCCGTCGCCGGTAAGGGTTGCAGAATATAACTGCCCGGCGCCTGGGGCACCGCTTGCAACCCGGATGCCTGCAGCAGCATCTCGAACCCTTGTTCGATGGAATAGCTTCCGGCCAAGCCCTGGCTGCGCATTTGACCGGTTTGCTGTGGCGAGAACGACAGAATCACATTGGCTGCAGAGGCGAACTGGCTCAGCGCGTTATCCAACGGACCGGCAGCGATGGCATAACGCTGCACGGCGCTGGCGGCGACAGCACTGCTGGTGGTCAACATGCCACTCGCGGCCGTGGTCATCAACAAACTGTAGGCAATGCAATGGTGGGAAAAGCGCAGTCGGAACGTAGGAAGTCGCATGAATGGGTAAGCCCTGAAGGTGGCAAAGAGCCGCGTTTATCGCGATTACCTGTAGGGCCGTGTCAGGACTGAAAAAGATAACCCTGATCCAGATTTATTTTCCCAAGTGTCAGGCAGCCTGACTGATCGACACCCAGTAACGGGTGAAATATCGCACGCTGATCGGCAACGACGCTTGCAGGTTGGCGAGCACCGCGTCAGTCGAATCAAGGCGGAACGTGCCGGAAACCCGCAATCGTGCAGCCCGTTCATCACATTGCAGGATCCCGGAGCGATAGCGCCCCAGTTCACGGATGACATCGCCCAGTGGTGCATCGAGCACGATCAACTGCCCGTTGATCCAGGCCGCTTCCGACAACTGATACGGATGAATCCTACCGAGGCTGTCGCTGCTGAAGTCCACGCCTTCCCCCGCATTCAACACGCGCGGGCTGCCTGTCTGATCGGCGGGTTGAATGCTGACTCGATCTTCGAGCACGCCAACCCGGGTCGTTCCCGATAGCTGGTGCACTGAAAAACGTGTTCCCAGGGCTTGAACCCGGCCTTCGCAGGTTTCGACAAAGAACGGGCGCGTGTCTCCAAGCTTTCCGGTGCGGATCAGGATTTCCCCTGAGCGCAAACGGATCAACCGTTGCTGGCCATCGAACAAGACGTCGATGGCTGTGTTGGTGTTGAGATGAATCTGGCTACCGTCAGCGAGTTCGATTTTCCGCCGTTGGCCGACCTTGGTTGAATAATCGGCCCAGACATTGCCCAGGGCTGTGTGCCGTCGCACATTCCAGCCAACGTAGCCGGTGCCCGCGAGGATCAGCAAAAGCTTGAGTACTTGCCGGCGTTGCTGAGTAGAAGAGAGCGCGCGCCGCGTCAGGTCCCGGGGCATTGCGCCCAAGTGCCGTTGCAGTTGTTCCATCTGGTTCCAGGCAGCGAGGTGCGCGGGATTGCTATCGACCCAATGCTGCCAGGCTTGGCGTTGTGCCGGCGATGGCGGTTCGCTCTGGAACTGCACGTACCAACTGGCGGCCGCCTCGAAGACTTTACGATCAGGCGCGGCCGACATCAGAAGCCCGCCATGATCATGGAACATTCCGTGAGGGCACGGATCATGTGTTTCTTCACCGTTGTCAGCGAAACCTTCAACTCAAGTGCGATCTGTTGATAAGTCAGCCCGTCGATCTGCGACAGCATGAAAATCCGCTGGGCCCGGGCACCGAGACTGGCCAAGGCTTTATCCACAGCCACCAGGGTCTCGATGATCAGGGCTTTGTCTTCTTCGCTGATGGCCGTCGCTTCGGGTCGCGCTGCCAATGTTTCGAGGTAGGCCACTTCTATAGCGTGCCGCCGATAGCGATCGATCACCAGGCCCCGCGCTACGGTCGCCAGATAGTCCCGCGGCTCGCGAATCTGTGTGGCATTACGCGAACCAAGAATGCGCACGAACGTATCGTGCGCCACATCGGCGGCATCGCAAGCGTCATGCAGTTTTCCCTTGAGCCATCCATACAACCAGGAATGGTGCTGCTCATAGATGTGCTGAACGGCTGCCGTATGGGAGGGTAGGGACATAGGAGAAGGGGATGAGTTAATGATAATGGCTATTATTAGCTTCTGTTACGTCTTCTCACAATAGCCCTGCCTACCAAGTATCGGCTCCTCGATAGGTCTTTTTTGAATCTGCTACGCGATGGCTTCTGGCCTTTCGCGAAATCTGGCTGCCTTCAATTCGATGAAATGCGGGTTTTCTGTGGATTAAGCCCTGTGAATAAGTGCCACTAAGGGCAGTTGATAACAGCGCCTGAAAACTGAAGATAAACCCACCTGTGGATAACCACCCATTTCATCCACAGGCTTACACCGGTTATCCAAGGGTCTCGTTGGCATATGAACACAGGGTTTTGAATCTATGTACACATTGAATATAAAGGCCTGTAGAGATCTATCCACAGAAATGGTGCTCAGTAGAAATAAACATAAAAACAAAGATTTAATAAATTTCTCTCTTTTTAATTTCTATAACCTCGACTTCTCCACAGCTGGTTAAATTTTGTGCAAAGGGTTCTTTAGGAAGGGCGAAGTCCCTATACTTGCCGACCAGGTCCAAAAACCTGTGGTCAACCTATTCCGGATTACCTAACTGAAGCAGGCACGAGGTGCGTGGTGGATTTCCCTTCCCGTTTTGAAGTGATCGTCATCGGCGGCGGTCATGCCGGTACCGAGGCAGCACTGGCGTCAGCACGTATGGGGGCAAAAACCCTGTTGCTGACGCATAACGTGGAAACCCTCGGTGCCATGAGTTGCAACCCTGCCATTGGCGGGATCGGCAAAAGCCACCTGGTCAAGGAAATCGATGCCCTCGGCGGCGCGATGGCCATGGCCACCGATAAGGGTGGTATCCAGTTTCGCGTGTTGAACAGCCGCAAAGGCCCGGCCGTGCGAGCGACTCGCGCTCAAGCCGATCGGGTTCTGTACAAGGCCGCTGTCCGCGAAGCCCTGGAAAACCAGCCGAACCTGTGGATATTTCAACAAGCCGCTGATGACCTGATCGTCGAGCAGGAAACGGTGCGTGGTGTTGTCACCCAAATGGGTCTGCGTTTCTTCGCCGATTCCGTGGTGCTGACCACTGGCACCTTCCTAGGTGGACTTATCCACATCGGAATGCAGAATTATTCCGGCGGTCGCGCCGGTGATCCGCCATCGATTGCCCTGGCTCACCGTTTGCGTGAATTGCCACTGCGCGTTGGTCGCCTGAAAACCGGTACGCCGCCGCGTATCGACGGTCGTTCTGTGGATTTCTCGGTAATGACCGAGCAAGCAGGCGATACGCCGATCCCGGTGATGTCGTTCATGGGCTCGAAAGAGCAGCACCCGAAACAGGTCAGCTGCTGGATTACCCACACCAACGCCCGCACCCACGAAATCATTGCCGCGAACCTCGACCGTTCGCCGATGTATTCCGATGCAGGCTTGATCGAAGGCATCGGCCCGCGCTATTGCCCGTCGATCGAAGACAAGATTCACCGCTTTGCCGACAAGGAAAGCCATCAGGTCTTCATCGAACCGGAAGGTTTGACCACCCACGAGCTGTACCCGAACGGGATCTCCACATCCCTGCCGTTCGACGTGCAATTGCAGATCGTGCAATCGATTCGCGGCATGGAAAACGCGCACATCGTTCGCCCAGGCTACGCCATCGAATACGACTACTTCGACCCGCGTGACCTGAAGTACAGCCTGGAAACCAAAGTGATTGCCGGTCTGTTTTTCGCCGGGCAAATCAACGGCACTACCGGTTACGAAGAAGCCGGCGCCCAGGGTTTGCTGGCCGGGGCCAACGCCGCACTGCGTGCACAGGGCAAAGACGCCTGGTGTCCGCGTCGCGACGAGGCGTACATCGGCGTGTTGGTCGACGACCTGATTACCTTGGGTACCCAGGAACCGTACCGGATGTTCACGTCCCGGGCCGAATACCGGCTGATCCTGCGCGAAGACAACGCTGATCTGCGTCTGACCGAAAAAGGTCGCGAACTCGGTTTGGTCGATGACGCGCGCTGGGCGGCCTTCTGCAAAAAACGCGAAAGCATCGATCTGGAAGAGCAGCGCCTGAAAAGTACCTGGGTTCGCCCAGGCACCGAGCAGGGCGATGCGATCTCCGAAAAGTTCGGTACGCCGCTGACCCACGAATACAATTTGCTCAACCTCTTGAGCCGTCCGGAAATCGACTACGCTGGTCTGATCGCCGTGACGGGCGGTGGTGCAGAAGATCCACAGGTCGCCGAGCAGGTCGAAATCAAGACCAAATACGCCGGCTACATCGATCGCCAGCAGGATGAAATCGTTCGTCTGCGGGCCAGCGAAGATACAAAACTACCTGTGGATATCGATTACACGAACATCTCCGGACTCTCGAAAGAGATCCAGAGCAAGCTCGGTGCGACCCGTCCGGAAACCCTGGGCCAGGCGTCGCGCATCCCGGGCGTGACCCCGGCGGCGATTTCGCTGTTGATGATTCATTTGAAAAAACGCGGCGCGGGCCGTCAGTTGGAGCAAAGCGCTTGAGTTCGTTGGTCACCTCGCAACATGCAGAAGAGTTATCCACAGGTGCTCGCCAGCTCGGTGTCACACTGACAGAGACCCAGCACGCGTTGCTGCTGGGTTATCTGGCCCTGTTGATCAAATGGAACAAGGCCTACAACCTGACCGCCGTGCGCGATCCGGACGAAATGGTGTCCCGTCACCTGCTCGACAGTCTGAGCGTGATGTCATTTGTGGAAAACGGCCGCTGGCTGGACGTTGGCAGCGGCGGCGGCATGCCCGGTATCCCGTTGGCGATCCTGTTTCCGGACTCCCAAGTGACTTGCCTGGACAGCAACGGCAAGAAAACCCGCTTCCTGACCCAGGTCAAACTCGAACTCAAACTGGATAACCTGCAAGTTATCCACAGTCGCGTCGAAGCTTTCCAGCCAGAACTGCCGTTCAACGGGATCATCTCCCGGGCGTTCAGCAGCATGGAAAACTTCAGCAACTGGACTCGCCACCTTGGCGACCGCGATACACGTTGGCTGGCAATGAAGGGCGTTCATCCCGCCGATGAGCTGGTAGCATTGCCGGCAGACTTCCACCTCGATAGCGAACACGCCCTGGCCGTACCCGGTTGCCAAGGCCAACGCCATCTGCTGATACTGCGCCGCACGGCATGATTGGGAACACAAGCAAGAATGGCTAAGGTATTCGCGATAGCGAACCAAAAGGGTGGTGTGGGCAAGACCACCACCTGCATCAACCTCGCAGCTTCCCTGGTCGCTACCAAGCGTCGGGTGCTGTTGATCGATCTCGATCCACAGGGCAACGCCACCATGGGTAGCGGTGTGGATAAACATGGCCTGGAAAACTCGGTCTACGACCTGCTGATCGGCGAATGCGACCTGGCCCAGGCCATGCATTTCTCCGAGCATGGTGGTTACCAGTTGTTGCCGGCCAACCGTGATTTGACGGCCGCCGAAGTGGTGTTGCTGGAAATGCAGATGAAGGAAAGTCGTCTGCGCAGCGCGTTGGCGCCAATCCGTGAAAACTACGATTACATTTTGATCGACTGCCCGCCGTCGTTGTCGATGCTGACACTGAACGCGTTGGTGGCGGCCGATGGGGTGATTATCCCCATGCAGTGCGAGTACTTCGCGCTGGAAGGTTTGAGCGACCTTGTGGATAACATCAAGCGCATCGCCGAACTGCTGAACCCGAACCTGAAAGTCGAAGGCCTGTTGCGGACCATGTACGACCCGCGCCTGAGCCTGATGAACGATGTCTCGGCGCAGCTCAAGGAACACTTCGGCGAGCAGCTCTACGACACCGTGATTCCGCGCAACATCCGCTTGGCCGAAGCGCCAAGCTATGGCATGCCGGCGCTGGCGTACGACAAAGCATCGCGGGGCGCTATCGCTTATCTGGCATTGGCAGGCGAACTGGTTCGCCGTCAACGCAAAAACTCACGCACCGCCGCCGCTCAGGCAACTTAAGGAATCCCCATGGCCGTCAAGAAACGAGGTCTCGGACGTGGACTGGATGCACTGCTGAGTGGTCCGACTGTCAGCTCGCTCGAAGAGCAAGCGGTACAAGCCGATCAGCGTGAGCTGCAACACCTGCCCCTGGACCTGATCCAGCGCGGCAAGTATCAGCCGCGTCGGGACATGGATCCCCAGGCGCTCGAAGAACTGGCGATGTCGATCAAGGCCCAGGGCGTGATGCAGCCAATCGTGGTTCGCCCGATCGGCAGCGGTCGTTTCGAAATCATCGCCGGTGAACGCCGTTGGCGTGCCAGCCAGCAGGCTGGCCAGGAAACCATCCCGGCGATGGTTCGCGATGTGCCGGATGAAACTGCTATCGCGATGGCGCTGATCGAGAACATCCAGCGCGAAGACCTCAATCCGATCGAGGAAGCGGTAGCGCTGCAGCGTTTGCAGCAGGAATTCCAGCTGACTCAGCAACAAGTTGCAGAAGCAGTGGGCAAATCCCGGGTAACCGTGGCGAACCTGCTACGCTTGATCGCGTTGCCGGAAGTTATCAAAACCATGCTGTCCCACGGCGACCTGGAAATGGGTCATGCACGTGCTTTGCTGGGTTTGCCGGAAAATCAACAGGTTGAAGGGGCGCGACATGTTGTCGCACGTGGGCTGACCGTGCGCCAAACCGAGGCACTGGTTCGCCAGTGGCTGAGTGGTAAACCGGAGCCTGTGGAACCTGCAAAACCGGACCCGGATATTGCCCGTCTCGAGCAGCGCCTGGCCGAGCGCCTAGGCTCTGCGGTGCAGATTCGCCACGGAAAGAAGGGCAAAGGGCAGTTAGTGATTGGCTACAACTCTCTCGACGAGCTTCAAGGCGTGCTTGCTCACATCCGCTGAAACATTTCCTCATGTAGCGCGCAGTCGGAAATCACTACCTGACAGTTGAATAGGGGCTGAACCGCCCCTATACTCTGCGCGCATTTTGTCGGCACAAATTATGCCAAGTTATTGAATTCTGGCAGCCGACCATTGGGGAGTAAAAGTGATGGAAACACGCACGCCAAACCGCTTGCCGTTCCATCGCCTGGCAGTTTTTCCGGTGTTAATGGCTCAATTTATCGTTTTGCTCATTGCCGCTTTGGCGCTGTGGCAATGGTATGGAGTCGTTGCCGGGTACTCAGGACTCTGCGGAGGCCTGATAGCCTTGTTACCCAATGTTTATTTCGCTCACAGGGCATTTCGGTTTTCCGGCGCCCGAGCAGCTCAAGCCATCGTCCGGTCTTTTTATGCTGGCGAGGCGGGCAAATTAATTCTGACGGCAGTGCTCTTTGCATTGACGTTTGCAGGTGTGAAGCCATTGGCGCCGCTAGCTGTATTCGGCGTCTTCGTGTTGACCCAACTGGTCAGCTGGTTCGCGCCCCTGCTGATGAGAACAAGACTTTCGAGACCTTAGGGCGTTTGAGGCAACCATGGCAGAGACAACCGCTTCGGGCTATATCCAGCACCACTTGCAGAACCTGACTTTCGGTCAGCATCCTACCGGCGGCTGGGGCTTTGCCCACACCGCAGCAGAGGCCAAAGAAATGGGCTTCTGGGCTTTCCACGTCGATACCCTCGGCTGGTCGGTCGCGTTGGGTCTGATCTTCGTTCTGATTTTCCGCATGGCGGCAAAGAAGGCGACTTCCGGTCAACCAGGTGCTTTGCAGAACTTCGTTGAAGTATTGGTCGAATTCGTCGATGGCAGCGTGAAAGACAGCTTCCATGGTCGTAGCCCGGTGATTGCACCGCTGGCACTGACTATCTTCGTCTGGGTCTTCCTGATGAACGCCGTCGACCTGATTCCGGTCGACTGGATTCCTCACCTGGCCATCCTGATCACTGGCGATTCGCACATTCCATTCCGTGCCGTATCGACCACTGACCCGAACGCTACCCTGGGCATGGCCCTGTCAGTGTTCGCGTTGATCATTTTCTACAGCATCAAGGTCAAGGGCATCGGCGGCTTCATCGGCGAACTGACCCTGCACCCGTTCGGCAGCAAGAACATCTTCGTTCAAGCCCTGCTGATCCCGGTGAACTTCCTGCTGGAGTTCGTGACACTGATCGCCAAGCCAATTTCCCTGGCACTGCGTCTGTTCGGCAACATGTATGCCGGCGAGCTGGTCTTCATTCTGATCGCTGTGATGTTCGGCAGTGGTCTGCTCTGGCTTAGCGGCCTGGGCGTAGTTCTGCAGTGGGCGTGGGCTGTGTTCCACATCCTGATCATCACCCTGCAGGCGTTTATCTTCATGATGCTGACCATCGTTTACTTGTCGATGGCGCACGAAGAGAACCATTAAGACCAGTCTCGACTAGTCTGATGTCCCACTCGGTCAAACGAGTGGGTGCCCGAACAGGGCTTATGAAACGATTTGTTTTACCGCTTTAAAATCTAAAAAACCTAAACCATACGACGTAAAAGTCGGGAGGAAAGATGGAAACTGTAGTTGGTCTAACCGCTATCGCTGTTGCACTGTTGATCGGCCTGGGCGCACTGGGTACCGCAATTGGTTTCGGCCTGTTGGGCGGCAAGTTCCTGGAAGGCGCAGCGCGTCAACCAGAAATGGTTCCAATGCTGCAAGTCAAAATGTTCATCGTTGCCGGTCTGCTCGACGCCGTAACCATGATCGGTGTTGGTATCGCTCTGTTCTTCACCTTCGCGAACCCATTCGTTGGTCAACTCGCTGGCTAATTACTCGAACCTTCGAGTAATTGGTGTGATGTGCAACGAACGAGCGAGGTGTTGGCGTGAACATTAATGCAACCCTGATTGGCCAGTCCGTTGCGTTCTTCATTTTTGTACTGTTTTGCATGAAGTTCGTGTGGCCTCCGGTCATCGCGGCTTTGCACGAACGTCAGAAGAAGATCGCGGATGGACTGGACGCTGCCGCCCGAGCAGCTCGCGACCTGGAGCTGGCCCAAGATAAAGCGGGTCAGCAACTGCGCGAAGCTAAGGCTCAAGCAGCTGAAATCATTGAGCAAGCCAAGAAACGCGGTAACCAGATTGTTGAAGAGGCTGTTGAAAAAGCCCGTATCGACGCTGACCGTGTGAAGGTTCAGGCTCAGGCCGAGATCGAGCAGGAACTGAACAGTGTCAAAGACGCGCTGCGTGCCCAACTGGGTAGCCTGGCAGTCTCTGGCGCCGAGAAGATCCTGGGTTCCACAATCGATCAAAACGCGCACGCGGAGCTGGTAAACAAACTGGCTGCTGAAATTTAAGCGAGGGCGATCATGGCAGAATTGACCACGTTGGCCCGACCTTACGCTAAGGCAGCCTTCGAGCACGCCCAGGCCCACCAGCAACTGGCCTCTTGGTCAGCCATGCTCGGCCTGGCTGCAGCAGTGTCGCAAGACGACACCATGCAGCGCGTGCTCAAGGCCCCGCGACTGACGAGCGCAGACAAGGCCGCCACGTTTATTGACGTGTGCGGCGACAAGTTTGATGCCAAGGCACAGAACTTCATCAACGTCGTTTCCGAAAACGACCGTCTCCCGCTTTTGCCGGAGATATCCGCTCTGTTTGACCTGTACAAGGCCGAACAAGAGAAATCGGTAGACGTTGAAGTGACCAGTGCTTTTGCATTGAACCAAGAACAGCAAGACAAACTCGCCAAGGTTCTCAGTGCACGACTCAACCGGGAAGTGCGCCTGCAAGTCGAGGAAGACAAATCCCTGATCGGGGGCATTGTCATCCGCGCCGGCGACCTGGTTATCGATGGCTCGGTTCGCGGCAAACTCGCGAGCCTTGCCGAAGCATTGAAATCTTGAGTTTGAAGGGGCAGCAGAGCAATGCAGCAACTCAATCCTTCCGAAATAAGTGAAATTATCAAGGGCCGCATCGACAAACTCGATGTGACCTCCCAAGCCCGTAACGAAGGCACAGTCGTCAGCGTATCTGACGGTATCGTGCGGATTCACGGTCTGGCCGACGTAATGTACGGCGAGATGATCGAGTTTCCGGGCGGCGTCTTCGGTATGGCCCTCAACCTTGAGCAAGACTCTGTAGGCGCCGTTGTATTGGGCTCCTATCAGTCTCTGGCTGAAGGCATGAGCGCCAAGTGCACTGGCCGCATCCTCGAAGTTCCGGTTGGTAAGGAACTTCTGGGTCGCGTAGTCGACGCACTGGGTAACCCAGTTGACGGCAAAGGTCCGCTGAACAACACCGAGACCGATGCGGTCGAGAAAGTTGCTCCAGGCGTGATCTGGCGTAAGTCGGTAGACCAGCCTGTACAGACTGGCTACAAGGCTGTCGATGCCATGATTCCTGTCGGCCGTGGCCAGCGTGAGCTGATCATCGGTGACCGTCAGATCGGTAAAACCGCTCTGGCGATCGACGCGATCATCAACCAGAAAGACAGCGGCATTTTCTGCGTCTACGTAGCGATCGGTCAGAAACAATCGACCATCGCCAACGTTGTTCGCAAGCTGGAAGAAAACGGCGCGCTGGCTAACACCATCGTAGTCGCAGCGAGCGCTTCGGAATCTGCAGCACTGCAATTCCTGGCACCGTACTCCGGTTGCACCATGGGTGAATTCTTCCGCGACCGCGGTGAAGACGCGCTGATCGTTTATGACGATCTGTCCAAGCAAGCAGTGGCTTACCGCCAGATTTCCCTGCTGCTGCGCCGTCCACCAGGCCGTGAAGCTTACCCAGGCGACGTGTTCTATCTCCACTCCCGTCTGCTGGAGCGCGCATCCCGCGTTTCGGAAGAATACGTAGAGAAGTTCACCAACGGCGCAGTGACCGGCAAAACCGGTTCCCTGACCGCACTGCCGATCATCGAAACCCAGGCTGGCGACGTTTCAGCGTTCGTTCCGACCAACGTGATTTCCATCACTGACGGTCAGATCTTCCTGGAATCGGCCATGTTCAACTCCGGGATCCGTCCTGCTGTGAACGCCGGTGTTTCGGTATCCCGTGTGGGTGGTGCCGCTCAGACCAAGATCATCAAGAAGCTCTCCGGTGGTATCCGTACCGCTCTGGCTCAGTACCGTGAACTGGCGGCATTCGCCCAGTTCGCTTCTGACCTGGACGAAGCGACCCGTAAGCAACTTGAGCATGGTCAGCGCGTTACCGAGCTGATGAAGCAGAAGCAATACGCACCAATGTCGATTGCTGACATGGCGCTGTCGCTGTATGCCGCTGAGCGTGGGTTCCTGACTGACATTGAAATCGCCAAGATCGGCAGCTTCGAACAAGCGCTGATTGCTTTCTTCAACCGCGATCACGCCGATTTGATGGCGAAGATCAACGTGAAGGGTGACTTCAATGACGAAATCGACGCTGGCATGAAAGCCGGTATCGAGAAGTTCAAGGCCACCCAAACCTGGTAAGCCGCAGCGGGAGCCGCAAGGCTCCCGCTTGCTAACCTGATAGGTGTTACATGGCAGGCGCAAAAGAGATTCGCAGTAAGATTGCGAGCATCAAAAGCACGCAAAAGATTACCAGCGCCATGGAAAAAGTGGCGGTCAGTAAAATGCGCAAGGCACAAATGCGCATGGCTGCTAGCCGTCCTTACGCGGAGCGCATCCGCCAGGTTATTGGTCATTTGGCCAACGCTAACCCGGAATATCGCCACCCGTTCATGATCGACCGTGAAATCAAGCGTGTTGGTTATGTTGTGGTGAGCAGTGACCGTGGTCTGTGTGGTGGCTTGAACACCAACCTGTTCAAGGCCCTGGTCAAGGACATGGCGAAAAACCGTGAAAACGGCGTCGAGATCGATCTGTGTGTTGTTGGTAGCAAGGGTGCGGCTTTCTTCCGCAACTTCGGCGGTAACGTCGTAGCAGCTATCAGCCACCTGGGTGAAGAGCCATCGATCAATGATCTGATTGGCAGCGTCAAGGTGATGCTGGATGCCTACCTGGATGGCCGTATCGACCGTCTGAGCGTTGTGTCCAACAAGTTCATCAACACCATGACGCAGCAGCCTACCGTGGAGCAGTTGATTCCATTGGTGGCAACCCCGGATCAAGAACTCAAGCACCACTGGGACTATCTCTACGAACCGGACGCCAAAGAGCTGCTTGACGGCTTGATGGTTCGCTACGTGGAGTCGCAGGTCTACCAGGCGGTGGTCGAGAACAACGCGGCTGAACAAGCTGCGCGGATGATCGCGATGAAGAACGCTACCGACAACGCCGGTGATTTGATCAGCGATTTGCAGCTGATCTACAACAAGGCGCGTCAGGCTGCGATCACCCAAGAGATCTCGGAAATCGTCGGCGGCGCTGCCGCGGTTTAACGGTTCAAATATTCAGAGGATCCAGCTATGAGTAGCGGACGTATCGTTCAAATCATCGGCGCCGTTATCGACGTGGAATTTCCACGCGACAGCGTACCGAGCATCTACAACGCGCTGAAAGTTGTAAGCGCGGCTGAAACCACGCTTGAAGTTCAGCAGCAGCTGGGCGACGGCGTGGTTCGTACCATTGCGATGGGTTCCACCGAGGGCTTGAAGCGCGGTCTGGAAGTCACCGACTCTGGCGCTGCCATTTCCGTACCGGTCGGTAAAGCGACCCTGGGCCGGATCATGGACGTCCTCGGTAACCCGATCGACGAAGCTGGCCCGATCGACACCGAAGAGCGCTGGGGCATTCACCGTCCTGCGCCAACCTTCGCTGAACAAGCGGGCGGCAACGACCTGCTGGAAACCGGCATCAAGGTTATCGACCTGGTTTGCCCGTTCGCCAAGGGTGGTAAAGTTGGTCTGTTCGGTGGTGCCGGTGTAGGCAAAACCGTAAACATGATGGAACTGATCCGTAACATCGCCATCGAGCACAGCGGTTATTCCGTGTTCGCCGGTGTGGGCGAGCGTACTCGTGAGGGTAACGACTTCTACCACGAGATGAAGGATTCCAACGTTCTGGACAAAGTGGCACTGGTTTACGGTCAGATGAACGAGCCGCCGGGTAACCGTCTGCGCGTAGCACTGACCGGCCTGACCATGGCCGAGAAGTTCCGTGACGAAGGTAACGACGTTCTGCTGTTCGTCGACAACATCTATCGTTACACCCTGGCCGGTACTGAAGTATCCGCACTGCTGGGCCGTATGCCTTCCGCAGTAGGTTACCAGCCGACCCTGGCCGAAGAGATGGGTACTCTGCAAGAGCGTATCACTTCGACCAAAAACGGTTCGATCACCTCGATCCAAGCGGTATACGTACCTGCGGATGACTTGACTGACCCGTCGCCAGCGACCACTTTCGCCCACTTGGACGCCACCGTCGTTCTGTCCCGTGACATCGCTTCCCTGGGTATCTACCCAGCGGTCGATCCACTCGACTCGACTTCGCGCCAGCTGGATCCGAACGTGATCGGCCAGGACCACTACGACACCGCTCGTGGCGTTCAGTATGTTCTGCAGCGTTACAAAGAACTGAAGGACATCATTGCGATCCTGGGTATGGACGAGCTGTCGGAAGCCGACAAGCAGTTGGTAAACCGTGCTCGTAAGATCCAGCGCTTCTTGTCGCAACCGTTCTTCGTGGCTGAAGTCTTCACCGGTGCTTCGGGTAAATACGTTTCCCTGAAAGACACCATTGCTGGCTTCAAAGGCATCCTCAACGGTGACTACGACCACCTGCCAGAACAAGCGTTCTACATGGTCGGCGGCATCGAAGAAGCGATCGAGAAAGCCAAGAAACTGTAATCCCGGCGCCCGGCAACGGGCGCTAATTTAGGTTGAGGCAATCAGATGGCTATGACAGTCCATTGCGATATCGTCAGCGCGGAAGGGGAAATCTTTTCCGGCCTGGTCGAGATGGTGATTGCGCACGGTGCACTGGGTGATCTTGGTATCGCCCTGGGTCACGCGCCGCTGATCACTAATCTGAAACCAGGTCCGATCCGCCTGATCAAGCAGGGCGGGGAAACCGAGGTGTTTTACATCTCGGGTGGTTTCCTCGAGGTTCAGCCGAACATGGTCAAGGTTCTTGCCGACACTGTGCAACGTGCTGCCGACCTGGATGAAGCCTCCGCTCAGGAAGCCGTTAAGGCTGCCGAGAAGGCCTTGCATGAACGTGGCGCAGAATTCGATTACGGTTCTGCTGCCGCACGTCTGGCCGAGGCGACAGCTCAGCTGCGCACCGTCCAGCAGATCCGCAAGAAGTACGGCGGTTAATTCGTCATCGACTTGTTGTGCGATTGATTAAAAAGGGTAGCCTCGGCTACCCTTTTTTCTTTTCCGACTTTCATAAACTGGTCGCAGTTGCTGACCACCCAGGATTGGTAGCCAGTCATGTCTCTAGAAATCGTTATCCTCGCTGCCGGCCAAGGCACTCGCATGCGTTCGGCGCTGCCCAAGGTTCTGCACCCGATTGCCGGCAACTCGATGCTGGGCCATGTTATCCACAGCGCCCGGCAACTTGATCCACAGCGCATTCACGTGGTGATTGGCCATGGCGCCGATGCCGTGCGGGATCAGCTGGCGGCGGATGACCTGAATTTCGTGTTGCAGGACAAGCAACTGGGTACCGGTCATGCGGTGGCCCAAGCCGTCCCCTTCATCACCGCCGATACTGTGCTGATTCTCTACGGCGACGTGCCGCTGATCGAAGTCGAAACCCTGCAACGCCTGCTCAAGCAGGTTGCGCCACAACAACTCGGCCTGCTGACCGTCGAGTTGGAAGACCCGACCGGTTACGGCCGTATCGTGCGTGATGCCGACGGCAAGGTCACGGCTATCGTCGAGCAGAAAGATGCCAGCGAAGCCGAGCGAGCGATCACCGAAGGCAATACCGGCATTCTGGCCGTGCCGTTCGAACGTCTGGGCGACTGGATGAGCCGGCTCTCCAATAACAATGCCCAAGGCGAGTACTACCTGACCGACGTGATTGCCATGGCGGTCAGTGATGGTCTGGTGGTGGCCACGGAACAGCCCGTTGATGCCATGGAAGTGCAGGGTGCCAACGACCGTAAGCAACTTGCGGAACTCGAGCGTCACTACCAGCTGCGCGCCGGTCGCCGGTTGATGGCCCAAGGCGTGACCCTGCGCGATCCGGCACGCTTCGATGTGCGCGGTGAAGTCACCGTTGGCCGCGATGTGCTGATCGACATCAACGTGATCCTTGAAGGCAAAGTGGTGATCGAAGACGACGTGGTCATCGGCCCGAATTGTGTGATCAAGGACAGCACCCTGCGCAAAGGCGTGGTGATCAAGGCCAACAGTCACATCGAAGGTGCGATCCTCGGTGAAGGCAGCGATGCCGGTCCGTTCGCGCGTTTGCGTCCAGGCACCGTGCTTGAAGCGCGTGCGCATGTGGGTAACTTCGTCGAACTGAAAAACGCGCACATGGGCGAGGGCGCCAAGGCGGGTCACCTGACTTACCTGGGCGATGCCGAAATCGGCGCGCGCACTAACATTGGTGCCGGCACCATCACCTGCAATTACGACGGCGCGAACAAGTGGAAAACCGTGCTGGGCGAAGATGTGTTCATCGGCTCCAACAACTCGTTGGTGGCGCCTGTGGATATCTCGGCGGGTGCTACCACGGCGGCGGGTTCGACCATCACGCAGAATGTGGATAATGCGCAACTAGCCGTAGGCCGCGCGCGGCAGAAGAACATCGACGGCTGGAAGCGGCCGGTGAAGATCAACAAGAGCTGAGTTATCCACAGTTCATAAAGATCAAAAGATCGCAGACTGCGGCAGCTCCTACCGGGTGAACACACATCACCGTAGGAACTGGCGCAGGCTGCGATCTTTTTATGGGTTATCCACAGCTATCTACTTAAATGGCTATTGCCACTCGGCTCCCAATGGAGTCAATGGCAGTGTGCTCGAGGCTAATTTGTACAGCATGCGCAGGCCGAGATCCGACCGCTGGGACAGTCGCGTCAGGCGCATGACCCACGCCACTTGAGCGTGCGACACCTTGACTGTTCTGGCGGGGTTTCTATGAACCTTACGCAACGTCAACAACGCCAGACCAATCGTCCACAGATTAAATCGCCGAATGCCCTCATGGCTGGCCGGGATGAGCAGGGCGTATTGCAGCGCCTGCTGCAAATGGGAGTGGGCGGTGCCAATCAGTTCCGCCAGCGCCCGTGTGTAGTTCGGGTCATCTTGCCCCGCCTTTAGCTGCGCGAGCTGGACACCATGCTTGGCAAGCAGGTCCCGAGGCAGCCAGCAAGCACCCCGCAGACGGTCGTCCCATTGATCCTTGAGGATATTGGTCAATTGCAGACCCGTACCAAACGAAACAGCCAACCGATGCAGGTTTTCTCGTTGGGGTAACAGGCTGGGTTCAACATCGATGAAAAACTCGGTCAGCAGCTTTCCCACGACGCCGGCGACGCAATAGCAATAACGATCCAGCTCTCGCTGTGTGGCTAAACCCTGCAAGCCGGCATTCTCCTGAAACTCGCTCATGCCTTGGGTCATCACGCTCAGGCACTGCAGGATGACCTCTCGCTGAGAGGGTTTGAGGGTGCGTGTTACGGCCAACACCTGTGGCAGGTGCCGGACCAGATCATGTTCCGCCTGAAGGGTCTGATCCGTCAGGCACAGGCTCAACTCGTCACTGAAAGCCTGAGGATCTGCGCGGCCGGATACGGCATCCAGATAGAGATTTTCGTAATAGCGTTTTTGTCCGGCGGTGAGCCCTGGTTCGTCTTCGATGGTATCGGCGATGCGACACAGCAAGTAGGCGTTGGTGACTGCCGGGTAAAGTTCGGCGGGCAACTGGGTAATGGTCAAGGCGAACGTGCGAGATACTTGCGCGAGGATTTCATCCTGATAGCGGACAGGATCGATGGGGAGACTGGTGCGGGTTCGATTAACCAGCCCTTCACTCTGGATTGGCAGCTTGTGGCCGGTGCCTGGTTGCTGATTATTGTGATTCACCAGTATCAGTGATTCGTCCATGGCTTAAATCTACCTCAAGCGCTGAAATCGGGGCATGGCTCAGTTTGCAGTAACGTGCCAGCGCCCACATCGGAAAATACAACCCGTACCCCCGGGAAGTCGTTTTTATACGCGCATTGCGCTTAAAACTGTCCCCTTGCAGCAGTGACTGGCAGCCTTCTGCTTATTGCCGGTCCCGCAGATAACGCTCGAGCCCCTTGACGAAGTTTCGACAATAGGTTTTGATTGCTTACGTTATCTTTCGAATCGAAACTTACCAGCCCATGTCGAAGCGCAATACACCACAACGTCGCCACAACATCCTCGTCTTGCTCAATGAGCAGGGTGAAGTGAGCGTGGATGAGTTGGCCAAACGTTTCGAAACCTCGGAAGTGACGATTCGCAAGGATCTGGCGGCCCTTGAGAGCAATGGTCTGTTGCTGCGCAGGTACGGTGGCGCGATCACCATGCCACAGGAACTGGTGGCGGATCTCGGCCAACCGGTTTCCAAGTACAAGCAAGCCATCGCTCGCGCCGCCGTCACGCGGATTCGTGAGCATGCGCGCATCATCATCGACAGCGGCAGTACCACGGCGGCGATGATCCCGGAACTCGGTCAGCAACCCGGCCTGGTGGTCATGACCAATTCGCTGCACGTGGCCAACGCCTTGAGCGAATTGGAGCACGAACCCGTGCTGTTGATGACTGGCGGCACCTGGGACCCCCATTCCGAATCCTTTCAAGGGCAGGTCGCCGAGCAGGTACTACGCTCTTACGACTTCGACCAGTTGTTCATCGGTGCCGATGGCATCGATCTGGTCCGTGGCACCACCACCTTCAACGAATTGCTGGGCTTGAGCCGTGTGATGGCTGAAGTCGCCCGGGAAGTGGTGGTGATGGTGGAGGCCGACAAGATCGGCCGCAAGATCCCCAACCTGGAACTGCCCTGGAGCAGTGTCCATACCCTTATTACCGATGATCGCCTGCCGCTGGAGGCACGGGATCAGATTCAGGCTCGCGGTATCAACTTGATCATCGCGGCTGTCAGTCAGGAGAAATAGCATGTGTGGAATTGTCGGCGCAGTCGCAGAACGTAACATCACCGCCATCCTGCTCGAAGGTCTGAAGCGCCTGGAATACCGTGGCTACGATAGCGCCGGTGTGGCGGTCTTCACTAACGACGGGATCCTCGATCGCGTCCGTCGTCCGGGCAAGGTCAGCGAGCTGGATCTAGCCCTGGCGGAGGCGCCGCTGATCGGTCGCCTGGGCATCGCGCATACCCGTTGGGCAACCCATGGCGCCCCTTGCGAACGCAACGCCCACCCGCATTTCTCCGGGCAGAACCTGGCCGTTGTGCACAACGGCATCATCGAGAACCACGAAGCCCTGCGCGAACAGTTGAAGGCTCAGGGTTATGTGTTCACCTCGGATACCGATACCGAAGTCATTGCCCACCTGCTGGCGCATAAACTCAAGGATCTGCATGACCTGACCGTGGCCCTCAAGGCGACCGTCAAAGAATTGCACGGTGCTTACGGCCTGGCGGTGATCAGTGCCGATCAGCCCGATCGTCTGGTCGCCGCGCGCAGTGGCAGCCCGCTGGTGATTGGCCTGGGCCTGGGGGAAAACTTCCTCGCTTCCGACCAACTGGCCCTGCGTCAGGTTACCGACCGCTTCATGTACCTGGAAGAAGGCGATATCGCCGAAATCCGCCGCGACAGCGTGCAAATCTGGGACATCGACGGTAAAGCCGTCGAGCGTGAAGCCGTGCAGTACGGCGACAATGCCGAATCCGCTGAAAAGGGCGAATACCGCCACTTCATGCTCAAGGAAATCCACGAGCAGCCTACGGTCGTACAACGTACGCTGGAAGGGCGCTTGAGCCAGCAACAAGTGTTGGTGCAGGCCTTCGGTCCGGAAGCGCCCGAGTTGTTCGCCAAGGTTCGCAACGTGCAGATCGTGGCCTGCGGCACCAGCTACCACGCCGGTATGGTTGCCCGTTACTGGCTCGAAGAGCTGGCCGGAATCCCGTGCCAGGTCGAAGTTGCCAGCGAATTCCGCTATCGCAAAGTCGTCGTTCAGCCTGACACCCTGTTCGTGACCATCTCCCAGTCCGGCGAAACCGCCGATACCCTGGCCGCCCTGCGCAACGCCAAGGAACTCGGTTTCCTCGCCAGCCTGGCGATCTGCAACGTCGGCATCAGCTCGCTGGTGCGTGAGTCCGACCTGACCCTGCTGACCCAGGCCGGTCGTGAAATCGGCGTGGCCTCGACCAAAGCCTTCACCACTCAGTTGGTCGGCCTGTTGCTGCTGACCCTATCCCTCGGTCAAGTGCGCAATACATTGGCTCCAGGCGTCGAAGCCACGCTGGTGGAAGAACTGCGCCGCCTGCCAACCCGTCTGGGCGAAGCGCTGGCGATGGACAGCACCGTGGAAAAAATCGCCGAGCTGTTCGCCGACAAGAACCACACCTTGTTCCTCGGTCGCGGCGCGCAATACCCGGTAGCAATGGAAGGGGCCCTGAAGCTCAAGGAAATCTCCTACATCCACGCCGAAGCCTACCCGGCCGGTGAACTGAAGCACGGTCCGTTGGCGCTTGTGGATAACGACATGCCAGTGGTCACCGTGGCGCCGAACAACGAACTGCTGGAGAAGTTGAAATCCAACCTCCAGGAAGTCCGCGCCCGTGGCGGTGAGCTGATCGTCTTTGCCGACCAGAAAGCCGGCATGACCAATGGCGAAGGCACCCACGTCGTGCAAATGCCGAGCATCCACGACATCCTGTCGCCGATCCTCTACACCATCCCGCTGCAGTTGCTGTCGTACTACGTGGCGGTGTTGAAAGGTACGGACGTTGACCAGCCGCGTAACCTGGCGAAGTCGGTGACTGTGGAATAAGTTATCCACAGGTGACGTAACTTATTGTCTGCAATAAATAAAGCTGGTCACGGTTGTAGTCGCTTCCCTAAGTCGGGGAAGAACCGCAATCGTGAATGAGGTTCACAATCTTTTTGTGAGGTTGTGATTCTTAATGTTTGAAAGCTGGTTCTCTACAAACGACTTTCGCAAGGCAAAACTAAGAACTTACTGATTCTTAGAGGCTACGCGCTTTTCTCACCTGTTCCTGTGACCTGAGGATCGACCTGAATTCAAAGATGATCGAGCTATCAAAGCCTTTCCATTTAGAGGTGATGAGCTTGAGCGAGTTCTCATGTTGTTGATATCTAGCTATCCGCTAACCTGCGAAAGCATTGGGTACTCTATGAGTAATCGCTTGCTGTTGAAATCAACGGCGGAGCTTTCTCTATTCTCCCTTTTAGTCACTGAACGGGATGATTTCTATTGGCGGCGTCGCCGCACAAAGTGGTTTGCGCCAATAACCCACGCTATGCCATTGGCCGTGTTTGAACCCAACCTCAGGGTACGTACCGATGTGGGTGAAGCCGAGCGCTTCATGGATACCGATGCTTCCCGCATTGGGTAAGGCGATGCCGGCATAAGCTGCATGAAACCCCTGTTTCTCAAGGAGCGGTAGAAGCCGCTGATAAAGCGCACGACCAATTCCTTTTCTGTGTACGGCTGGGTCGATATAGACGGTGACATCCACCGACCAACGATAGGCTTCCCTGGCTCGATGCTGGCTGGCATAAGCGTATCCAACGACCTTGCCGTCCATCTCTGCTACCAGATAGGGATACGTTGGCAGTGTTGCGGCTATTCGTGCTGCCATCTCATCGACAGTCGGTGGCGTCAGCTCAAACGAGATGACCGTGTCCAAAACCATCGGCGCATAGATAGCCTGGATGTCAGAGGCATCAGCGGGTGTAGCAACCCTCACTTTATAATTCATGTCTTTCCTTGCTGCCCCTTAAAGAACCGCGTTTGAAGGGCTGAACCACCTAGGCCCAGCCATTCAGAATGTCGCGATAGAACCGTGAACTTTGCCTCAAACGGGCTCACCGCATCCACGAACCGCAGAGAGCACCGTTCACTGAATTGGTAGCTTCTGCTCGTGGAGTCCAGGCTGCGGGATATCCACTACGACCTCTTTACCACCGAGAACCTTCGCCAGGAACAACGCCGTCAGCCCACCGAAAAACTGCGCAATGATGAATGGCGGTACGTCTGATATCCGTATCCCCGAGAACGTATCGGTGAACCCGCGAGCAATCGTCACCGCCGGATTCGCAAAGCTCGTAGAGGACGTGAACCAGTAGGCTGCGACAATATACGCGGCAACCACCTGAGGCACTTTTGCTTTGTGATATTTATCGCACAACAGAATTGTCAGCACCAATCCCGACGTTGCCAGGTACTCACTGAACCATTGTGATGGCCCTGTGCGAACATGATGGGAGAACTCGACTACAGGCAGCTCGAACATGAAATGCGCAGCGAATACCCCGAAGATTGCACCCGTTGTTTGAGCCGCCACGTAGGGGCCCAGTTGCTTACTGCTCAGTCCTCCGCGCAAATAATCGACTACAGAGACCACCGGGTTGAAGTGCGCACCGGAAAAAGTGGAGAAGCACACGATCAGTACATACAAGCTCGCGCCAGTTGCCAGCGCATTGGCAAGAAGCGCTAGCGCATCGTTACCGTTCGCCAGGCGCTGACCCATGATTCCAGAACCAACTACGGTGCACAGCAGAACTGCTGTACCGAGAAACTCAGCCAAGATCTTCCGTGAAGTACTCATTGGATAGGCCTATGAGGAGAGATTTGAGGGGTAGCGGCTACTGAGCTGGCTCGTAGCCGCAGACGCTGTTACGAGCAGCAGGACTTGGGCTTGACGGGCTGACTCCCTTCCACGACATACAGCGCATCGTCTGCGGAAAGGTAGGCATCTTCTGAGGCCAACTCCGTGGGCACACCGCGCTTGTAAACCCTGCCGCTATCGCCAGTGAGTTCAAGCCCAGGCCCTCGGTAGATCACCGTCACAGACTTCCCGCTCTGAACTTCAGGCTTGGTACCAGTAACAGTGACGGAGTAGAACCGGACAGAGCCTATTCGCTTGGTTGAGGCGTCGTTCCTCGCCTCAATCTTTATTCCCGTCAGACCGACCTCTTGAAGCTGCTTGTAGAACTCCTGTTCTTGAAGCACGCCCGAGTAGCAGGCCGACCACAGCTTGGTGTCTCGTTTCAATTCGTCAGGAATGGCGATATCTGAGACGTTGTCAGAAATTGCAAAGCGCCCGCCTGGTTTCAGTACCCGATATATTTCGGCGAAAACATTCTGCTTTTCGTTCTCACCAACCAGATTGATCACGCAGTTCGAAATCACCAGATCGACAGACTGATTGCCGATAAGAGGCTTGGACTGGGAGCTATCGCTGATGAACTGCTCGAAGTTTTTCCACGATGCCCAATCAGCACAAGGCTCCGTATGCAGGCGTTCCTCGGCCAGCTCCTGATCGACTTTCAGGTTGCTCGCGGATGCCTTATAGAAACGCAATGGTGCGCTATCCGTTGCCTTCTGAAAGGCATTCGCTTCACCACGAGCGATCTGCAACATGCTTGGGTTGATATCGATACCCAAGACAGCACCCTTACTGCCGGCGATTTGGGCAGCTACGTAGCAGTTCAGACCAGACCCTGATCCTAAGTCCAGGACGGCATCACCTTCGCGTACATACTTGGTCGGGTTACCGCATCCGAAGTTGGCTTCGATGATTCGCTTTGGAATGTTCTTCAGGTACTGAGCGCCATAAGCGTCGCTGCAGCAGCTCTCAGTGAGTTGCGATTCAAGGACGACGTTGCCGTTGCTCAACGCTTCGGTGTAGTCCGCGATGATTGTGTTTTCAATTGCAGAAGTCATTACTCACATCTCCCGTTTAGCAGCACGAACTACCATCAGCGCAGCACGATTCCTCGGCAGAGCCTGCGATGGGCACAAGCCCTTTGGTGACCTTGGGATCTCGAACTGAAGGCGTGTTGCAGTCGAAGAAACCGCTCTTGTCCAAGGCCGGCTCGACATAGCAGCGCACTGGTATGAATTGGCCTTGGTAAGGCGCTGACATCAAGAGATTGAAGGTCTTCTCGCACACCGCTGTACGGACGCCGCGTTGGTAGGTATGGCCGTCGTCGTCGACCGTATGCTTCCAAGGCCCCTTGTAGATAACGGCATGCCCTTGGTCGAGGCACACGCCGGCCTTACCCTTGTATGCGCTCACGGTGAACAGGCGGAACTCAATGCCGTCCTGAATGGACACAGGCACCTCGGATGCGAGCTCATAGGTGATGCCATGGAAGCCCGCCTCGCAGAGTTGCTCGGCAATAGCCGGCTCAGTTAGCGCGTTCTTGCACTCCAAACCTTCCACAGTAAAGGCCCGGATAGAAACGGCTTCCTCATCAGACAGAATCGCCGGAAATACCAGTCGACCATGACGTTGCAGTCGCTCATAGAGCGATTGCGCGATTCGGCCAAACTCGGGCTCAGCATTGAACCCTTCCCAGTAAATGTTCGCGAACACGGCCGCAGTGGGATTGGCTTCGCCCGCACTCGGACTGAACGCTACACCCTGAGCCTGCCCATACTGGGCTGTGAGTTCGTCATTGCGGCTCGCGGAGCAAATGAAAAGAGTGTCTTTTCCATCCTTCAGCGACCTGTTCAACGCATCGCTATGAGCGCGCCAAGCAATATGGCCCGGGACCTGAAGACCATCAGTTTGGTTGGCTAGCCTGAGAGCCGCCTGCAACAAAGTAAGTGACGACATCTGTTATCTCCTTAGCATTTCAGGCAGCAACGTTTGAACACACCTTCTTCTGGCGGTGTGACCGAGTCCATGAAGAGCTTGTCCAGGCGGGAATCCGAATGCTGCCAGTCGAAATGAAACTCGTGCTCCTCCAACTGCAATTCCTTCACCGTGTCGTTGTTGAGCAACGGTGAGCCCTTGTAGAGATGCAGCCGAGTCTCAAACTGGATGGGGTCGACGATGTTCTCCAGTTCGTTGCGAGCAATGAAGTCGTGCAGCTCGGCCATATCCTCAAGGCTCACCCAGGGGTTGAACGTGATGAAGGTCGGGTTGACCTTGACGGCGGTCTCCTTCAGGAACGCCAACGCCTCCTCAATCATGGGCACGTTCATTTCCTTGAAGACCTGGTCGAGAACTTCCTGCTTGGGGAACTCCAGCGCGGTGGTGATGAAAGCAAGCCCGAGCTGCCCCATTTCCTTGATGGCGTCTTTGTTTTCGAGAATATGATCCACGCGAGTGGTGAAGTCGTACGTGAGGTCGGGGAACTGTGAATGCAGAGTCCGGATGATTTTCAAACCGTGCTTCTTGGCATTGAAAAAATCGGCATCCGTGAATGTGAGGTGAGTCATTCCCTGCGCGACGAGGTTCGCCACGTCGCGCTCAACGAGATCGTCGGAGACCAAAAGCACCTTGCCGTCATAGGCTGCATACACCGAACAGTAGGAACACTTATGGTGACATCCGCGCGACCCTTCGACCCCACCCACAACTTTCTTTTCGCCGAGCAACTTCTCCAGCTGAGGTTGGGGATATTTGTGTAGAGGCGGTGCCAAGTCCCTGCGCGGCAGGCGGAACCCGTCACGGATCAACTGAGGTACTACGATTTCACTGGAAAGGCCGCGAGTACGATCGATCACTCCGCGCAGATCTTGTCCCTGCTCGCCACTCAGGTGTTTAGCCAAGCTGACAATGGGTTTTTCCCACTCGCCTGCGATCGCGTAGTCACCGTACTTAGAGGCCAGGCTTTTTGCATTGATGGTCGCGTATTGACCGAAGAAGCAAATTTTCTGGGAGGGCTTTGCTTCTTTAAGCTGCTTGGCCAGCTGCGTTCCCGCAGTTAGAGAGTCAAAAAGCGGTACGCAGATGAAGACCAAATCTGCGTCGCTGAATCTCTCCAGGGAAAGCCCTTCGACGTAGATATCGATCAACTGCGCTTCGATATCTGCATCGAGTAGAGCTGTGGTTGCAGATATCGCGTTGAGCGGTTGATACCCCCCTTCGAATGTACTGGCGACCAGGTACTTCATTCTCTTTCTCCTTGAGCTCAGGCACGACGATTCGGTGACTGGAGTCACTGTTGGTTTTGTAGGAATTCGAAGTTAAAGCGATATCAGCAGAAGAACTGCCAGACCTATCAATGCTTGTAGAACTGAGCCGGCAGTTACCAAGCGCATATACCTGGCAGTGCTGTAGTCGGGAAAAGCGTCCGATTTGACCAGCCAGTAATAACTGTCGTTAGGGAGAATGGCGACGAAGGATCCCAGACACACGGCGAATGTGACGCTCATCAAGTCCACCCCGCTGGACGCCAGGATCGGCGAGAGAACGGGAGGGATGGCAGCGAAGGTCGCAAGCGAAGAGCCATTCAGTGTTTTGAATACCGCTGCCAGCAGGAATACCCCAACCAAAATATGCGCGGTGCTGCCCGACGCGCTGAATGCCTGCTGAATCAGATCTTTCGGAAGCACCATACCGAGGGCTTGGCCCAACGCAGACGCACAACCTATGGTGAACAATAACGAGCTGGTTCTACGCATTGCTTTGGACAGCAGATCTTGAACCTCGCCAGGTTTGCAGCTAACTGCGATCAACAGCGATGTGGCGATCAGCGCACCGGCGGGAGTAGTGAAGAACTCGATTACGGAGTGCTGGTTTTTGGGAATGACGTAGCCGGTGATCAGGAGCACGAAAAATACAGCCAGAGGGAGAATGACTCTGATAACCGAGTCCTGAGGCGCGGCTGAGTCAGTAAAATCGCTTGGGGATGAAAAGTCTGAGCGTGTCGTCCAGTAAGTCCAGATCGTCCCGGCCACCCAGGTAACGACCGTAAGCAGCAGCCCTAAATACAGAAATTTCGGATCATGAGTATTGGCCCCCAACCCGATCCCAATGATCAGCGGGCCTGCGGGCATCAGAAGCTTGAACCCCGAGTAGCATCCGATCGCAATGTACTTTCTGTGCTGTCCTGCGATGGGAGCAAGAGAGGCGTAGGCGGTATCGGGACATACCATGCCGGCACCGAGCAAAGGTGACAGTGATATACCGAACTTTCCGAAGGAAGCGCTTCCCTGCGTCGAGATCCAGCCAGCAATGAAAAACGCGCTCAGGATGACGATGGCGAAATAGCCGAGGTTGTTTCCGAATCCTTTGCTCAGCGATTGGAACACGTCACCGCTGCTAGTCCCGGCAAGAATGGGGATCAGAATTGCAGTCAGCAGCATTGCAACAGGGAGAGGAATGGAAAAGCTGCTCCATAGGTTCCGTAACCGGGAGCCTGTTTTCGTCCTAAGCGCTTCTACCAACATCCATGTACCTCCAAGCGTTTCCAGAACTGCCTCTCAGAGACCTACAAGCCTCATCTCCAATTCACAATCGCAAAATACGTTGCGAGCCGCAACTAATATCTTGGAACAATTTCGCTGGCCCTTATGCCCAAAAAAAGTGTCGCTACGACTGCTAAGGTGGTATTAGCGTTTTCCCGGAATTGCGAGCCGAGTGCTATGCCAACGAATGATCAGATCGACCAGGATGCCGAACAGCTCTATGAAGCGCTGAGTCATTTGGTTCGCGTGTACCAGTTTCGTGACAGAGATCGCAGCTGCTGCGAGGGCTTATCCGTCACTCAATGCTACGCACTTGAGCATGTGATTAAGGCAGGGCCGGTTCGCGTTCAATCGTTGGCCAGCGAGCTTTTTCTCGATAAGAGCAACGCCAGTCGGCTGGTCGATTCGCTTGCCAAACAAGGGCTGGTTCGCCGTGTGCCCGACGCAACTGACGGCCGCGCCCTGGCGATCACGGTGACGCCAGAAGGCACGGCCATTTATGAAAGTATTCGGTCGGATCTGGTGGGTGAAGCTCGCAACTTGGCCTGCGATTTGTCGAAAGAAGCACGTGACGGGGCGATCGAAATGCTTCGTCGCTTCGCTAAAGCCACCGAAAAACGCTGCGGTCTGAAAGACCTTAGCCGTGACGAGTATTTGCCAAGCAAATGCTGCTGACGTTGCGGTAAGCAGCTGCCGCCTCCCCTGATTTTCAACGACTCTCGCCCGGTTCCGTTTCCGGGTGAAATAACCAATCTGCGGTTCTCGTGAAAATCGCAGAAGGGTAGTGCGCGCGTCTCCTGATACATTCGCTTTACCGTATATTCGAATTATCGTATGTTCGATTTCCCATATGCGTGAGGTGTGTTCATGAGCGCCCCCATCAAAGTGCTTTTTATCTGCGTTGCTAACTCCGCTCGATCTCAGCTGGCTGAAGCACTGCTTAGACACAGCGACGCGCGTTTCGAAGCGTTCAGTGCAGGTACCGAACCCACTGACGTTGATCCTCGAACCATTGGCGAACTGGCTCACGTCGGAATTAACGCCCAAGGCCTACATAGCAAGTCCGTCGAAGAGTTTCGTGACGAGCATTTCGACTACGTGATCACCCTCTGCGACAAATCTGCGCGTGAATGTCTGGCGATGCCCAAGGCAGGTGAAGTGCTTGCCTGGGACTTTGAGGATCCAGTGAGCAGCTCCCACCCGGACGCCTTCAAACACGCCCTTCACGATATCCACGAACGCATCAAATTATTTGTATTGGTGAAAACCAAACACTTGGAGGCCTCATGAACGAGCCAATCACTCCTACCGTTTTGTTCAAAAGCCTGGCAGATGACACTCGAACCAAAATAACGCTACTCATCGCCCGCGAGGGAGAACTCTGTGTATGCGAACTGACGGCCGCTCTTGAGCAAAGCCAACCAAAAATATCTCGACATCTCGCACTGCTGAGATCCTCCGGGTTACTGGCGGATCGGCGCCAGGGCCAATGGGTTTACTACCGACTCCATCCCGAACTGCCGACCTGGGTCACCGAAGTGCTTAAGGGTGTCGTTGATGCCAACCAGCAGTGGCTGGACACAGAAACCAAACGGCTCTGTGAAATGAACGATCGCCCAGTCAGTCAGACCGTGTGCGGCTGATCCAACCTTTCGAAACGAGCCGCTCGCATGCTAATCGCTCTACTTATTTTCATCGTCACCATCGTTCTGGTCATCTGGCAGCCCAAAGGGCTGGGTGTTGGCTGGAGTGCCTCATTGGGTGCCGTGCTTGCGTTGTTGAGCGGGGTGGTCAGTCTCGGCGACATCCCGGTAGTATGGAATATCGTGTGGAACGCCACGGCGACGTTCATCGCCGTGATCATCATCAGTCTGCTGCTCGACGAGGCTGGTTTCTTCGAGTGGGCAGCCCTGCATGTCGCTCGCTGGGGAGGTGGCAGCAGCCGCAAGTTGTTTGCCTTCATCATCTTGCTGGGAGCAGCTGTGTCAGCACTGTTCGCCAATGACGGCGCGGCGCTGATCCTTACTCCTATCGTGATCGCCATGTTGCTGGCCCTGCGCTTTTCACCCGCAGCGACTCTGGCGTTTGTGATGGCCGCAGGATTCATTGCTGATACAGCGAGTTTGCCGTTGGTGGTTTCCAACCTGGTGAATATCGTTTCGGCCGATTACTTCAACATTGGCTTCAGCGAGTACGCGGCGATCATGGTGCCGGTCAACTTGGTCAGCATCGCTGCAACGCTGGGAATGCTCCTGTGGTTTTTCCGAAAAGACTTACCCAAGACTTATGACCTGACACAGCTCCATGCCCCAGAGGATGCGATACGCGATCGCGCAACCTTCGTGGCAGGATGGTGGGTGCTGCTCGCGTTACTGGTCGGCTTTTTCATTGTCGAGCCACTGGGTATCCCCATCAGTGCCATCGCCGCCGCCTGCGCATTGGTGCTCTATGTCATCGCAGCCAAAGGTCACGCCATCAACACCAGCAAGGTGCTCAAGGGCGCGCCATGGCAAGTCGTGATCTTCTCGCTGGGCATGTACCTGGTGGTGTATGGCTTGAAGAACGCCGGACTGACTGACCACATTGCTCAATTGCTCAACGTATTCGCTGGATATGGCATTTGGGGGGCATCGCTGGGTACAGGACTCCTGACCGCCGTGCTTTCTTCGATCATGAACAACATGCCAACAGTGCTCATCGGCGCGCTCTCGATCCATGCAACGGAAGCGACTGGCGTAGTTCATCAAGCCATGGTCTACGCGAATATCATTGGCTGCGATCTTGGTCCGAAAATCACTCCAATCGGCAGCCTAGCCACACTGCTCTGGCTACACGTGCTGGCTAAAAAGGACATCACCATCAGTTGGGGTTACTACTTCAAGACCGGTGTGGTGCTCACGCTTCCAATCCTCATTGCCACCCTGAGCGCCTTGGCTTTGCGCCTCAGCTTTTGATTCCAGGAGATCACGATGAAAGTCCTATTCATGTGCACCCACAACAGCTGCCGGAGCATTTTGTCCGAAGCGGTGTTCAATCACCTTGCTCCTGAAGGAATGGAAGCTGTCAGTTCCGGAAGCTTCCCAAGTGGCCGGGTAAACACGCGAGCGATTCAAACGCTCAAAGCAGCTGGTATCCCTACTGAAGGCCTTAGCAGTAAAGCATCCGATGCCTTTGAAGGGTCGCCACCAGACATCGTGATCACGGTCTGCGATCGGGCTGCCGGCGAAGCCTGCCCGATTTTCTTTGGCCCAGCGCTCAAGGCTCACTGGGGGCTGGCAGATCCCTCCGAAGCTACGGGATCTGAAGCGCATATCGAGGCGGCATTCCAGCAAACGCTGAGCAAAATCCAGGAGCGGGTCAACGCTTTCATTTCGTTGCCTATCGCTACGTTGAGCAAAGAAGACCTTAAAACTGAGCTAGCCCGCATCGGCACATTGTAGGCCAAGCGTCGCAGGGGCCAGGAGTCACTATGAAGGACCATTTTCCAAACATCGAAGCAGATCTCATCGACGTCCCAAGCATGGAACGACTCACTCCTCGTGAGCCGTCCACGCATAAACCGCGCATCCTTCTGATCTACGGGTCGACCCGCGAGCGTTCGTTCAGCCGGTTGGTTACCCAAGAAGCCGCGCGGTTGCTGGAGCACTTCGGTGCGGAAACACGAATCTTCAACCCGTCAGGATTACCACTGCCTGATGATGCTCCGGATACCCACCCCAAAGTCGCGGAACTCCGCGAGCTAATGCAGTGGTCGGAAGGGCAGGTGTGGTGTTCTCCGGAGCGTCATGGATCGATGAGCGCCGTTTTTAAAGCTCAGATCGACTGGGTGCCTTTGGCGATGGGCGCAGTACGTCCAACCCAAGGTAAAACTCTCGCAGTAATGCAGGTTTGCGGCGGCTCTCAGTCTTTCAACGTGGTGAATCAGTTGCGAGTTCTGGGTCGCTGGATGCGCATGGTGACAATCCCCAATCAGTCTTCAGTGCCCAAGGCGTTCACCGAGTTCGACGAAAATGGGCGTATGAAGCCTTCGTCTTACTACGATCGCCTGGTCGACGTGATGGAGGAGCTGATGAAGTTCACCCTGCTATTGCGTGACCGTCAGGACTACTTGGTAGACCGTTACTCGGAACGCAAAGAGTCGGCTGAAGAGCTGTCGAAACGAGTGAATCAGCGCTCCATCTAAGGATCTCATTATGTCTCACCCTTTCTCGATCCTAGCAATGCCAGACGGTGCGGGCTCTCTCATCTTTACCCCGTGTCCGGGCACTCAGGATGAGTCGCTCCAGCAAGCGCTCGGCACTCTGAAAAACGCAGGCGCCAGTGCCATCGTCAGTCTGATGTCCGACGCCGAACTCACTCACAACGGTGTTGGTGAGTTAGGTCAGCAAGTCCAAGCGGCAGGGCTCGCTTGGTACCAGCTACCGATTGAGGACGATGAGGCTCCTGACGCTGAATTTGAGACCCGGTGGCAGAAGGCTCTCCCAGCGTTGTCGAAGCTTCTGGACGCAAACCAGGCCATTGCGATTCATTGCAAAGGTGGGTCGGGACGCACTGGGTTGGTCGCCGCAAAACTCATGATCGACAGAGGGATGCCGCGTACCCGTGCTGTTGAGTTGGTACAGCAACTGCGGCCGCGAGCAATCCAAAAACCTTCGCACGTCTCTTACATCGAGCGACTTTGAAAGCTTTGTCTTAGCCGGAGGGAGTAGTTAATGGGCACTCAAAACACACTGCTGGATGTGGTGGTCATTGGAGCAGGTCAGGCTGCGCTGACAACGGCTTACTTCCTCAAACGCACTGGCTTGTCGTTCGTTCTGTTAGATGCAGAACAAGGCCCGGGTGGTGCGTGGCGTCATGGATGGGATTCATTGCAGCTGTTCTCACCGTCTGCCTGGAGTTCCATCGCAGGGTGGCCGATGCCACCGGTAACTGATGGCAATCCCGGTCGAGATCATGTTGTTGATTACTTGGCACAGTACGAAAGCAGGTACGGGTTTCCTATCGTACGTCCCGTAGAGGTCACGGACGTTGAGCCTCGGATTTTCGGTCTGCGGGTCCACTCAGAAAGTGAGTATTGGGATGCCAAAGTCGTAATCAGCGCGACCGGGACTTGGAGCAATCCCCTCATTCCCCATTACCCGAAAAGCGAGCTTTATCAAGGTCAGCAGATTCACTCAGCGCACTACCGTTGTGCAGAGTCGTTCCAAGGTAAACGGGTACTAGTTATCGGCGGTGGTAACTCAGGTGCCCAGATCTATGCCGAGGTATCCAAGGTGGCTGATGCCACTTGGGTGACCCTGGATGATCCAAAGTTTTTGCCAGATGACGTAGATGGTCGTGTGCTTTTTGAACGTGCCACTGAGCGCCTGAAAGCCCATCAGCAGGGGCGAGATTTGCCCGAACCAACCGGCGGCTTGGGTGACATCGTCATGGTGCCGTCGGTGAAAGAAGCGCGTGAACGTGGTGTTTTGAACGCTGTACGACCATTTGAGTTTTTTATGCCAGACGGCGTTGTCTGGAAAAATGGAGATGAGACCGCGGTTGACGCCATTATCTGGTGCACCGGTTTCGCTCCCTCCTTGAACCACCTGCGCGGGCTCGGCGTGGTCAACTCACAGGGGCGGGTCGACGTTCACGACAACCGCTCTTCAATCGAACCTCGGCTTTGGCTAGTTGGTTATGGCGACTGGACTGGCTTGGCTTCCGCGACGTTGATCGGGGTGACACGCACCGCTCGTAATGTCGTGAAGGAGGTAAATCACTATCTCAATCAAGAACTCGTCTGAAGCGTGCCGCTAGGCCTTGAGGCCCTTTCCACGTATTGAGTCCAACGCGACGGCGTGAGCGGGGTCATGCAGGGGAAAGGGCTTCGGCTGCGTCCAGCAGTCGCTCAAGAATATGAAATCCTTCTTCGCTGTTGATCAGGTAGGTCGTCAGATCCTCAGCACTGAACGTGAAGATCTCATTAATTTTAAAGGTATTGAACAGTTTGGATGCCAGCAGTATGCCTGCCGCATTCAATAACCCCTGTTCGTCCTCACTGGTCAGCTGCGGAAAAAATGTCGATACCGCCGCTGTACTCAATGGGCGTATCTCCAGAGAGATAGCGCAATATTCCCAATGCCAGATTCCTTTGGTGGGGCAAAAGATCGGGCCGTCATCATTGAGCATGTAATTCCAACGATCGCTTTCCCACATCCACTTAGGAGGCTTTAGCAGGTAGGGTGCAGCTTCCTCAGAATAGACAGTGACTTCATGATTTTGAGGGTTGCCCCATAACGTTATTGGGTTCTTCCTGAGATAAGTATTGGCACGCTCTCGTAGTTTGAATGCGCCCAGCTTCTCATTGATACCGGATTGCACCACCGCCTGGCTGCAACCTTCCGCCAGATCCGCTACCGTCATTCCGATATCTATGTTCCGCTGCATTAACGGCTGAAGATTTAGGTAAATGCGATTGATCAAGGGATCCGGTAGGTGATCAGTGCATCCAGACTCAAGGATTAGCGGTATAACCCTGACACCAGGCTGACCGATAATTTCGGCCAGCATCTGTAGCTCACGAGTCAGTCCGGAGCCTTCTTTTTTCGCCGATTGCAAATAGTCCTGATCACAAAGACACAAAACCGTCAGTGGTCGCTTGGCCAACTGTTTGGAAATGACAACGTCTGGTAGCTCGCCGTAATCTATGTTGTCTCGATCCCAGAAGACGTCATGGTTCCAATCCAAATAGGAAACTATGTGTCGACGTACCCATTCCTTGTTCTCGAAGCTTTCGCCCCATGCGTATGAGATGAAGATAGAGCCACGGTTATCTGATTCCGTCATATCTGCTCGCTTTCAGTCGCGGTCATGAGCATTCGTTTGCCCTCTTAGTAATGCTTACAGCTAAAGCATCATAACCGGCAGGCCTTCAAATTTAGGGCCCCTTTGAGACTTTCGGATCCTGGTTATCGCCTGTGACAACCTTTATTTATTGCAGTAGGCTCCATTTGTTGTGGATATCGATTTTTGTGACAGCCTTTATTTTTCGATGCGCTTCTTCGAACATCCTTGGAGGCCGCGAAATCGGTGAGGATCTGTGACAATCTTTATTTCTTGTTCACAGAAACAAAAAGACCGCAGCCCCGGCTGCGGTCTTTTTTTTGTCCGGGAATTGAGTTATTTCAAGTCCACCAATACCGCACCAAATGAAAGAAAATCGGCGCCGCAAAGCACACTGAATCCAGCCGATCCAGCATGCCGCCATGCCCTTCGATCATGTGCCCCCAATCCTTCACGCCGCGATCACGCTTGATCGCCGACATCACGATGCCGCCGGCAAACCCCAGCAGGTTGATCAGCAGCGCGATCAAGAACGACTGCCACGGGTTGAACGGCGTGGTCCACCACAAGGCTGCGCCGATCAGCGAGGACAGCAGCACGCCGCCGACGAAGCCTTCGACGGTTTTTGATGGCGACAGGTTGGGGGCGATTTTGTGTTTGCCGAACAGCTTGCCGCACACGTACTGCAACACGTCCGACAGCTGGACCACGATCACCAGGTAGGCGATCAGCAATAGGTTGCGACCTTCATAGCCGCCGATGTCGAGGGTTAGCAGGGCGGGTACGAACGACACGCAGAACACTGCGATCATCAAGCCCCACTGGACTTTCGAGGCGCGTTCGAGGAAGTGCGTGCTGTCGCCACCGAGGGAGGCAAGGATCGGCAGCAGCAAGAACACGTACACCGGGATAAAAATCGAAAACAGCCCGTACCAGTCGAAATAGATCAGCAGGTATTGCAGCGGTAGCGCCAGGTAAAACGCCGCCACCAACGCGGGATAGTCGCTGCGCCGGGTCGGCGTGAGGGTGAGGAATTCGCGCAGGGCGTAAAACGACACTGCGTAAAACAGCAGGATCACCGCGCCGGTGCCCAGCCAGAAGGCAATGCCGATCACCAGCACCATCACCCACCAGGCGTTGATCCGGGCGTTGAGGTTGTCGACCACCGCATTCGGCGTGCCACGGGTGCGCAGTTTGAGAATCAGGCCAATCAGCGAGGCCAGCACCAGAATCATGCCGATCCCGCCGAACAGCATCAGGGTTTGTCGATCCATGTCAGGAATGCTCCGGGGCGAGGGCCAGCAGGGCGTCGCGGCTGCGGGTCAGGAAGTGCTCTTTGCTCTCGTCTTCTTCCAATTGCAGCGGAGCACCGAAACTGGTGGTGCACAGCAGCGGCAATGGCAGCACCCGGCCTTTGGGCATGACTCGATTGAGGTTGGCGATCCACACCGGAATCACCTGGGCCTGTGGGTAACTTTTTGCCAAGTGGTACAGGCCGCTTTTGAATGGCAGCAAGCCGTCCTCCAGATTGCGCGTGCCTTCGGGAAAAATGATCAGCGAATCGCCGTTTTCCAGGGCATCGAGCATCGGCTGCAACGGGTTATCCACAGGGTCCTTGCGTTCGCGGTCGATCAACACGCCGTTAAACACCCGGCTGATGATGTAGCGGCGCACAGCGCTTTTATTCCAGTAATCGCTGCCGGCCACCGGTCGCGTCAGTTTGCGCAGGGCTGGAGGGAGCGAAGCCCACAGCAGCACGAAATCGCCGTGGCTGCTGTGGTTGGCGAAGTAGATCCGTTGCACCGGCTCCGGCGCGCAGCCCATCCACAGGCTGCGGGCGCCGGTGACGGTGCGGGCCATGGAGGTGATGAGGGTGGCGACCACAGGTTCGAACATGAATGATTTCCTTATCCGGCGAAGGACAGCCAAGGGCTGGCGAGGATGACCGCCAATGCGGGCAGCACTTGCGCGAGCAGTAGGACCGCTTGGTTACGCAGCAGTTTCAAAGCCCCGCGCTGACGTTCGGACCAAGGCCGGCCGGCGCGGCTGGCCGGTTGCAGACTGAGGTTTTGCAGGGCCTGCTCGAGGGCTTGAGTGCGGTCCTGCGGTGCGTCAGCGTCGCGGGCGATCAGAGCAAACAGGTCAGCATCGAAGGCGACCCGAAACGCCCAGTATTTTTGCAACAGACCCACGACGATCAGCCAGGCACTGAGGCTCACGCCCAGCGTCACCGGGGTGATCAGCAGCAGTTGCAGCAACCCGAACAACACCCCCAGCACGGTCAGCCATGTGGATAACTGATCGAGGGTGCGGCCCCGGCGCAGCAGGCTGGCGACCACCTGCAATTCCATATCAACCGGCATAGGCGTTCTCCAATGCTTGGCGATGGGCCGGGTGCAACACCACGTGCGGACGTGCGGCGCGGATCATCGCGACGGCGGCATCGACGTTGGTCGCTCGACCGCTGTGCAACAACCACGCGGCGACCGCCGTGGCGCTGCGCGAATAACCCAACGCGCAGCAGACTAGCAGCGGGCCTTGCTGGCGCAGTTGCTCAATGGCTTGGGCGGCGGCGAGGCATTGCTCGGCATTCGGTGCCGTCAGGTCGAGGACCGGGATGCTTTGATAAGCGCGGCCTCGGGGATTGAGCGGCAGCTCGGCGCAGAGATCGACCACGGCTTTGAACGGCGCCAACTGATCAGCGTCGGGAAGCCTGCCGAGCCAAACGTTATCCACAACCTCATTGGGTTGTGGATGTTTGCGGGTCCACAGCCGTGAATTGATCCACGCCGCCGCGACATAAGGTGCGAACAACCAACGGGAGGCCGGGCTCAGGCGACCGTCGGCGCGTTTCTGAAAGCCGGCAGCGTCGAACAGTGCGTAATTCAGCGCCACCAACAGCAACGCGACGGCGGGCCAGATCAGCCACAACCATCCACCGCCGAGGCCAAAGGCTGGAATCGCGAATATCGCGGCACCCACCCCATAACGCAGGGCCAATCGCCAGCGCTTCGAATCCTTGGCCAGCCGCAGGCTGCTCAAGGGACTTGGCCGATCCAGCGGCCAAAACCACACGCACAGCCAGCCGGCGAGGGCGCCTGTGGGTAAGTCGATAAAGTGATGTTGATAAGTGGTCAGCACCGAAATCCCGATCAGCGCGAACCAGCCGTGCACCAGCCAGCGCCACACGCCTTGCGAGTGTCGTTGGTACATGACCCACAGAATCACCAGCAGCGCGATGTGCAGCGACGGCGCCTGATTGAACGGTTTGTCGAACCCCGCCAGCACTGCGAACAGCCAGCCGAATACGCCATCCAGTTCCGGCCGTTCGAAGGTGAAGCGCAGCGGCCACAGCAGGAAGCAACTGACCGAAATCACCTGAGCGCTGAGCAGGCGCAAGGCGTGGCGCTTGAGTTCGTGGCGGCTGTCGGGCAGCAGTAATGAAAAACCGTACAGCAGATCAATCGTCCAGTAGGGCACGATGGTCCACGCCCAAAAAGGCATGGCGCTTTCCCAGTCGAAAACGAAAGTGCCGACGTCGCTGCGCTGGTTCGTCACCCAGGTGGCAAAGCCGTAGCTGGCGAAAAACAGCGGCGCCAGCAACAACAGCCAAAGTATGGCTGGTTTGAGCAAACCCGGTTCTCGGGGGGCCGCCGCCATCATTGCACCCGTTGCGCGAGAGACACGGTAAAGATCCCCCATTCATCCACACGCTGGGTGATTTTGCGGAAACCCGCGGCTTCCACCAGTTGATCCATTTCCGCCTGGCTGCGCCGACGCATGACCCACGCCTGTCCCTGACGGTGACTGGTGAGGGCGCGGGCGATCAATTCCAGCTGCGGGTGCCACGGTTGACCGGTGTAAACCAGATAACCGCCAGGCTCCACGGCTTCGGCCAGACCGGCCAGGGAGCCGCCGACCATCGTGTTGTCGGCAAACAGTTCATACAACCCCGAAACCACCGCCAGTGTTGGCTTGGGTTCCAGCGCAGCCAAATCGGCGCGGTCGAACGCATCGCCTTTGACGAATTGCGCAATGTCGGCCAAGCCTTTATCGCGGATCAGCGCACCGCCGTCCCGCACGTTGATGTCGCTGTAATCGCGCAGCAGGATCGATTCCGGCGACGGACTGACGCCTTGCAAGGCTTCAAGAATGTAGCGGCCATGGCCGGCGGCGATATCGACGATACGCACCGGGCGGCCTTCGTCGCGCAGTTTGCCCATGGTCAGGCGCAGCAGTTCTTCGACGTTGAGTTTGCGCTGGCGAATGCCGCGCCAGCCGATGGAGTTCAGGTAGTTCTGATCAATCATCCGCCCGAGCCCGCCCTTGCCGGTGGGCTGGTTGCGGTACACGTAATCGAGGGTGCTGCCGGAGTCGAAACCGGTGTCGAAGCCCAATTTCACGCCATCGGACAATTTGCTGCCCAGACGCATGCTGGCACGGGTCATGCGCCAGTACAGATCACGCAACGAGTTGTGCGGCAGCGGGGCGGCGAGGGATTCGGATTCGGCGCAGGTCAGGCCGATTTTGTCGGCGTCGAGCAAGGACGCGCGGTCCAGCGGGTAGTCGAAGTTTTGCAGGATAAAACGCTTGGCGCTGGCCACCGCCACGGCGCGATTACGCTCACCGAGGGTGTCGTGGAAGAAGCCCGGAAGGATGTGTTTTTCCTTTTTCAGGCTGCCCAGGCGTTCGAAAAACTGTTCCTGGGGTTTGCGGTGGACCACAAAGTCCGAGCCGGAAATCAGCAACTGGGTCGGCACCTGAATCGCCTGGGCATCAGCCACCACGCGGTCGGCGGCTTCGTACAAGCCGAGCAGTACATTGACCGAAATCGCCTTGGTGATCAGCGGATCGCTGTCGTAGGACGACACGCGTTCCGGGTCGTGGCTGAGAAACTTCGCCTTGACGTAGCTGTTGACGAAAAAGTTGCCGCGAAACTTGCGCATCAGCGCCAGGCCCGGGCGAGCGAACGGCACGTAGAGCTTGACCTTGAACGCTGGCGAGGCGAGCACCAGTGCACGGATGCGCGGCGCGTAGTCGTGGACCCAGGTTGAGACGATCACCGCGCCGACGCTCTGGGCGATCACCGCCATGTTTTCTTCGTCGATCTCGTAAGTCGCGCTCAGGTGATCGCAAAAGGTCTGCACGTCACGCACGCTGGTGGCGAAACTCGGGCTGTCGCCGCGCGCGCCGGGCGATTGGCCATGGCCACGGGCGTCCCAGGCAAAGAAGTCGAAGCCGGGCAGGTCCAGTTCATCCACCAGGTGGGCGATGCGCCCGGAATGTTCATGGCCGCGATGAAACAGCAGCACTGCCTTGCGCGGTTCGCCCGGCGTGGCGGCGGTGGCCGGCCAGTGACGATAGAACAGCTCGACGCCGTCGTGGGTGGTGAAGGTCTGCTGCTGGGTTTCGCGCATTGCATGCTCCATATGCTAGAGGGTCCATCTGCTGGGGACGGCGTTACGCCGAGGGAACGTTTTCCTGCACTTCTTTAAGGCCCTGACGGACCCGGTTGACCAAGGTGTAAGCCAGCAGGACGGCGACCACCCCAAACACAACGTTAATCCACAACGCGCTGATCCAGCCAATAGCGATGCCGGTGGCCAGGACGCCCAGGACAAATGCCCGATCACTTTTGCCCATCGGGCCGTCATAGCGCCGCGATGCGCCGACCATTGGCCCGAGCACGCCACTGTACTCGCTGAACAATGCCAGCAGCGTGACCGACAGCACAATCAATACGCTCACGTCGGCAATCAGCGCAAACGGCAGGATCAGCGCGCAGTCGGCGACGATATCGCACAGCTCATTCAGGTAAGCGCCGAGACGCGACTGTTGGCCGAATTCCCGGGCCAGCATGCCGTCGATGGCATTCAGCGCCATGCGCAGGATCATCCACACTGGAATCAGCACGAACACCCACAGGTGCTGGGCGAAACAGGCAATCGCGACGCCCACCACCACCGAAATCACCCCGGCCAGCACGGTGATTTGATTGGCGGTGGTGCCGTTATCGAACAAGCGTTGCACCAGCGGTCGCAACAGATTCTGGAACGCCGGTTTGAGTTGGTAAATGGAGGGCATCGGGGGATGGTCTCGGCAATTGAAAGCGTGAACGTTCAGGGTTATACGTCACAATAATCAGAATGCCACTAAAACCCGTCTTTCAGCGAATCCAGGGCCTGTCGGAAATCCTCGGTCCCGCGTTTTTCAGTGCTCAGGAGTCAACCGATGGACCGATTCCAGGAAATGCAGGTATTCGCCGCCGTCGCCCAGGCGCAAGGCTTTTCGGCGGCGGCGCGGCGTTTGGGGATGTCGGCGGCCAGCGTCACCCGCGCGGTGGCTGCGTTGGAGAAACGCATCGGCACGCTGCTGCTGACACGTACCACTCGCAGCGTGCATTTGAGCGAAGCGGGCCAGCGTTACCTGGAGGATTGTCGGAGAATTCTCGCCGAGGTGCAGGAAGCCGAGGATTCGGCGGCGGGCAGTCATACCCAGCCTCGTGGGCAACTGACGGTCACCGCGCCGGTGTTGTTCGGCGAGATGTTCGTGACGCCGCTGATGGTGGGTTATCTCGATCAATTTCCTGAAGTCACCATCAACGGCGTGTTGGTCGATCGTGTGGTGAGCATGGTCGAGGAGGGCATTGATGTGGCGGTGCGCATTGGTGAACTGCCGGACAGTAATCAGCACGCGATTCGGGTCGGCGAGGTGCGGCGGGTGATTTGTGCGTCGCCGGCCTACCTGAACGCCCATGGCCGGCCTCGGCATCCAGAAGAATTGTCCGGGGCGCCGGTGGTTGCCACCTCGTCCATCGGGCAACTGCGGAGCTGGCCGTTCCTCGATAAAGGCCAGCCGCTCAGCGTTCGCCCGGAACCACGGCTGGTGGTCACGGCCAATCAGGCGGCCATTACGGCGTCGAGCCTCGGCCTGGGGTTTACCCGCGTCCTGTCCTATCAAGTGTCGAGCAAAGTCGCGGCCGGTGAGCTGGAAATCGTGCTGGCGGACTTTGAGCTGCCGCCGCTGCCAATCCACGTGGTGTATCAGGGCGGACGCAAGGCCCCGGCGCGGATTCGTAGTTTTGTCGACTTTATGGTCAAGGCGCTGCGCGAACATCCGGCTTTGGGCTGATGGCACAAACCCCTGTGGGAGCGGGCTTGCTCGCGAAAGCGGTGGATCAGCCAACATCCCTGTTGAATGAAAAATAGCATTCGCGAGCAAGCTCGCTCCCACAGGGGTCGTCACATAAGTCTGAAGCTTTATTGCACTGGCTGAAATAATGGATTGCGAATGCTGGTTATTCTGTTGTTTTAGCGACAGGTAGATGATGGCTGCCATCGGTGCTGATCAATCTTTGAACGGCGCCACCACCCAGCGGAGTCGATCATGCACGCCATCAAACTCTACAACTTCCCTCGTTCCGGCCACGCTCACCGTGCGGAGCTGATGCTGTCCCTGCTGCAACTGCCGACCGAGCTGATCCTTGTCGATCTGGCCAAAGGCGCGCACAAGCAGCCGGAATTCCTGGCGCTCAACTCGTTTGGCCAGGTACCGGTGCTGGATGATCAAGGCGTGGTGCTGGCCGATTCCAACGCCATCTTGGTGTACCTGGCGCAGAAATACGGCAACGGCCGCTGGCTGCCGACGGATCCGGTCGGTGCGGCAAAGGTTCAGCGCTGGTTGTCGGTAGCGGCCGGGCCGATTGCTTTTGGTCCCGCCAGAGCGCGGCTGATCACGGTGTTTGGTGCGTCCTTCAACGCTGATGAAGCGATTAAGCGTTCACATGACCTGCTCAAAGTGATGGATCAGGAACTGGCCCACAGCGAGTTTCTGGTGGGCAATGAGCCGACCATCGCTGACGTTTCCGCTTACAGCTACATCGCCCATGCGCCGGAAGGCAATGTGTCGCTGGCGGATTACGCCAACGTGCGGGCCTGGCTGGCGCGGATCGAAGCCTTGCCCGGGTTTGTCGGCATGCCGCGCACCGCCGCTGGCCTACAACAAACAGCCTGATAATCGCGTTCGTTAACGCTGCGCCTTGGGTGCAGGGGAGAGGCCGTTATGGAACATTCACCGTGGCATGCCGGCGAGAAACAACTGCAGGAACACGTGGGTGTCGCCGAGCGAATGGACACCCTGGGTCGTAGGGTGATTCGCAGCGAGATGCCGGACCAGCACCGTCAGTTCTATCAGCAACTGCCGTTCATGCTGTACGGCGCAGTCGATGCTGACGGTCATCCCTGGGCCAGCATTCTCGAAGGCCCACCGGGTTTCGCGCATTCTCCTGCACCCACCGGCTTGCAGTTCGAAAGCCTGCCGGCCGCCGATGACCCTGCGCAATTGCGCGACGGCGCTGCTATCGGCTTGCTGGGCATCGAATTGCACACCCGGCGGCGCAACCGCCTGAATGGCCGGGTCGGTGCCATGACCGCGAGTGGCTTCGGTGTCACGGTGGAACAATCCTTCGGCAACTGCCCGCAGTACATTCAATTGCGCCAGTTTCGTTCGGTGCCGCTGGCGGACCCGGCAACCCGCATCGCCGAGCACCTCGGCGAACTGGATGACGCGGCCAGAGCGGTGATCGCCCAGGCCGACACGCTGTTTGTCGCCAGTTATGTAGACGTCGATGGCCAGCGCTCGGTGGACGTGTCCCATCGCGGCGGCCAGCCTGGTTTCGTGCGTATCGAAGGCAATCGCCTGACGATTCCGGATTTCGCCGGCAATCTGTTTTTCAACACACTGGGCAACCTGCTGATCAATCCAAAGGCAGGTTTGCTGTTTATCGATTTCAATTCGGGTGACTTGCTGCAGCTCAGCGGTCGCACTGAAGTGATTCTCGAAGGCCCGGAGATCGAAGCCTTTCAAGGCGCCGAGCGGTTGTGGACGTTCGAGGTTGAACGTCTTGTGCGGCGCCCGGCGGCGTTGGCCCTGCGCTGGCGTTTCGATGGCATGTCGCCGAACAGCTTGATGACCGGCAACTGGGAACAGGCCGCCGCGCGCTTGCAGGCCCAAGCCCTGGGTGACGCCTGGCGGCCACTGCGGGTGGTGCGCATCGAAGCGGAAAGCCAGAACATCCGCTCGGTCTACCTGGAACCTGCCGATGGCGCCGGGTTGCCGGTGTTCCAGGCCGGGCAGCATTTGCCGTTGCGCTTTCACATTGGCGGCGAGACGCATATCCGCACCTACAGCCTGTCGAGTGCGCCGTCCGATGACTTTTTCCGTATCAGCGTGAAGCGTGATGGCCTGGTGTCGTCCCACGTGCATGAACAGATTCGCGTCGGCGATGTGCTGGAGGCCCGCGCGCCTCAGGGGCATTTCACAGTGGCGCCTCACGAGCGTCGGCCACTGGTGCTGTTGGCCGCCGGGGTGGGCATCACGCCGTTGCTGTCGATGGTGCGCGAGGTGGTTTATCAAGGCTGGCGCACACGGCGCATTCGGCCGACCTGGTTCTTCCAGAGTTCGCGGACCTTGGCGGATCAACCGTTTCGCCAAGAGCTGGACCGCTTGCTTGAAGGTGCCGGCGATACGGTTCGAGTACTGCGCCTGCTCAGCCAACCGGAACCCGAGGCGCGGGAGGGCGAAGACTTCGACCTGACCGGGCGTATCGACACGGCGTTGCTGCAGTCGATCCTTGAGGTGGAGGACTACGACCAGTTGGACTTTGTCCTCTGCGGTCCGGGGAGTTTTACCCAGGCGCTGTACGACAGCCTGCGGGAATTGGATATCCGCGATTCAAGGATTCACGCCGAGACGTTCGGCCCGTCGACATTGCGCCGACGTCTGGACCCGGATGCCGTCGTCATCGAACAGCCGCCGGCCGCCACCACTTCAGTGCCCGTGGTGTTCGAGCGCTCGGCCAAAGAGGCGCGCTGGCAACCCGACGGCGGCAGTTTGCTGGAGTTGGCGGAAAGTCGTGGCCTGCGTCCGGAATTCAGTTGTCGCGGTGGGTCGTGTGGCACCTGCAAAACCCGCTTGATCAGCGGCCAGGTGAATTATCCACAGCCGCCGGCGGAAGTTCCGGAAGAGGGGCAGGTACTGATTTGTTGTGCGATTCCGGCCCAAGGTCCGCAGCCACTGGTGCTCGACCTATAACCACCACAAAACCCCTGTGGGAGCGGGCTTGCTCGCGAATGCGGTGTGTCATTCAACGATGATGTTGGCTGATCCACCGCCTTCGCGAGCAAGCCCGCTCCCACAATTGATTCGGGGTGTCTTCAGAACAGGGTTCAATCCCACGCCAGTCAGGCATAGGACAGGGATTTTTCTTCCAGCAACTCCTGATACAACGCCGTCCACTTGCGGCCCATTTCGTCGGCGGTAAACAGCTGCCGATACCGCGCTTCCGCCTTCACGCCCATCGCCGCCGCGCGCACCGGGTTTTCCCACAGGGTACGCATCGCTTCGCGGAACGCCTGTGGATTACTCGGTGGCACCACCAATCCGGTTTCGTTGTGGATGTTGATGTAGCTGGTGCCGGTGCCGATCTCGCTGGAGATCATCGGCTTGCCATACATCGCGCCTTCCAGCAGCGAAATGCCGAACGCTTCGGAACGCAGGTGCGAGGGGAATACGATGGCGTAGCTCAGTTGCAGCAGCGCCACTTTGTCTTCGTCCCCAAGGCGCCCGAGGAAGTGAATATTGCGCAGGCCCAACGCCTGGGCCTGGGCGTGCAGCTCTTTTTCCAGCGGCCCGGCGCCGACGATTACTACCGGGTAGTCCACGTCTTTCAAGGCGTCGAGCAGGATGTGCAAACCCTTGTAGTAACGCATCACCCCCACGAACAGGAAAAACTTATCCCCAAGCTTCTGCCGCCAATGGGCCATGCGCTCATTGTCAGGTTGTGGATAACCGGCCTTGTTCAAACCGTAGGGAATCACGCGGGTCTTGTCCTGAAACTGCTGCAACACTTCACTGGTGTGCAGGTAGTTGGGCGAGGCTGCAACGATTCGGTCGGCGCTGGCGAGGAAGCGGTTCATCAGTGGCCGGTAGAGTTTGAGCAGTTGTTTCTGGCGAATGATGTCCGAGTGGTAAGTGACCACGCAGGGCTTGTTCATGCCGCTGGCGAAGTGCACCAGGTCCATGAACGGCCAGGGGAAGTGGTAATTGACCACATCCGCTTCGGCCACCAGTTCGCGAAACTGTTTGAACACGCTCCAGGAGAACCCTGTGGAAGCGAACTGAATGTCGAGTTTGGCCCGGTGCACTTCGTGATGGCCGAGTTGCACCACCGGCGGTGTCGGGTCGCTGCTCAGCGTCAGCACCTGGCCCTCGATGCCGTGATTCGCACCGCTTTCGCAGAGCTGGAAGATCACTTGTTCGATGCCCCCCACCGAGTCAGGCAGGTACGTCTTGAAAAAATGAAGTACGCGCATTTAACCTCCCAAAGCCTGACGGTAGGCGCGGGCTGTGATCTTCGCGCAACGCTCCCAGGAAAAAAGCTTCGCCTGTTGTAGTCCCGCTTCTCGGCATGCCTGCCAATGCGTTTTATCGTCGATCAGTCGGCTCATGGCGTCGCGCAAGCCTTGTGGATCGTCCGCTTCAATGTAGTTGCCCGCCGCGCCAGCCACCTCCGGCATCGCCGAATGCCGCACCAGGATCACCGGCGTGCCGCTGGCCATGGCTTCCAGCACCGGCAGGCCAAAGCCTTCATAGATCGATGGAAAAATCAGCGCCCGGGCCCCGGCCAGCAGTTGCGCCACTTGTTCGTCGGGCAGGTAACCGAGCAAACACACGTGCCCGGCGGCCAGTGCCTGGCGCAGTTCTTCGCTGAATTGTTCGTGTTGCCAGCCGGCCATGCCGACGATCAACAGCGGAAACTGTTGGCGCTGCGCCTCCGGCAGCAGGGCATGGGCACGCAGAGCCAGGGTCAGGTTTTTGCGTGGCTCCAGGGTGCCGACACACAGGAAATATTCTCGCGCTTCGACGCCATGGGCCTTGAGGACCGCGTCGATCTCCGCGCTTTCACGGGGATGGAACCGCGCCGCAACCCCCAGCGGCGCGACGATGAAACGCTCGGCCGGCAGTGCGAAATAGTCCCGGGCCTCGTCGGCAATGAACTGCGAGTCGGTCAGAATCAGCCGCGCCTGTTGCACTCCGTTGGCCAGGCGCCGTTCGATCTCGCGCAAGCGTGCCGGCGGTTGCGTCTCGGGGTAATGCAGATGCGTCAGGTCATGCAAGGTGATGATCGTCGGGCCATCGAACGACAGCGGCCACAGGCTCGGCTCGTGATAGAGGTCGATGGCCCGCGAGCGGCCTTGATCGAAGCGTTTCTGCGCCAACCAGCGGCGTGCCTGGTAGGCCCCGGGAATTTGTCGCAGCAACGGCGACAGCCGCGAGTAGCCGGGCATCGCCGCTTCGGGCAGCGAAGTGCTCCAGCCCCAGCCGTGGAACAGCGACAGCTCGACGTCCGGTTCGCAGGCGAGAGCGCCCACCAGTTCGGCGACGTAATGGCCGATGCCGGTGCGCGGGGCCTGGAGGATCCGGGCGTTAAGGGCAATTCGCATGCTGACTCTCAGGCTCAGGATTTTCAGGCACTGAAACCGGACTGCTCAGGTTGCGTTCGATCCGCTCGACCAATTGCGCACTCGCCTCGCGCCAGCTCAGCCAACGCCAGTGCTCCAGGGCCAGCGGTGCCGGAAACACCCCGGTGCGCTCCATGTCGATCACCAGGTCGGTCAGGCTTTGCGGGTCCGCCAGATCGAAATACGCCATGTAGTCACCGCCGATTTCCCGGAACACCGGAATATCGCTGCCCATCGCTGGCAGGCCGCGCTGCATGGCTTCCACCAGCGGCAGCCCGAAGCCTTCGACATAGGACGGGAACACCAGCGCCGTGGCGTGGGAGTAGGCGTGCTCCAGACTCTTGTCCGAGAGCGAGTTGAACATGAACAAGCGGCGGTTCAGCTCGGGATGCTGACGGATGCGCTCGACCAGCGCGTCACACTTCCAGCCAATCTTGCCGGCAATGCACAACCTGGCGTTGGACCCGGCGGCCCAGGCGCGTTCAAAAGCGTCGAGCAGGTAGGCATGGTTTTTCCGTGGTTCGATGGTACTGACCATCAGGAACACGGGTTTGGGTGACTTGAACATTTGCAGCAAACCGCGATCGACTTCGGAGTCGGCGTCACTCAAATCCAGTTCGGAACCGAGGTGGAAATAGTCGAACCAGCGCTGCTGCACTTGTTGCGCGCCGATGCGGCGCAGCATTTCCTCGCGCACCTGATCGCGGATGGTGGTGGAGATCGCCACATACCCATCGGCGGTACGGGCGATCCAGTCGAACCAGTCGTTGAACACCTTGACCAGCCCGGCGTCGCAAAATTGCGGGTGGGTCAGCGGGATCAGGTCGTAAATCACCGACACGATGCCCACGCCGTCACGCTTGAGTTGCTCGGCCAGGGGGAAAAAATTGGCGTGCCACGACGAATCGAGCAACACCAGTTGATCACCGGCACGATGCTGCAACGGCACGCAGCGCTCAGGGACTGGCTTGCCCTTGAGTACCCGGTCCAGCACGCGCATCGGCAGGCTCAGGCAGGCAAACGCGAAGAGGCGACAAACGACATACAGCACCCGCCGGGCGAAATGCGACTGGCTGAACGGGCGACGCCGCTCCACCGCGCGGTGGCGCAGCCAGAACAGGTTGGCCCACTGTTCGAGCTTCACCCGCAGGCTCGTCAGATTAACTTTTGGCGTCTTCAGCGGCGCCAGGCTTTTCACCTCATACAGCGCGCCATCGAGCATCACCACGGGAATGCATTCGCGCTGTGCGTCGGCCTCTGGCAGTTGCTGGATGACGTTGCGCACCACCCGCTGGATGCCCGAGTTGGCGTTTGGATGTTCGAAGACGTAGGTGCACTCCACCAACAATCGGGTCATCGCGACACCTCCGGGTCTGCCGTTTGCACAACGGTTTCGCTGGAACGGCTGATGGTGGTTTGTGCCTCCAGCCACGAGCAACCGACGAAGTCTTCCTGGCGATTATTGATCACGTGGAACACCAGTCCGTAGTCGCGCCATTCGAAGTTGCGATCCAGGTGCGAGTCCAGACGCGACAGGCTCAGGGCGATCGAGTAATTGCCCTTGCCCAGGCGCATGTCGAAGGCGAAACGGAAGGTCACGCGCTCGCCGGCACTCAGGTCGGTGATGGCTTTGTCCAGGCGATGAGTGTTGATCCCGTAAATCGCCTGGCCGAGGCGATCCTTGATCATGAAGCCCAGTATCAGGCGTTCGATGTCCTGGCGAACTTCGGTCTGCACCTCCAGCACCATCGGCTGGCCGACCTCCGCCACTTCCACGGAACGGCCCTGGGCATCGAGCAGGCGCACGCTGACAATCCCTGCCTCGCCGGTGCCGGAAATGGTCTGCACCTGGCCGTTGGCGAGCATTTCCTGACGCACGGTCTGGCCTTCGCGCTGGGCGAGCATGGCGTTGTAGTAGTCCATGACTTCTTCGGGTTTGCCGCGCATGGCCATGCGTCCGCCTTCCAGCAGGATCGCGGTGTCGCAGATCGACTGAATGGCCGAGCGGTCATGCGACACGATCAGCAGGGTGGTGCCGGCCTTGCGGAAGTTACGGATGCGGTCGAAGCTTTTGTGCTGGAAATAGGCGTCACCCACCGACAACGCTTCATCGACGATCAGGATGTCCGGGCGCCGCGCCGTGGCGACGCTGAACGCCAGGCGCATCTGCATGCCGCTGGAGTAGGTGCGCACCGGGTGGTCGATGGCCTCGCCAATTTCGGCAAAGCTTTCGATTTCCGGCATCAAGGCTTCGATCTCTTCAACCTGCATGCCCAACAACTGGCCGGCCATGAAAGCGTTCTGCCGACCGGTAAAGTCCGGATGAAAACCCATGCCCAGTTCCAGCAGCGCGGCGACTCGACCTTTCAGTTGAATCTGCCCGCAGGTCGGCTGGGTGGTGCCGGTGATCATCTTCAGCAGCGTGCTTTTGCCCGCGCCGTTGACGCCGACGATGCCCACGGCCTCACCGGGCTGGATCTCGAAATCGACGTCTTGCAGGATCCAGTGCAAGTGGTGACGGGTGCCGGAAAACGGCACCATCCATTCGAGCAGGCGGCTCCAGCGATTCGGGTACTGTTTGTAGGCCTTGCCCAGGCCTGTAACGCGTATATGCCCCATCAGAGTTCGTCCACCATTTCACCGACACGCTGACGGAACATTCGCAACGCCAGGCCGCAGAACAACAGGCCGATCACCAGCAGCGGGATCAGCGAGTGCCAGTTGGGCCATTGGTTGTAGAGGAAGACGTTCTGGTAGCTGGTCATCAGCGCAGTCATCGGGTTGAGTCCGATCAGGTGCTGGATGCCTGGCGGCAGGATCGAGATCGGGTACACGATCGGTGTCAGCCAGAACCAGAATTGCAGGAGGATGCCGAAAAACTGCCCGACATCGCGAAAGAACACATTGAGAATGCCGAGGATCATCCCCAGCCCGGCGGCAAAGATCACTTGCAGGATCAGCAGCGGAATCAGCGCCAATAAAGCCATGCCCGGCAAGCGTCCGCTGATCAGCAGGAAGCCGAAGAACAGCCCCAGGATGATCCCGAAGTTGATGCCGGCGTTGAGCAGGGCGATCACCGGCAGGCAGATGCGCGGGAAGCTGATTTTCTTCAGCAGGTTGGCGTTTTCCAGAAACATGCTCTGGCTGCGGCTGGTGATTTCCGAGAATAGGCCCCAGGTCAGCAGGCCGGCGCACAGGTAGACGCTGTAGGCCAGGCCATCGTCCACGCCCGGCAAGCGGGCGCGCATGATCTGGGAAAAGATCACCGTGTACACGACGATCATCGACAGCGGATTGAGCACGGTCCACAGGGCACCGAACAGCGAATTGCGATACCGCGACTGGAATTCCCGCTTGACGCTGCCGAGGATGAAACCGCGGTAATTCCACAGTGAGCGGTACAGATTAAGCAGCATTCAAACCGTCCTGCCGTATTGATCTTCGAAGCGGACGATATCGTCCTCTCCCAGGTATTCGCCGCTTTGAACTTCGATGATCACCAGATCGATGACCCCCGGGTTTTCCAGGCGATGCTTGTGTCCGGCGGCAATGAAAGTGGATTCATTCTTCGCCACCAGATGCGTGCCGGTGCCGTTGTTGGTGACCTTGGCCATGCCTTCGACCACAACCCAGTGTTCGTTGCGATGGTGGTGCATTTGCAACGACAACTTGCCGCCCGGCTTGACCACGATGCGCTTGATCTTGAAGCGCGTGCCTTCCTCCAGCACGGTGTACGTACCCCACGGCCGGCTGACCGTGCGGTGCAGGCGATAGGCTTCGTGCTGTTTGTCCTTGAGCTGCTTGGCTACCCGGCGCACATCCTGGGCTCGGTCGGCGTGGGCCACCAGCACGGCGTCGGCGGTGTCGACGATGATCAGGTTATCCACACCCACGGCTGCGACTAGCCGGCCTTCGCTCTGGACGAAGTTGTTGTGGCTGTCGACGAAAATCGCGTCGCCGCTGGCGCGGTTGTTTTGCGCATCCGGCGGTATCAACGCGGCCAGCGCGCCCCAGGAACCGATATCGCTCCAGTCGAAACCGGCGGGCACCACCACCACTTTGTCCGAGCGCTCCATCAAGGCGTAGTCGATGGAGATGTCAGTAATCTCGGCAAACAGCGTCGGCGACAATTCCTGTTGCAGGCAACCGCCGGTTTCCACGGCTGGACTCTCGGCCATGCAGGCGCGGGTCTGTTCCAGTAAGTCCGGGGCGTGGATTTGCAGCTCGGCCAGCAACGTGGCCACCGAGAAGCAGAACATCCCCGAATTCCACAGGAAGTTGCCGCTTTCCAGGTAATGGGTCGCGGTTTGCAGGTCGGGTTTTTCGACGAAACGCTGGACCTTGGCCGCGCCTTTGTCGTCCAGCGGTGCGCCGGTCTCGATATAACCGAAGCCGGTTTCCGGCGCCGTCGGCACCACGCCGAAGGTCACCAGGTGACCGCTCTTGGCCAACGTTACGGCGTGCTCGACCGCATTCTGCAGGGCGTCGACATTGACGATCAGGTGATCGGCCGGCATCACCACCATGATCGCCTCGTCACCGTGCAAGGCTTGCAGCGACAGCGCCGCTGCCGCGATGGCCGGGGCGGTGTTGCGGGCCGTCGGCTCAAGCAGGAAGTGCCCGCGATGACGGGACATCTGCGCGTCGTGGTAGTGATCCTTGCTCTGGAAGTAATACTCGCGATTGGTCACCGTGACGATGTCGCCCCAACCATCGAGCAGGCCCGCCGCGCGGCGATAGGTCTTGCCCAGCAGCGACTGGCCGTCGGGCAGCGTCATGAACGGCTTGGGGTGCCCTTCGCGGGACACTGGCCACAAACGGGTCCCGGCACCGCCGGAGAGGATCACAGGAATCAGCATGGCCTACTCCTTGGCGACGCGTTTCATGTCCGCATCCATCATCATGCGGATCAAGGTATCCAGATCGGTTTTTGGCTTCCAGCCCAGTACGCGCTGGGCCTTGGCCGGGTTGCCGAGCAGTACGTCGACTTCGGCCGGACGGAAGAATGCCGGGTCGATCTTCACGTAATCGCGGTAGTTCAGACCAATGTGATCGAAGGCGATCCGGCACATTTCGCGCACGGTGGTGGTCACGCCCGTGGCAACCACGTAATCGTCGGCCTTGTCCTGTTGCAGCATCAGCCACATGGCTTCGACGTAGTCGCCGGCAAAACCCCAGTCACGCTTGGTGTCGATGTTGCCCAGGCGCAGCTCGTTCTGTTTGCCTTGCTTGATGCGCGCGGCGGCGTCGGTGACCTTGCGGGTCACGAACTCGATGCCGCGCAGCGGGGATTCGTGGTTGAACAGGATCCCGCTGTTGGCGTGCAGGTTGAAGCTCTCGCGGTAGTTCACGGTGATCCAGTGACCGTAGAGCTTGGCTACGCCGTAAGGGCTGCGCGGGTAGAACGGGGTGTTCTCGTCCTGCTGCTCGGCCTGGATCAGGCCGAACATTTCGCTGGTGGACGCTTGATAGAAACGCGTGTGCGGACTGAACTGGCGGATCGCTTCGAGCAAGTGTGTCACCCCCAGGCCGTCGACGATGCCAGTGGTCACCGGCTGATCCCACGAGGCGGCAACGAAACTTTGTGCTGCGAGGTTGTACACCTCGTCCGGCGCCGACTTGATCACCGCGCGCTGCACCGAGCAGGCATCGGCCATGTCGCCGTCCAGGTAAACGATGTCGCCCTCGACCCCCATTTCGCGCAGGCGCCAGCGTGAGTCGCTGCTGCGCCGGGCCACCAGGCCGTGGACTTTGTAACCCTTGTCGAGCAGCAGTTTTGCCAGATAAGCGCCGTCCTGGCCGGTGATCCCTGTGATCAGTGCACTTTTTGTCATTCTTCTTTCACTCGTTTCTCCCAGTCGGACAGGATCGCCCGCAGGGATTGTTGTGTTGTGATTTCAGGTGTCCACCCTGTGGCCTGGGCGAGCCTGGCATGGCTGCCACAGACGCGACGCTGATCCGCGCGGCGAAGACGTGCAGGGTCCTGAATCAATTGCATGTTGACCTGAGCGAGGTCCCCCAACTGTTCAATCAAACTGCGGATGCTTTGCTCGCGCCCCGAGCAAATGTTGTAGACCTGCCCCGGCGTGCCTTTTTCCAGCAGCGCCAGGTAAGCCGAGATCACGTCGCCGACATCGAGGAAATCGCGGGTGACGTCGATGTCGCCGACTTCCAGTTGCGGAGCTTGCAGGCCTTGTTTGATTCGGTTGATCTGCCGTGCGGCGCTGGCGATGACGAAGCTGTCTTTCTGCCCGGTGCCGATGTGGTTGAACGGACGCGCCACCAACACTGGCCAGCCCTCGCTCAAGCCCCATTGCAGGCTGAGGAATTCCGCCGACAGTTTGCTCACGGCATACGGGTTGCGCGGGCAGGGTGGCTGGAGTTCGGTGATCGGCAACTGGGCTTCGCTGACCTGGCCGTAGACGTCGCCGGAGCTGACGTAGAGGAAGGTGCCGCTGAAGCCGCGCGCCTTGAGCGCTTGCAGCAGGTTCAGGGTGCCGAGCAGGTTGATGTTCAACGTGCGTGCCGGATCACGGAAGGCTTCGGGAACGAAGGTCTGGCCGGCCAGGTGAATGACCGCGTCAGGCATCTCGGGCCACAGGCCTTCGAGGCTGTCCGGGTCGCCGAGGTCATACCGGGAAGGGACAGGCAGTAGCTCCCATTCCGAGGTATCCGGCTCCAGCCGTGACTGGATGTGTTGTCCTACGAATCCACTCAGACCCGTAACGAACAGACGCTTTTTCAAACAGCAGCCCCTTGGTCATACATTTCGTCCGATCCCCACAGGCTTTAAGGAGATGTCTTACGGACCGGGTGGATTCATTGGTCGAAAGACTGGCGAAATGATTTGTTGTAGTTGTTTGGTAGCCAATCTGTGCCAATTGCTCGGCAATTTCAACAGGTCCAACCGTGACTGGTCAGTTCTCGTTAGCGTAGCCCGATTTATTCTCGTCGGGCGGTTCACGAATACGCGACGGATGTGTTTAGAATGCCCCTCGTCACGATTATCCAGAGTTCGTCCGGGGTGTTACGAAAGTTGTCCCAGTCCCCGCGAAGCTGACCATTAAAACAAGAACGTAGACGGGCAAGAAGACGATGGACGACGACCGGCAGACGCCGACTCGATCCGTGGCTTTGCCGTCATAGTGTGGGGCTGCCGTTACGGCGGTTTCATCGTGGGATGCCATGAATTTCATTCTTTACTCTGACGTCAACGACGGCTCCATCAGCCAGAGCCTCGGACGTCCCGAATACAGTTATTACTTCGTGCTCAAGGCCTATCGCCCGGTGCTCGAAAGTCTTGGTCGGGTGCATGTGGTGTCGTCGGCTGCCGAAGTCGACCCGCTGTACCGGCAACTGCAACAGGCCGGTCAGGAGTGCCTGTTCCTCTCGTTCTCCCCTCCGCATAAAACCCCGACCGACCTGCAATGCCCGATGGTGTGCGTGATTGCCTGGGAGTACGACTCGATCCCGACCGAGGACTGGGACAGCGATCCGCGACATGACTGGAGCCAGACCTTGGCACGTCATGGCCGGGTGATTACCTTGTCCAGCCACACTGCCCAAGCCATCCGCCGGGCCCTGGGTGAAGATTTCCCGGTGCTGGTGCTGCCGACGCCGTTATGGGAGCGCTTCGCCGAGGTGCGTGAGCAGTATCCGAGTACGCCGGTCAATCCGGGCAGCACCTTGCAGATCAAGGGTTGCATCATCGACAGCCGTGCGATGGGCTTGTCGGCCGATGGTTTGATCGCGCCGATCTTCAATGAGCAGGAACTGGAAACCCGCGGCCTGAGTGTTGAAGAGCCGGAACCTGAGCCCGAGCCGGAACCAGAACCCGTGGCGCCACCGCCACTGACCCTGCAGCGACGGGCGTTCATCACCAAGCATTACCTGCGCGAAGGCTACCGGGCCGTGACAAGCGAATCCGAGCATTCGCCGCTGTTTTTGCTCAAACACAACCTGCTGCTGTGGTATCGCGAAGCGGTGCGCGATCTGGTGCCGGTCGCTGCCCGCAAACAGCTTTTCCGGTTGCGCACGTCAGAGTCATTGTCAGAACCAGCGCCAGCACCAGAGCCACAATCAATCCCCGAACCATTGCCGCTGGCCACCACCGTCAGCGAAGCAATGGAGCAGGCCGAGCACCCGCAAGCCTTGCTGCCTGACACCAGCGAACGGGTCGAGATCGAGGTCAGCGGCGTGGTGTATGTCAGCGTGTTCAACCCCGAAGACGGGCGCAAGAACTGGCATCACCTGATCACCGCGTTCTGCTGGGCCCTGCGCGACGCCGAAGACGCCACGCTGGTGCTGAAAATCACCCAGAACGACTTGTCGACCTACTACGTGCACTTGATCACCTTGCTGTCGCAACTCTCGCCGTTCGCCTGCCGGGTGGTGGTCATGCACGGCTATCTGGAAGATGAGGAATTCGCCAGGCTTTACGGCGCGGCGAGTTTCTACGTCAACGCGTCGCGCTGCGAAGGCCTGTGCCTGCCGTTGATGGAATTCATGTCCTGCGCCCGGCCGGTGATTGCGCCGAACCACACGGCGATGGGCGACTACATTGATGAGCGGGTCGGGTTTATCGTCAAGTCCAGCCATGAGCCGACGATCTGGCCGGAAGATGCGCGCATTCTCTATCGCACCCTGCGTCATCGCCCGGACTGGGGCTCGTTGAAAGCGGCCTATGCAGACAGTTACGCCATGGCCAAAAACCAGCCGCAGGATTATCAGGCGATGGCCACGGCGGCGAATGAACGCATGCGCGATTACTGCGGTTTTGCCCCGGTGCAGCAGCGACTTTCAGAGTTTTTCGGGCTGACACCGGGCAGCGCAACCACGCCGCTGAAAGCCGAGGCGGGGACCGCATCATGCTGATCATCATTCATTCGGAAACCAACAAGAGCAACATCCAGCAGAACCTCGGACGGCCGGAGTACAGCTATTACTTCGTGCTCAAGGAATTCCGCCCGGTGCTGGAGCGACTGGGGCAAGTCATCGAAGTCAGCAACCCTGACGAACTGGTCGATCGCTTGTATTTCGACTGCTTGAGCCGTGGCGAGGACTGCATTTTCCTGTCGTTCTCACCGCCCCATCGCACGCCGATTCATTACGCCTGCCCGACCGTGCCGTTGTTCGCCTGGGAATTCAGCACCATCCCGACCGAGAGCTGGCAGGGCGAACCCCGCCACGACTGGCGGGTGGTGTTGGAGGCGTGCGGCATGGCGATTACCCATTCGACCTTCACCGTCAACGCCGTGCGGGAAGTGATGGGCGCCGACTACCCGATCTGCGCCATTCCCGCTCCGGTGTGGGACCGCTTTGCGGCGCGGGGCGAGCAACTGGCCAAGCGCGCAGTGGTCGAGCCGGTGCAACTGAACCTGCGCGGTTTGTTGATCGACAGCCGCACCGTGGATTTGCGCGCTTACGGCCCGCCCGCGTTGTGCGAAGGAACCCCGCTCTCGTTCGACGGCCCGCCCCGGGACTGTCAGTTGCAACTCGAAGGCGTGGTCTACACCTCGGTGTTCAATCCCTACGACGGGCGCAAGAACTGGCAAGACATGCTCAGCGCGTTCTGCACCACGTTCCGCGACACGCCCGATGCGACGCTGGTGTTGAAACTCACCCACCACGACATCGCCAACGCGCTGAACGACATGCTGCACCACCTCTACAAGAACCAGTCGTACCAGTGCCGGATCGTGCTGATCCACGGTTATCTGGCCGATGTGGATTACGAACGCTTGGTCGAGGCCACCAGCTACGTAGTGAACAGCTCGTTCGGCGAAGGGCAGTGCCTGCCGCTGATGGAGTTCATGTCCTGCGGCAAACCGGCGATTGCGCCGCTGAACACGGCGATGGCCGACTACGTGGACAGCGACAACGCGTTCATTGTCGAATCCACCGATGAGCTGACGGCGTGGCCCCACGATCCTCGCGCGGCGTACCGCACGCTGCGTTACGTGACCGATTGGGATTCGTTGTGCACGGCTTATCGCGTCAGTTATGACGTGGCGAAAACCGATGCCGAGCGCTATGCGCTGATGTCGGCCCACGCGGTGCGCAGCCTGCAGCGATTCTGCAGCCAGGCCAGCACCGAAGAGCGTTTGCGCACGTTCTTCGAACAGCTGCTGGAGCGTGCCAAGCCGTTGCCCGTGGAAGCTTCCGGCGCATGATCCGGCGCTTGCTCGCACGTTTCTGGCCAGCGCCGTTGCCGGCGCCCGTCCCAGCCCCGGTCGCCAGTGTGTCGCCACGGGATATCGGCCTGCACGACGCGATCCTCGACGGCTGGTTTTTGAACGACACTGGCGAACTGCTCAAGGGCTTTGCGATTACTGCAGACGACACCTTGCTGGACGTCGGTTGCGGTGAAGGCGTGGCGACGTTGTTTGCGGTGCGCCAGGGCGCGTCGGTGATTTTCACCGACAGCGAACACGACAAGGTCCGCGACCTGGCCCGGCAAGTGGACGCGCAGTCGGATAAACAAAATCTGGGACTGGTGAGCAACAGCTTGCCACTGCCGCTTGCCGACGGTTGTGCGAGCAAAGTCGTGTGCATGGAAGTGCTCGAACACATCGACGAGCCCGAACCGTTCATGGCTGAACTGGTGCGCATGGGCCGTCCCGGGGCGTTGTATCTGCTGAGCGTGCCGGCTCCGGTGGGCGAGCATTTGCAAAAGGGCATCGCGCCGGCCAGCTATTACCAGTCACCCAATCACGTACAGATTTTCAGCCCCGAGCGGTTTGCCGCGATGGTGGAAGACGCTGGGCTGGTGATTGAACATCGCCAGGCAACCGGGTTTTTCTGGGTCATGGGCATGATTTTTTTCTGGGCTAGCGAGCGTGCAGCCGGGCGCGACCTGAGCGGCGCGGTGCGTGACCGGATCCAGGCGCCATACCCGCCGTTGATGGAGAGCTGGGCGAAAACCTGGCAGGACTTGCTGGCGCAACCCAACGGTCTGGCGATCAAGCAGATGCTCGATCAGTTCATGCCCAAGAGCCAGGTGATCATCGCCCGCAAACCGCTGGATGCCGATGACGCGACGGGGAGAAGGGCATGAGCAGCAAACGCATCATGGACATCGAGTTGTTGCGCGGCATTGCGGTGCTCGGTGTGTTGTTCCATCACCTGCAAGGCAGCCTGTTCACCGACATCGTGCCGTCGCTGGAACGCATCCATGCCTGGGCGCAGCCGTGGTGGGGCGTAGACCTGTTTTTCGCGATCTCGGGCTTCGTGATTGCCCGTAGCCTGATCCCGGCCTTGCAAGGTTGCAGCACCCGCCAGGAATACTGGCAGCAGACCCGCAACTTCTGGCTGCGCCGGGCCTTTCGATTACTGCCGTCGGCGTGGCTGTGGCTGGCGCTAATGTTGCTGGCTTGTCTGTTTATCAACCAATCCGGGGCGTTCGGCACGTTGCACGCCAACTTGCAGGCGACGCTGGCCGGGGTCGCGCAGTTTGCCAATTTCCGCTTCGCCGACAGCTTCTATCGCTATGAATACGGCACCAGTTTCGTCTACTGGAGCCTGTCGCTGGAGGAGCAGTTTTACTTGCTGTTCCCGCTGCTGATCCTGGTCTGTCGCAAGCACCTGGTCTGGGCCTTGCTGGCGCTGGTCGCGGTGCAGTTGTTCACCTTGCGCACGCCGATCCTGATGGTGGTGCGCACCGACGCATTGGCCCTCGGCATCCTGTTGGCGATGTGGAGTGCGCGGCCGGGTTATGCACGCTGGGAACCGACCTTCTTGCGCCGGCCGTGGGCGGGCGTGTCGGTGTTGTTGCTCTTGGCGCTGGCGCTGAGCGTGATGGCCACCGATCGCTTTACCTTCACCAATTACAGGATCGGCGCGATTGCCGTGCTCAGTGCGGTGCTGGTCTGGGTTGCGTCTTACAACCGCGATTACCTGATGCCAGCGGGTGTACCGAAGAATCTGATGGTGTGGATCGGCAGTCGCTCCTACGGGATTTACCTGATCCACATTCCGGCTTATCTGCTGGTGCGTGAAATGATTTTCCGTTTGCAAGCGGCCGGTTTGCCGAGCCCGGCTGGCCATCCGATCCTGACGATCCTCATCGCGGGCGGATTGATCGCCCTGTTGAGCGAGCTAAATTACCGCTTCGTCGAAATGCCCATGCGCAATCGCGGCGCCTCGCTGGTGCAACGTCTGAGCACGTCCCGAACCGCCGCCCCATCCTCTGGAGCTACCTCATGCTGAGGCTTTTGAAGAAACTCACGGCGGGCACGCCCGCTCCTGTTCCTGCCGCCTCGCAGCCCGAGGCGCCGGTCGCGAACAAGGTCGACCCGTACATGCTCGGCCTGCGCGATGCGGTGCTCAGCGGCTGGTTCAACCAGCAAACCGGCGAGTTGTTCACCGGTTTCCCGGTCACCGCCGAGGACACGTTGCTGGATGTTGGCTGTGGTGATGGCGGCAACGTGCATTTCTGCGGCATGCGCGGGGCGAAGATCATCATTGCCGACATCGACGCGGCCAAGGTCGAAGCGACCCGCCAGCGCCTGGGCGACACGCCGGCCCAGGATGTCGAATGCCACGTCACCGACTGCAATCCGCTGCCGATTGCCGATGCGACCGCCACCCGAGTGGTGTCCACCGAAGTCATCGAGCACGTCGACGACCCGGCGCAGTTCCTCGCCGAACTGGTACGGGTCGGCAAGCCGGGGGCGCTGTATCTGCTCAGCGTCCCGCACCCGAGCTCCGAAGACCTGCAAAAAGACATCGCCGCGCCGGAGTACTTCCAGAAACCCAACCACATTCGCATCATCAGCGAAGAGCAATTCAAGGCAATGGTCAGCGATGCCGGGCTGGAAGTGCTGAGCCACAGCCAGTACGGTTTCTACTGGTCGATGTGGATGTTGCTGTTCTGGGAAGCCAAGGTCGATTTCAGCAATGCCGACCATCCCTTGCTCAATCACTGGGCGGACACCTGGCATGCGATCCTTGAATCGCCACGGGGTGCGCAGATCAAACAGTCGCTGGATGCGGTGGTGGCAAAAAGTCAGGTGATCATCGCCCGCAAACCTTGAGCGGACTCACTGTGGGAGCGGGCTTGCTCGCGAAGAGGGAGTATCAGTCACCGTAAATGTTGCCTGACACACCGCATTCGCGAGCAAGCCCGCTCCCACAGGGTTTTGTGTACGCTGTAGGCCTGTGTTTGTAGGGTCAGGGATGTCATGCCGTTCTTTTTTCGCCTGTTGGCACTGTTTGCCGCGTTGACCGTGCTCAACGGCTGCAATCAACCCGACGCACCACCACTCGACCAACAACTCTACGTCTGGCAACGGCAATGGACCCCGGCCCATGAAGCCGCGCTGCGGGACAGCCGCGCCGATTTCTCGACCTTGCGCGTGCTGGCCTTGCAGGCATTTCCCCAGGACGGCTGGCGCCGGGCGCGGATTGATCCGCTGTTGCTCAGGCACGATGGCCGGCCGCTGATTGCAGTGATTCGTCTGGATGGCCAGCTCAAGACGCTGGATCAGGACGAGGTCATTACGCAGATCCAGCAAGTGCTCGGCGATTGGCAAACCCAAGGCTTGACCCTGGCTGGAGTGGAAATCGATCACGATGCCGGCAACGCTCGACTACCGGCTTATCGGACGTTTCTCACGCAGTTGCGCAGCGTGTTGCCGGCGACGTTGCCGCTGAGCATCACTGCATTGCCTGCCTGGCTCGACAGCCCTGAATTGCCCGGGTTGTTGGCGACGGTCGATAGCAGCGTGTTGCAGGTGCACGCAGTCAGTGATCCGCGCCTTGGCTTGTTCGATCCGGACCAGGCCAAGCAGTGGGCCAAGGCCTGGAGCCGGATCACCACCAAACCCTTCTATCTGGCACTGCCGGCCTATGGCGTGGCGTTGTTGCCAGAGACGGGCGGTGCGCCGGTGGTTGAAAGCGAAGTGAGCATCGAGCGCGCAGGCAAGCGCCGAGAATTACTCGCCGATCCACAGCAATTGAGCACGCTCGGCAGCGAGTTGCGTCAGCATCCACCGGCCCATCTGGCCGGATTGATCTGGTTCCGCCTGCCGCTGGCCGGCGACCGTCGCGCCTGGAGCCTGACGACGTTGGGCGCCGTGGCTCGCGGTGATGCGTTAAGAAGTCATCCGAGTCTGCAACTCTCCGAACAAAACGGCCTCTATGACATCGCGGTCACCAACCAGGGCAATCTCGACAGCGCCTGGCCCGAGCGCCTGACGCTGGCGGTGCAAGGGTGTGACGGCGCCGATGCCCTGGCCGGTTATGCGTTGCAACAAAGCCCGGATCTGCTTACCTTCACCCGCCTGCGCGACGGTCGAATGCCAGCCGGCGGACAGCGCGCCATCGGTTGGGCCCGTTGTACACATATTGATCAAGGAGGTTCGAATGTTCACCCGTAACTGGCCACGCCACTTGCTCTGCCTGAGCCTCAGTTTTCCACTGGGTTCGGCGTTGGCCTGTGGGCCGGACTTTCCGATGCGCCTGCTGGATGACCGGGCGCAGTCACTCGCGGAGCTGCCGGAAGGCAATTTCCGCTTCGAGGTCAGTCGCCTCGGGCACGCCATCGCCGGGTTGAAGAATGCCACGGTGGCGACCAATACCCCGGGCGACGGCTACGGCGATGAGCCGTCTTACACCGATCAACGTGACAAGGCTGAACAGGCCGGTTTGACTGCTGAACAGCAAGCGCTGGTCAAGCAACTGCGCACATTGACCGATGCTCATCAGGTGGAGATCGAGGGTGCGAGCCTGCCGGTTGATCTGCGGCTGTACCTGGCGGGCGCCGTAGCGTTTAACGCCGAGGATCATCAGCTCGCCGCTGAATACTTCCAGAAAGTCCTGGCGTTGCCGGCCAGTCAACGACCGTTGCGCAGCACCTGGGCGGCGTATTCATTGGGTCGGGCGCTGTATGAAATGAGCGCGGAGGCGGGCGCCGGGCCGGATCTGTTGGCCCAGTCGCAGAAAGCTTTCGAGCAGACCCGCCAATTGAGCATCGACGGCTTCAGCGACCCGCTGGAGCTGGGCATCGCCAGCCTCGGTGAAGAGGCCCGGGTGGTTCGTACGGCGGGCGACTGGAACCGCGCGATTGAGCTCTACGCCACGCAAACCATTCACGGTTCGCCGGTGGGTTACTCCTCGCTCAAGCAGTTGATGACCGAACTCACGGCGCTGCCCGATGATCAATTGGCCGTGTTGCTTAAGGGCAAAACGGTGCAGCAATTGGTCACGGCCTCTCTGATCAGCCGCGTCGGCTGGTCATTTGGTGAACAACCGCCGGGCGAGAAAAAACTGATCGCGCTGCTGCAAAACAGCACCCGCGGCAGCCTGGATAACGCCGATCGGCTGGCGGCGGTGAATTATCAACAGGGCGACTACGCCAGCGCCAAGGCCTTTGTCGAACACGCGGGCGACGGCGGCCTGGCCTGGTGGATACGCGCCAAACTGGCGCTGCGCGAGGGCGACAAAACCGCTGCCGCCGCAGCCTATGCGAAAGCGGCCCAGGCGTTCCCGCAAAGTGAAGCCTGGGGTGAGGCACGCATCCCGGAATGGGACTACAACGATGTAGTCGTTAAGCCCAATTGCCGGGTCGAGGGTGAAAGCGCGATCCTCGCTCTGCAACGCGGTGAATATTTGCAGGCTTTCGATCAGCTCTATCGCAGCCAGGGCGTGTACTGGCTCGACGCGGCCACGGTCGCCGAGCGGGTGCTGACCGTTGATGAACTCAAGCATTACGTCGACACCCAAGTGCCGGCAGTACCACCGCTGACTCAGCAGGATCGCGACAACTATGTGCCGTTGCCGGTGGCGGCAAAGCTGCGCGATTTGCTCGGGCGGCGGTTGTTGCGCGAAGAGCGCTACGACGAGGCGACCGGTTACTTCGATAATGCCGATCTGCAAGCGAAGGCCAGGTTTTACGGGCAGATGCGTCAGGAAGCCGAATCCAAATGGTGGCCGACCCGCCGGGCGTTCGCTTACTACCAGGCCGCGAACACGGCTCGCCACGACGGGATGGAGCTGTTGGGCTACGAGATGTCCCCGGATTACGCGACTTTCGATGGCAATTACAGCCTGGAGATTCCCGAGCTCAAGGTCGGCCCGTTGATCGCCGAGGGCGAGGTGCAGCGCCAGCAGGCCACGCTGGCGAAACCGGATGAGCGCTTCCATTACCGCTATGTCGCGACGGCCCTGGCCAGCAAAGCCGCTGATCATCTGCCCCACAGCAGTCAGGCGTTTGCGGCGGTGCTGTGCAAGGCGTCCAACTGGGGCACCAGTCTGGAAGAGCAAAGCGCGCTGTATCAACGCTATATCGAGCAGGGTCCGTATGTGATCTGGGCCGGTGATTTCGGTCATCAATGCCAGGAACCGGACTTCCAGAACACCGACAAACGCTACGTGACTCAGTTCATGGACAGCCTGCGTTCGACATTGCGACCGTACAAACGGGCGCTGCAAATTGCTGGGGTGTTGCTGGTGACGGCGGCGGCCCTGTTGCTGATCAATCGCCGGCGTCGTCGCCAAAACCAGTAAGGCTCACGCCTGTTGAACGAAGGTCAGCCGCAGGGCGAAACCGATCAACAGGCTGCCAAACAGCCATTGCTGTACGCGTTGGGCCGATGGACTGCGTTGCAGCCAACGGCCGAGCGCGGCACCGACCAGTGCGTAGGCGCTGTCGAACAGCAAACCGACGCCGACCAGCGTCACGCCAAGGATGGCGAATTGTGCGAGTACCGGGCCGGCCTGAGGATTGATGAACTGCGGCAGCAACACCGAGCAGAACAGCAATGCCTTGGGGTTAAGCAGGTTGGTCAGCAAACCGCGCTGGATCGACTCGCGCCAGCGCGGTTTTTCCAGCGTTGCGCCGGTGCCATTCAGGTTCGGCAGCATCGTGGTGCGCAGGCACTGAATGCCGATCCACAACAAGTACGCGGCCCCGGCCAGACGCACCACGTCGAAGGTCCAGGGCGCTGCCTTGAACAACGCCGCCAGCCCCAACGCCGCCAACGCCACATGACAACCCCTTGCGATCCCGAGGCCAATCGCCGTGGCCAGCGCCGCGCCTTTGCCCTGACGGGCGCCGGTTTGCAGCAGCAGGATCATGTCCGGGCCGGGCAACAGATACACCACCGCCAGCGCCATGAAAAACAGCCAGAGACCTGCCATGTTGCACCCCGTTCGTTGTCGATTTGGTAAGGGCAGTCTAGGCTCGGAGGGCAGGGCAGGTGCTTGCGTAGTTCACTTCTAAAACCTTCTGGATTGGCATAACCTGCCACGTTATGACGTGAACACCATCAGGATCTGCCAAGCCATGAAACTGGACGCCTACGACCGCAAGATTCTCGCCGCCCTGCAACGGGACGGTCGCCTGAGCAATGTGCAACTGGCTGACGAGATCGGATTGTCGGCGTCGCCGTGTTTGCGCCGGGTGCGGATGCTCGAAGAGGCGGGGGTAATTCGCGGCTACCAGGCCAACCTCGACCGGGACGAAGTGGGGTTGGGGTTGACGGTGTTTGTCGGGGTCAAGGTTGAACGCCATAACGATGAACAAGCCGAGGCATTTCGTCTGGCGGTGACGGCGTTGCCCGAGGTGATTTCGGCGTTCCTGGTGTCCGGGGAGTCGGATTTCCTGTTGCAAGTGGTGGTGCCGGATCTGCGCGCTTATGACCGGTTTCTGACCGGGCGACTGCTGAAATTGCCGGGGGTGAGTGATATCCGCAGCAACTTTGCGATTCACACGGTGAAGACGCCGGGGGCGTTGCCTCTGGAGCATTTGCCGCTTTAGACCGCGTCGCCTGCTTCGCGAGCAAGCCCGCTCCCACATTGGATCTGTGGCATGCACAAAACCCATGTGGGAGCGGGCTTGCTCGCGAAAGCGGCCGAACTGGCGCCCTATCTCTATGAGACTACCAGCTACATCTGCGTCGCCATCCCCTCCACATTCATCGCCGCCTGGCGCAACGCCTCCGACCGGGTCGGATGCGGATGGCAGGTCAGCGCGATGTCCTCGGCCGAGGCGCTGAACTCCATGGCCACGCAATATTCGCCAATCATTTCACTGACACTCGGACCGACCAGATGCACGCCGAGGATTTCGTCGGTGCGCTCATCGGCAAGCACTTTGGCGAAGCCTTCGGTCTCGTGGTTGATCTTCGCCCGGCTGTTGGCGGTGAACGGGAATTTGCCGACTTTGTAGGCACGGCCCTCGGCCTTGAGCTGTTCTTCGGTCTTGCCGACGCTGGCCAGCTCCGGTCGGGTGTAGATCACGTTGGGAATCAGGTCGTAATTGACCTCGCCGGCCTTGCCGACGATCTGCTCGACGCAGGCCATGGCTTCGTCTTCAGCCTTGTGCGCGAGCATCGGCCCGGAGGTAACATCGCCAATCACCCAGACGCCCGCCGCTTCGGTGCGGTGCCCTTTGTTGGCGAGCATGCCGCGTTTATCCGTGGCGAGGCCGACGTTCTCCAGTCCCAGCCCTTGGGTGTAAGGCCGGCGCCCGATGGCCACCAGCACATAATCGGCTTCGAGCAATTCGGCGGTGCCACCGGCGGCGGGTTCCACGCTGAGCTGCACGCCGTTGGCCGAGGTGGTGGCGCTGGTAACTTTCGAACTCAACTTGAAGCTGATGCCTTGCTTGGTCAGAGAGCGTTGCAAGGTTTTGCCGGCCTCGCCGTCAACACCGGGGCAGATCCGGTCGAGAAATTCGACCACCGTCACCTGAGCGCCCAGGCGCCGCCAGACCGAACCCAGCTCCAGGCCGATCACTCCGGCGCCGATCACCACCAGGTGCTTCGGCACTTCGGCCAGGGATAGTGCGCCCGTGGAGTCGAGGATGCGCTTGTTATCGATGTCTACGCCGGGCAGGGGAGTGGGCTCGGAGCCGGTGGCGATGATGATGTCCTTGGCGCTCAGCTCGGTCTTGCTGCCCGCGCTGTCGGTCACGGTGACCTTGCCCGGCCCGTCGATATGGCCCCAGCCCTTGATCCAGTCGACTTTGTTTTTGCGAAACAGAAACTCGATGCCTTTGGTCAGCCCGGAAACGCTTTCATCCTTCTGCTTCATCATTTGCGCGAGGTTAAGCGTTGGTTTGACCTCGATCCCCAGGTTGGCGAATTCCGCACCCATGGCCGCGTCGTAGAGTTCGGAGGCGTGCAGCAACGCCTTGGACGGCATGCAGCCGACATTCAGGCAGGTGCCGCCGAGGGTGGAGCGGCCTTCGACGCAAGCGGCTTTGAGGCCCAGTTGGCCGGCGCGGATCGCTGCGTTGTACCCACCCGGGCCTCCGCCCAGAATCACGACGTCATAAGTGCTCATGGATGTACTCCTGGATTGAAAGAGGCTGGATCGGTAAACCTAGCCGCTGGTAAAAATTACGAACGTAATATGTGCGCTCCAAAGCATTTCGGTCAAGGCTTCAGCTAAGCGACAGGTTGCGCACCTTTAGATACAGCTATTTAGAACGGAAATTTCACCACTATCGTTATAAGGTAACGAGATGTGACGGGGTTCGACGTCAGCAACGATAAACACTGGGGTGGTATGCAAGTCGATCTTGATGTCGATGGAACGCAAGTAGCCGGGTTGCCGCGCTTTCAGCAGGCGCTTTTTCACGGGCGGCGATTGCGTCAGTACGCGATTGGCTTGAGTGCCGTGGCAGCGGTGGGGCTGGTGCTGGCGTTTTTTGTCGCGCTGTTTGCGCCGCAGTCGTTGTGGGGCGCGCTGCTGGTCAACCAGAGCGCCGGGTTGCTGGTGCTGGTCGCCGGTCTGCAATCGGCCTGGTGGGTAACCGAATGGCGTGCGCGGGCGATGAGCCCGATTGTGTCGGTGCCGGTTATCGTCGAGGAAGACGCTGTCGCACCGGTGGGTTGGTACGAGCGCTTGCTGGATCGCATTAGTCAGCGCTGGGTGCATCTGCTGGCGCAGATTGGTGCCTCAACATTCTGGCTGATCGGCTGGGCAGTGTTGACGTTGTTCAGCATCGAGCAAATCTGGAATCTGGCTCTGACGCCCGCCATGCTGGGCTTGTCCGCCAGTGTCGGCGCTGCGCTGTCATTGCTGCTGGCCTTCGGTTTGCTGGTGCTGGAACGGCAACTGGCGCAGGAAAATGCTGCCGAATGGCCCGAAGCCGGTTCGTTGGCACAGCTGACCCGTGTCGCGATTATTTGTCTGGTACTGAGTGCGCTGTGTCTGTTGTTCGGCAATGACACCTCGGTCTGGCCCGTGCGTCTGGCGGTGTTGATCGGCTTGCTGCCGGGTCTGGTGGCCGTTGAGCTGCTGTTGCGCGCGGCGCTGTCGCTGTTCAGTCCGCAGCGTGAAAACATTGAACCCTCGCTGCTGGCGCGCAGCTTCGTCGCCGATATGCTGCGCTGGCCGCCACAACCGTTGCTGGCGTTGCAGCACGAATTGCACAACCGCTTCGGCATCGACCTGCGGCAAATCTGGGCCTTCACCTACATGCGCCGGGCATTTTTTCCGGTATTGGCGGTGGTGGCTATTGTCGGTTGGTCGCTGACCGGCATTCACGAAATCCCGTTGCAAGGGCGTGGCATCTACGAACGATTTGGCAAACCGGTGGAGGTCTTCGGCCCTGGTTTGCACGCAGGTTTGCCGTGGCCGTTGGGTCGGGTGTTGAGCGTCGAGAACGGAGTGGTGCACGAGCTGGCCACCAGCGTCGGCGAAGCTTCGGCTCCTGTGGTCGCCGAACCTGCTGAAGGGCCGGCCCCGGCGATTGCCAATCGCTTGTGGGACGCCAGCCATGTGAACGATAAATCCCAAGTTATCGCCAGCAGCCGTGCGGACAAGCAGAGCTTCCAGATCGTCAACATGGACGTGCGTTTTGTCTATCGCATTGGCCTGAGCGACAAAGACGCGCTGGCCGCGACCTACAACAGTGCCGATGTGCCGACGCTGATTCGCAGCACCGCCAGCCGGATTCTGGTGCACGATTTTGCCTCGCGCACCCTCGACGGTTTACTCGGTGAAGACCGGGTAGGGCTGGGCGAAGAAATCGGTCGGGCAGTGCAGGACGACCTGCAAAAACTCGGCAGCGGCGTGGAAATTCTCGCGACCGTGGTTGAGGCGATTCACCCTCCGGCCGGTGCCGCCAATGCTTATCACGCTGTACAAGCCGCGCAGATTGGCGCCCAGGCATTGATCTCCCGCGAGCGCGGCGCGGCAGCAGAGGCGACCAACCAGGCGCAGTTGCAGGCCAGCATCGCCCGCGATCAAGCCACCGCCAATGCCCGTGAAATCAACGCGACGGCGCAAGCTTCGGACTTGCGTTTCAGCGCCGAGCGCAAAGCCTACGCCAGTGCCGGTCAGGCCTTTGTGCTGGAACAGTATTTCAGTCAGCTGACCCAAGGCCTGGCCAACGCCAAGCTATTGGTTCTCGATCATCGCCTGGGCGGCAGCAGCAACGCGCCGACCATCGACCTCCGTACATTTACGCTGCCGGCTGACCCTGCGTCGCCGCGTAACACCGCTCAGCCAGGAGCCACCCATTGAGCCAGTCGCATACTCACGATCACGATGACCACACTGGCCACGATCACGGCCACGGCGGGCATCACCACGGGCATCACCATCATCACCACGGTGCTCCCGAAGAGGCCGGTCCATTCCCGTGGCGTCGCATGGGCTGGGCGGCGTTGCTGGTGGCGTTCGCCATCGCTGCCGCGAGCCTGGTGCAAGTGCGCTCGGGGGAGGCGACGGTGATTACCCGTTTCGGCAATCCGTCGCGGGTGTTGCTCGAACCGGGTCTGGGCTGGCGTTGGCCGGCGCCATTCGAAGCGGCGATTCCGGTGGATCTGCGCTTGCGAACGACCTCCAGCGGTTTGCAGGATGTCGGCACGCGGGACGGTTTGCGCATCATCGTTCAGGCTTACGTGGCGTGGCAGGTGCAGGGTGATCCGGACAACGTGCAGCGCTTTATGCGCGCCGTGCAGAACCAGCCGGATGAAGCGGCGCGGCAGATTCGCACGTTCGTTGGCTCGGCCCTCGAAACCACCGCCAGCAGTTTTGATCTGGCCAACCTGGTGAACACCGACGCTAACCAAGTGCACATCGCCGATTTCGAAGCGCAGTTGCGTCAGCAGATCGATCAGCAGTTGCTCACCACGTATGGCGTGCGCGTGCTGCAAGTCGGCATTGAACGACTGACGCTGCCGTCGGTGACGCTCACCGCCACCGTTGATCGCATGCGCGCCGAGCGTGAAACAATTGCCACCGAACGCACGGCGATCGGCAAACGCGAAGCCGCGCAAATCCGCTCTGCCGCCGAGCGTGACGCGCGCATCGTTCAGGCCGATGCCACGGTGAAAGCTGCCGACATTGAGGCGCAATCCCGAGTCGAGGCCGCGCAGATTTACGGCCGCGCCTACGCCGGATCGCCGCAGTTGTATAACTTGCTGCGCTCGCTCGACACCTTGGGCACGATTGTTTCACCGGGCACCAAACTGATTTTGCGCACCGACGCGGCGCCATTCCGCGTGTTGGTTGACGGTCCGCCGAGCCTCGAAAACAAGTCCGGGTCTCAGCCATGAAATTAGTTCCACGTGGAACAAATGAGTTAAGCAGTCCCTGGATTCAGGCTGGGCGCTTGGCTTTTCTGGCGCTTTACGCCGTCACGGTGCTGGCTGCTTTGGCTTGGGCGTTCTCCAACGTGCGGCAGATTGATCCGCAAAACCGTGCTGTGGTTTTGCACTTTGGCGCGCTGGATCGCATCCAGAATGCTGGCCTGTTGTTGGCTTGGCCGCGCCCGTTCGAGCAGGTGATTTTGTTGCCGGCGGCGGATCGGGTGATCGAACGCCGAGTGGAAAATTTGCTGCGCAGCGATGTGGCATTGCAAGCGGATCGAGTGGCGACCTTTGCCACGCCGCTCAGTGATGCGCTCGCCGGCTCCGGTTATTTGCTGACCGGTGATGCCGGTGTGGTGCAACTGGATGTGCGGGTGTTTTACAAAGTCACCGAGCCGTATGCCTTCGTCCTTCAAGGTGAACATGTACTGCCGGCACTGGATCGGTTGGTCACCCGCAGCGCATTGGCGCTCACCGCCGCGCGGGATCTGGACACGATTCTGGTGGCCCGACCTGAGCTGATCGGCGCTGACAACAAAGCCGCCGAACGTCGTGAACGCTTGCGCGGTGATCTGGTGCAAGGCATCAATCAACGCCTGGCCGAACTGACCGCAACGGGGCAGGGGATTGGCATTGAAGTCGCCCGGGTGGATGTGCAATCGAGCCTGCCCGGCCCGGCGGTGAACGCGTTCAACGCGGTTCTGACCGCCAGCCAGCAAGCCGACAAAGCCGTGGCCAATGCGCGCACCGAAGCCGAGAAACTCACCCAGACCGCCAACGAACAAGCCGACCGAACCGTGCAGGTCGCCCACGCTCAAGCCAGCGAACGACTGGCCAAAGCTTCGGCAGATACGGCAACGGTTTTGAGCCTGGCCAAGGCGACCGATCCGCAAATGCTGCTGCGGATTTACCGTGAGCGCATGCCGAAGATTCTCGGGCAGGCTGGTTCGGTGACCACGGTCGATCCGAAAGACGATTCCCGCCTGATCATTCAGGGAGCTGCACAATGACTGCCCAAACCGCCGCCGCACCGAGCATGTTGTCCTCGGCCGAGCAACGTAGCGCCGCGCGCCAACTGACTTTGGCGATGCTCGCTCTGGGCTTGCTGGGTCTCGGCCTGATCTGGCGTTGGGTATCGCCGGAGCAGACCGGAGTCAGTCAGTTGCTGCTGGGTTTCGCCTCGCTGCTGGTCGCCGTGCCGGTGATGCGATCGGCCTGGTACAGCTTGCGCTATCCGAGCTTGCACGGGATCACCGATCAACTGATTGCCCTGGCGATGCTCGGTGCCTGGGCCACGGGTGATCTGCTCACTGCAGCGTTGCTGCCGATCATCATGATCTTCGGCCACGTACTGGAAGAGCGCAGCGTGATCGGCTCGCAAGAGGCGATTCATGCCCTCGGCAAACTGACCCGCAGCCATGCGCGCAAGGTCCAGGCTGACGGCACTGTGATTGAAGTCGACAACGGCACGCTCAAGTCAGGCGACATTGTGGAAGTGCGTGCCGGTGACCGAGTGCCGGCGGATGGTCGGGTATTGTCCGGCCAGGCGAGCCTCGACACTGCATCGATTACCGGCGAGTCGGTGCCGCTGGAAGCAGTGGTTGGCATGAGCGTGTTCGGTGGCGCGATCAACCTCGATGGCCTGCTGCGCATTGAAGTGACCCGCACCGGCAACGAATCGACCCTCGGCAAAGTCATCGCGCTGATGCAAAGCGCTGAGCGTTCCAAACCGCCGATCACCCGATTGCTGGAGCGTTACGCCGGCAGCTACATGGTGCTGGTGTTGCTGCTCGCCGCCGTAACCTGGTTCATCACAAACGACGCCCAGGCAATGTTGGCGGTGTTGGTGGCGGCGTGTCCGTGTGCATTGGTGCTGTCGGCACCGGCCACGGCGATTGCTGGAGTCGCGGTAGCGGCACGTCACGGGATTCTGATTCGCAGCTCGGCGTTTCTCGAAGAACTGGCGGACCTGACGTCGCTGGTGGTAGATAAAACCGGGACGCTGACCTTCGGCACCTTGCGCCTGCAATCCATCGACAGTCCGTTGGAGGACCGTAGCCATGTGCTGAAACTGGCCGCCAGTCTTGGTTCTGCAAGCAGTCATCCGGTCAGTCGCGCGTTGGCGAGCCTGGTGACTCAGGAACATTTTCTGCGGCTCTCCGACATCCACGAACGCCAGGGTCTGGGCGTGGTGGCGATGACGGAGCAGGGCGAGGCAGCGCTCGGTCGCCCGGAATTGTTCGCGCAGTTGGGCATCGCTACTTCGGCCGTTCCAGAACACGACGGACCGATTGCCGGGCTGGCGCTGAACGGTGAGTTTCTCGCCTGGCTGTTGCTGGCGGACACCGTCAAACCAGAAGCCCGATTTGCCTTGAATGAATTGCGTGAGCTGGGCTTGGGTCGGCAGTTATTGCTCACGGGTGATCGGCAAAGTGTCGCGCACACATTGGCTCGCGACGTCGGTATCAGCGACGTCGAAGCCCAGGCCTTGCCCGAAGACAAACTCAATCGCGTGCTGACGGAAATCGGTAGCGGCTTCCGGCCGATGGTGGTGGGTGACGGCATCAACGATTCCCTCGCGCTGAAGGCCGGTGTTGTCGGCGTGGCGATGGGCGCTGGCGGGGCGGATATCGCGCTCGCATCAGCGGACATCGTGCTGATCGGCAGCGACCTGCGCCGCCTCGGGACGTGTGTACGGTTGAGCCGCCAGTGCCGCCAGACATTGCAGGTCAACGTGATCATCGGCCTGGGCTGGACCCTGGCGATCGTCGCCTTCGCGGCATTCGGTTGGCTCGGCGCGGCGGGGGCGATGATTGCCGCGTTGCTGCATAACCTGAGCACGTTGCTGGTGTTGGGGAACGCCGGCCGGTTGTTGCGGTTTCAGGAGCCTTTGCTCAAGTTGAAAGACGAGGCCTGAAGCGGCTCTAAACCGGGGAGATCACGGCGAAACCAACTTTTTAGAACTGTATGCATTTTTCGTAGTCATCTAGGGTGAAGGCCATCAGTTTGCAGATTCACGACGGCTGGTTGAAGCGCCGCGAGTTATAGAAAAACGCTATTAAATCGATAGCCAGCTATTTTTCTAAGATGGTCTACCCTCACATCAGACGTCTGAAACAAGGGGGATAAACCATGCTCGCGCAACTTCCACCGGCCTTACAGAATCTGCAGCTACCGCTACGCCTGCGACTCTGGGACGGCCATGAATTCAATCTGGGGCCGACGCCCAGCGTCACTATTGTGGTCAAGGACCCACAAATGGTCAGTCAGTTGACCCACCCAAGCCTGGACGCACTGGGGGCAGCGTTTGTCGAAGGCAAGCTTGAGCTGGAAGGCTCAATCAGCGATGTGATCCGCGTCGTTGATGAGTGGAGCCAGGCATTGCTGGGTGACGCCGACAGTCAGCCGGTTCGTCTTGTCCACGACAAGGAAACCGACGCCAAAGCGATTTCCTACCACTACGACCTCTCCAACGCGTTTTATCAGCTGTGGCTCGACAGCGACATGGCGTATTCCTGCGCCTATTTCGAGACCGGCAGCGAAACGCTGGAGCAAGCCCAACAAGCCAAATTCCGTCATCTATGCCGCAAGTTGCGTCTGCAACCGGGCGACTATCTGCTGGATGTCGGTTGCGGCTGGGGTGGACTGGCGCGCTACGCGGCACGGGAGTTCGGCGCGAAGGTGTTCGGCATTACCCTGAGCAAAGAGCAACTGGCCCTGGCCCGTGAGCGGGTTAAAGAGGAAGGCTTGGAAGACCTGATTGAACTGCAACTGCTCGACTACCGCGATCTGCCTCAGGATGGGCGTTTCGACAAAGTAGTCAGTGTCGGCATGTTCGAACACGTCGGCCACGCGAACCTGGCCGAGTACTGCAAAATCCTGTTCGGCGCGGTGAAGGAGGGCGGCCTGGTGATGAACCACGGGATCACCGCCAAGTACACCGATGGCCGTCCCGTAGGACGCGGTGCCGGTGATTTCATCGAGAAGTACGTGTTCCCCAACGGCGAGCTGCCACACCTGTCGATGATCTCTGCGCAGATCAGCGAAGCAGGGCTGGAGATTGTCGATGTCGAGAGCCTGCGTCTGCACTATGCGCGCACCCTCGACCACTGGAGCGAACGCCTCGAAGACAATCTGGAAGCCGCCGCCAAAGAGGTACCGCAGCAAGCTTTGCGGATCTGGCGGCTGTACCTGGCCGGTTGCGCTTATGCCTTCGCCAAAGGCTGGATAAATCTGCACCAGATCCTCGCGGTGAAAGCCCATCCCGATGGCAGCCATGAACTGCCCTGGACTCGCGACGACATCTACACGCCTTAAAGGATCGGTGAAATAAGCCGGGCGACCCGCATGCCAATCTGTTGCAGGCGGTGGGTCTCCCGGCTTTCTTCTTTGGCGATCTCGTGGGCCTGGGCGAAGTCATCGTTAAGCATGTGTTCCACTTCGGCGGCGAACGCGCTGTCGACGGTCAGCAACATCACTTCGAAATTCAGCCGGAACGAACGGTTGTCCAGATTGGCGCTGCCAATGGCGCTGATTTCGCTGTCGATCAACACCACTTTCTGATGCAGGAATCCCGGTTCGTAGCGGAAGACGCGCACGCCCGCGCGAACGGCTTCGAAAGCGTAAAGGCTGGAGGCGGCGTAGACGATTCGGTGATCCGGTCGCGACGGCAGCAGAAGCCGCACATCCACACCGCGCAGTACCGCCAGGCGCAACGCGGCGAATACCGCTTCGTCCGGTATGAAGTAAGGGCTGGTGATCCACACCCGTTCCGTCGCCGCGTGAATGGCTTCGACGAAGAACAGTGAACAGGTCTCGTAGGAATCTGCCGGGCCGCTGGCGAGCAATTGGCAGAGCACGCCGTCGTCTGGGTAAACGTCCGGCAGGATCAGCGGCGGGAGCGTACGGGCGGCCCAGAACCAGTCCTCGGCGAAAGATTCCTGCATGCAGGCCACCACCGGCCCGCGCACCTGAACATGGGTATCGCGCCACGGCGCCAGGGGCGGTTTCTCGCCCATGTATTCGTCGCCAACGTTGTGTCCGCCGACGAAGCCCAGCACGCCGTCGACCACCACGATCTTTCGGTGGTTACGGAAGTTGACCTGGAACCGGTTGAGCCAGCCGCTACGGGTAGCGAAGGCTTTGACCTCGACACCGGCGTCGCGCAACGGCTGCACGTAGCTATGGGGCAACGAGTGGCTGCCGATGCGGTCGTAAAGTAAATAGACCGCCACGCCTTCGGCGGCTTTCTTCAGCAGCAGCGCTTGCAGGCGTTGGCCGAGCCGGTCGTCGTGGATGATAAAGAACTGGACCAGCACTGCTTCCCTGGCGTGGCTGATAGCGTCGAAAATCGCTTCGAAGGTCGCCGTGCCGTTGATCAGCAAGTGCACTTCGTTGTTCGCCAGGCACGGCATGCGCCCCAGTTTTGGCATCGCCCTTAATGAAGCGTAGGCGCTGGATGCGCGGGCGGTCAGGGCTTCTTCGACCCAGGGCCGCCAGTTCAGCTCGGAGATGGCCTTGCGCATTTCTTCGTTGGCCTGGCGCCGCGCCTTGATGTAACCATCGAAGGTGCTGCGGCCGAAGACCAGATAAGGGATAAGCGTCAGGTAGGGAATGAACAACAGCGACAGGGCCCAGGCAATCGAGCCTTGGGCGGTTCGAACGGTCAACACGGCGTGGATGGCGGCAATCAGGCCCAGCGTGTGCAATAGCGCGATCAGATAACCGAAAATGTGCGGTCCAAAATAATCCATGGGGCAACCTTGCTCCTGAAGATTCAATACGTAAAAGACCATGTTCCGTGCAGAATGTCGCTATTTAATTGGCCCATGAACCGAAGCACATGGCTGACGTCTAACGGCCACTAATGATCAGGAGTTACTCGATGAACGTTCGTCTGCTGGGTTTGGCCATGGCCCTTGGTTTGTCCCTTCCTGTGGCTGCTCAGGCGCAGATGCTGCAACCGGGTCTGTGGGAATTGACCACAAGCAACATGAAAGTCGATGACCAGAACCTGCCGGATCTGCAATTGATCCTCGGCCAGTTGCAAGGCCAGATGACCCCGGCACAGCGCGCGCAGCTGGAGAAGCAGGGCATCACCATGGGCGGCAAAGGGATCCGTGCGTGCCTGACTCAGGCTCAGGTTGCATCGGACAACATTCCGCTGACGGACCCGCAATCGGGCTGCAAGCAGGAAATCACCGACCGTACCGGGAACCAGTGGAAATTCCGCTTCAGCTGCCCGAAAGCGCAAGGTGCGGGTGTTGCTACGTTCCTGAGTGATCGTGAGTTCACCACCAAGGTTAACGGCACCTTCAATGCTACCGGCATTCAGCAGAAGGGTAGCCTGGATACCCGTGCGGTGTGGCTGGGTCAGGATTGCGGGACCGTTAAGCCGAGGGCTTAAAAGCTTCGCGGGCAAGCCTCGCTCCTACAGATATCACCCTCTGTAGGAGCGAGGCTTGCCCGCGAAAGCGTCCATTCAAACGCCGAGATCCTTCGGGTGTAAAAACCCACACACCTCATCAATCCGCATGCGCCCGAAATCTTCCCCGCTGCAACTGCGCACGCTGACGAACCCGCCATGCTTTTCCTTCTCTCCGACCACCAACAGATATGGCACGCTGCGCTCGCTGTGCAGGCGAATCTTGTAGCCGATCTTCTCGTTGCGCAGATCAACATGAGCGCGCACACCGCTGCGTCGCAGCTCCTCGGTCACTGATTGCGTGTAGGCAATCTGGCGCTCGTCGATGTTCACCACCATCACTTGCGGTGGTGCGCGCCAATGTTCCAGCTCGTGTTGGCTCGGCCAGCATGTCCCGTAGATTCGTTGCAGCGAGGTACCGCCTACGTGATCCAGGGCGAAGGCTTGCAGCACTCTGGTGGCCGGCACATGCGGGCCCTTGGTCAAGTATTCGCCGTCGCCCATGCGGTACACCGAATGCTGTTCGGTTGAAGACAGTGGCCGCTGTCGGATCGAGTGATTGCCCGCCGCGAGCATGTGCATGCGCACTTCAATCGGGGTCAGGTCCGCCAGGGTTAACGCCCGTTGCAATGCAAACTCATAGAAGAAGCCATCACCGAGTGCCGAGCCCTTCAACAGCAGGACACTCGGATGCAGCTGCTTCACTGCCATGGCCAGCATCAGCGCACAGGAGCGGCGCAGGATCTCCAGGCCATCGGGTTCCTGAGGCGTGACGATACTGACCCGGGCATCGCCGTGGATCATGAATCCACAGTCCACCAACACGCCGTCCACCCGACCGGCTACCGCCGCTTTGGCCAACGCGGGCCCGATACTCGCCGCCAGCTCATACACGGAAAGTGGCTGATCGTATTCGCGCAGTGAGCCGTCGGGCAGGGTGATATGGATCATGGTCACTGGTCTCGGGAATGGAAGCGTTAGCGCATGAAGCGCAGGGGCAAACCCTGGCAGCTGTCATGTAGACGATTGGCGTGCCAGGCAATTTGCCCCGACACCAGTGTGGTGCTGACGCTGTGGCGAAAACGATGGTGGACGAAGGGCGTCCAGCCGCACTGCGAGAGAATCGGTTGCTGGGAAACGGCGACGCCTTCGGGCTCGGGTTGGATCAGCACCAGATCGGCCCAATAGCCTTCGCGCAGATAACCACGATCAGGAATCGCGAACAAATCGGCGACCCGGTGACTGGTCTTGGCCACGAGGGTGGTGATCGGCAGCACTTCATCCGCGACCAATTCCAACAGCGCGGGGAGGGCGTGTTGCACCAGCGGCAAACCTGATGGCGCCTGACTGTAGGGCCGCTGTTTTTCCGCCCAGGTGTGGGGCGCATGATCGCTGCCGATCACATCCAGCCGATTGCTCAGCAAGGCTTGGCGCAAGGCATCACGGTCGCTCTGGAACTTGATCGCCGGGTTGCATTTGATCAGGTTGCCCAGGCGTGGATAGTCGCGATCATCGAACAGCAAATGATGCAGGCAGACTTCGGCGGTGATGTTTTTCTGGGCCAGTGGCTCGTTGTCGAACAGCTCAAGTTCCGCCGCCGTCGTCAGGTGCAAAACATGCAGTCGAGTGCCGTGACGTTTGGCCAGTTCCACGGCCATTGATGACGAGCGAAAGCAGGCCTCGGCATTGCGGATCAGCGGATGGGCCGCCGCAGGAATCTGTTCGCCGTACAGCGCGCGAAGGGTCGCGGCATTCGCGTCGATGCTCGGCGTGTGTTCGCAGTGGGCCAACAGGATCGTCGGCACTTCGGCAAACAACCGCTCGAGAATCCGCGGATCGTCCACCAGCATGTTGCCGGTGGAGGCGCCCATGAACACTTTCACCCCGGCGACTTCGCAAGGATTGAGCGCGGCAACCGTGTCGAGATTGTCGTTGCTCACGCCGAAGTGAAAGCCGTAGTTGGCCACCGAGTTGATCGCCGCCCGGCGCTTTTTGTCGGCCAAGGCGTCGAGGGTGAGGGTGGCCGGATTGGTGTTGGGCATGTCCATGAAACTGGTAATGCCGCCGGCCACCGCCGCTCGTGATTCGGTGTAGAAGCTGCCCTTGTCCGGAGCACCCGGATCACGGAAATGCACCTGGTCATCGATCATGCCCGGCAACAGCCATTGACCCCGGGCATCGATTTCCACGTCCGCGATTTCGCCTTCGATGCTGCTGGCGATCTTGACGATGCGGCCATTGCTGACCAACAGATCGCCGTCAGACACACGGCCTTCGTTCACCAACCGGGCGTTGCGAATCAGCACGCTGCTCATGGTCAGAACTCGTTCTGCAGGGCTTTGTAGCCGCGCACCAGATCGACGTTGGTGCGCGCCACGTCCTCGGAAAACTCCGAGGCGCTGATGCTTACCGGCGGGAACTGCGACAGGTCGGTGCCTGGGCCAATACGTGTAGTGGACGGCACGTAGAAGGCATCGGGCAAGTCCCGGCCGTCGACTACCGAATTGTGCCGAACCACGCAGCCGTTCCCGACCGAGCAGTTGAACAGCACGCTGTTGAAGCCGATGAATACCCGGTCGCCGACGGTGCAGGGGCCATGCACGATTGAGCGGTGGGCGATGGAGCTGAACTCGCCGATGGTCACCGCCGCGCCGGACTTGGAATGGATCACCACACCGTCCTGAATGTTCGAGTTAGCGCCGATGGTGATCGGCTCCATCGCGCCCGAGGCATCGACTTCGTCAGCACGAATCACCGCGTAGGGACCGACGAAGACGTTCTCGCCGATCACTACTTTGCCGCAAATGATCGCGGTCTTATCCACGTAAGCGGACTCCGCAATCACCGGCAGATCACCTGAAGGATTCTTTCGGATCATGGTTTGCTCAACGCGTTGTAGAGGGTGTTGAGGTTGTATTCGAACAGACCGGCGAAGGTGCTGGCCGGGCCGGTTGCCGCGAGCGCATCGGAGTAAAGCGTGCCGCCAATGTGCGCGCCGCTTTCATCGGCAATCTGCTTGAGCAGGCGGGCGTCCTTGATGTTTTCCATGAACACCGCTTTGACCTTGGCCTGGCGAATCTGGGTGATCAATTGCGCCACTTCCGCGGCCGAGGGTTCACGCTCGGTGGACAGACCTTGAGGGGCCATGAAGTCGATGCCGTAGGCCTGGCCCAGATAGCCGAACGCGTCATGCGACGTGACGATCTTGCGGTTGCCCGGTGGCAGCGAACCGAGCTTGGCCTTGGCTTCGGCGAGCAGGGCGTAGATCTGTTTCAGATAGGCCTGGCTGTTGCGTTCGTAGTCAGCCTTGTTCGCTGGGTCGGCAGCGATCAGCGCTTTGGTGATGTTGGCGATGTACAGCTCGGTGTTCGCCAGGTTGTGCCAGGCGTGCGGGTCGGGAACGGTTTCACCGTCTTCATCCAGCGAGCGCGGAATCACGCCGTGGCTGGCGCTGATCACCGGCGCTTTGGTTTCGGTGCTGGTTACCAGGCGATCCAGCCATGGCTCAAACCCGAGGCCGTTCTTGATGATGAGCTTGGCCTTGAGCAAGGCTTTGGCATCGTCCGGGGTCGGCTCGTAGGTGTGCGCGTCGGCGTCCGGGCCGACCATGTTGGTGATCTGGATATGCTCGCCGCCGACCTGATGGGTCATGTCGGCAAGGATGCTGAAACTGGTGACCACCTGGAGTTTTTCTGCGGCAGACAGCGACATCGACAGCATCAAACTGAACAGCACGAGTAAAGCGCGCATCGGGAAACACCTCATTGGGATGTGAGCAAAGGCGGGCGGCGCAGCAAGCCGTGCACCGGACCGAACACCACGGACAGCAGATACAGACCCCCAGCCACCAGCACGATGGCCGGACCGCTGGGCAGCGAGTAATAGAACGACAGCAACAAACCGAGCCACACCGAGAGGCAACCGAGTACGGCGGCGATGGCCATCAGCACCGGCAGGCGGCGGCTCCAGAATCGCGAAGCGGCCGCCGGCAACATCATCAAACCGACCACCATCAGCGCGCCGATGGCCTGGAAACCGATCACCAGATTCAGCACCACGAGGGTCAGAAACACCCCGTGAGCGAGCGGCCCGAGACGGCTGACGGTTTGCAGGAAAAGTGGGTCGAGGGTGTCGAGCAACAGCGGTTTATAGATCAGGGCCATGGCGATCAGGCTGAAGCCGGAAACCCAGAGCATGCCGGTGAGGGTGGGGCCATCGACTGCCAATGCCGAGCCGAATAGCAGGTGTAATAAGTCCAGGCGTTTGCCGGCGATGCCGAGGATCAGCACGCCACTGGCGAGGGAGATCGGGTAGATCGCGGCGAGGCTGGCGTCTTCGCGCAGGCCAGTGCGACGGGTGATCCATGCGGCGAGTCCGGCCATGCTCAGGCCGGCGCTGAGGCCGCCGATGGTCAGTGCCGGAAGACTCAGACCGGCGAACCAGAAGCCCAGCGCGGCGCCGGGCAAGATGCCGTGAGCGACGGCGTCACCGATCAGACTCATGCGGCGCAGGATCAAAAACACGCCAAGGGGTGCGGTGCTGCAAGCCAGAACCAGACCGCCGAGCAATGCCCGGCGCATGAAGACGAACTCGTGGAACGGTTGCCAAAGATGTGCGGCGGCGATCATCAGGCCACCTGCGATTGCGGTTGTTGGCGGATCAATTCGGTGCTGGGTCCGAGGGTGCAGCCGCTGCTTTTGATCAGCAAGGTTTGTGGGATGTGTTGGCGCACGGCGGCGAGGTCATGGCACACGACGACCAGCGTTCGACCTTCGGCATGCCAGGCGTGGATGTGTTTCCACAGCAGTTCCTGGCCGAGTTCATCGAGGGCAGCGTGGGGTTCGTCGAGCAACAGCAAAGGCGCTTCGGCGAGGCTCAGGCGGGCAAGCAACGCGCGTTGTAATTCGCCACCGGAGAGCGCCATCAGCGGACGGTGTTCCAAGCCTGACAGACACCAATCATCCAGAACGGCTTTGAGTTTTTGGCTGCGGGCTTCAGGCGTTTGCTTGCTGCCCCAGAATCCGGCGGCTACCAACTCTTGCAAACTGATGGGGAATTGTCGGTCCAGATGTTGTTGCTGGGGCAGGAATGAGAGGCCGCCCTTGCGTGGAACGTCCAGCACGATTTTGCCGGCCAGCGGTTTTTGCAGGCCGGCAATGACTTTCAGCAGGCTGCTTTTGCCCGAGCCATTGGCGCCGATTACCGCAGTCAGACTGCCCTCGGGCAATTCAAAATCCACTGCTGGCGTTAGGGGTTGACCGGGTGCGCCCCAGCGTAGGGATTGGCAGCGAATCATTTTGCCTCCCAGTTGTGGCGACTTTCGGCGACTGCGTCGTGAGCGTGAAGGCTCTCGGCGTGCACGACTCGTATGTGGAAAGCGTTGATGCCGGGAGAGCGTTTCAGGGCCAGGTTCAAGCGTCGTGCGGCGTCTTCGCAGAACATCAGGTTCTGACCATTGGCCAAGGCGAAGGCTTGTTCATCGGCGCGTTTTACCGCCGTTTGCACGGCTGTGCCGAGGGCGGCTTCGGCGTCGTTGATGACGGCGATCAAGGGCAGATCGTCGAGAAAATCGTCCAGGTGCAACTGTAATTGCGCAGTGCTGCGTTGACTGTGTGGTGTGGCGACGATGCCTTTTGTCGAACCCAGCCAGGCTAAAACATCGGCGTGTTGCAGCGGCTTGTTGGCGAAGTCATCGACGAATTGCTGTTGGATTAATTGACGGGATAACGCTGCGGAACACGGGCACGTCGAGGAATAAGCAACGTCGATTTTTAGTTCCACGTGGAACATATCGTTTTTTAATCGTGCTTCGATGCTCGCTGGATAGGTTTTCCAGCCAGCCAATGGGCTGACCAGTGCCGGTCGTTTGAGCAGTAAATCGACGTGAATTTTCAGGTAAGCGCTGGAGCACAATCCTTCGTGGCTGTCGAGAAAACGCTGCAAAACACGGCGTAGTAAACCTGGTGTGAGGTTCTCCTGTTCAAGCACTTCCAGCGCCAGATACAGCCGCGACATGTGAATGCCGCGCGCTTCGCCATCGTCCAGGCTGACACCGGCATCGGCTTTGGCGCTCAGTCGTTGGCCATCGAATAAAACAGGAAGAGCAATGCCGCACATGCCCACCCACTCGAGTGGCAGGGCTTGGCGTGAGGCCTGCGCGGCGATATCCGGCAGAGTCAGCGCATTCATGAGCAGGTCCATCGTGGGAGTTGATTTGGCATGTTATATTATTACACTAACATCGACGATGCCTTTTTCGCCAGCGGGCTTTCACCATGCACAGACGTCACTTGCTCAACCTGATTCTGGCCAGCGCGGCCTTCGCTTTACCCTTTGGTGTTTCGGCCACGCAGATTCGCAACGCACGGCTCTGGCATTCGGATGACAAGTTGCGATTGGTGTTCGATCTGAGTGGGCCGGTGCAATTCAAGACGTTCACCCTGAGTTCGCCCGAGCGGCTGATCATCGATCTGAGCGGCGCGAACCTCAGCGGCGATTTCAGTCAGTTGGCGTTGAACAACACGGTGATCCGCTCAATCCGTTCCGGCCACTACGGTCAGGGCGACACCCGAATCGTCCTCGACCTCAGCGCGCCAGTGCAGCTCAACAGTTTTCAACTGCCGCCCCAGGACGGGCAGGGCCATCGACTGGTGCTCGATATGAAGACCGCTACGCCGATGCAGATTGCAGCAGCGCCAATCCCTGAGCCGATCATCGACAAGGCTCACCCCAAGCGCGACATCATCGTGGTCGTCGACCCCGGCCACGGCGGCAAAGACCCGGGCGCGGTCGGTGCCAAAGGTGAGCGGGAAAAAGACGTGGTGCTGTCGATCGCTCAACTACTGGCCAAACGACTGAAACGCGAGAAGGGCTACGACGTGAAACTGGTGCGCAACGACGACTTCTTCGTCCCGCTGCGCAAACGCGTGGAGATCGCCCGCAAGCACAACGCCGACATGTTTATCTCGGTGCACGCCGATGCCGCGCCACGGCTCACAGCGTCCGGCGCGTCGGTGTATTGCCTGTCAGAAGGCGGCGCGACCTCGGCCACGGCCCGGTTCATGGCGCAGCGGGAGAACGGCGCCGATCTGCTGGGCGCCACCAGCCTGCTCAACCTCAAGGACAAGGACCCGATGCTCGCCGGGGTGATTCTCGATATGTCGATGAACGCGACCATCGCCGCCAGCCTGCAACTGGGCAGCACCGTGCTTGGCAGCCTGGCCGGCATCACCACGCTGCATCAGAAGCGCGTGGAACAGGCCGGATTCGCGGTGCTGAAGTCGCCGGACGTGCCATCGATCCTGGTGGAAACCGGCTTCATTTCCAACGCCCGCGACAGTCAGCGGCTGGTGACGGCGCGGCATCAACAGGCCGTGGCTGACGGATTGTTCGAAGGCCTGCAGCGCTATTTCCAGAAGAATCCGCCGCTCAACAGCTACGTCGCCTGGCAGCAGGAACAGAAAAAAGCCCAGGCCTAACAGCCGGCAACCCGGCTGCAGGTGAATTTGCCGCTGCTACCGCCGGAGCTGGAAAACCGATTGATGGTGGTCCAGCCAACTCGGCGGGTGTAGCCAATCCAGGCTTCGCCGTCGGAGGCGAGCCCGGTGAAAAACGTCAGTTGCCCGTAGCGGCTGCTGGTCTGCGCCCAATAGCGTTTCCCGACCACTTCAAAGCCTCGCAGATAGATCGTGCTACCGACGGTGTTGACGCTGTAGGCGTTGCCGTCGGGGTCGACACACGCGAGCAGATTGGCGCTGCGGGTGCATTTCGCCAGTGTCGGGATTTGGCCCCAGGCATCGACGGCGACTAGCAGCGAAAGACCCAGCAGCGAATACTTCAGGACGTTTCCCATGGCGTTTCTCAAGGAGCGAACAGGCTCAAGCATCGGGCCCTTTGTCGTGGTGAGCAAGAGGGGAGTGGCTTATTTGCACCGTTATACTATAACATCAAATAACGCTTTCCCCTGTGCCCCAAGAACATGAAGAGCTGCGCGAACGCCCTCAGCCGGCGCTTCGACCGGCCATATCCTGTGAGGAATACCTGATGCCCCATCGTCTCCCCGTGACCGTCTTGTCGGGCTTTCTCGGCGCCGGAAAGAGTACGTTGCTCAATTACGTCCTACGTAATCGCGATAATTTGCGGGTCGCCGTGATCGTCAACGATATGAGCGAGATCAACATCGATGGCAGCGAAGTCCAGCGCGATGTCAGCCTGAACCGCGCCGAAGAGAAACTCGTGGAAATGAGCAACGGCTGTATTTGCTGTACGTTGCGCGAGGATTTGCTGGAAGAAGTCAGCAAACTCGCGAAGGACGGTCGATTCGATTACCTGTTGATCGAATCCACCGGGATTTCCGAACCGCTGCCCGTGGCGGAAACTTTCACCTTCCGCGACGAAGACGGCCAGAGTCTGGCCGACATCGCCCGGCTCGACACCATGGTTACCGTGGTCGATGGCATGAACTTCCTGCTCGACTACCAGGCCGCCGAAAGCCTAGCGTCCCGTGGTGAAACCCTGGGCGAGGAGGATGAGCGTTCGATTACTGACCTGCTGATCGAGCAGATCGAATTCGCTGACGTGATCCTGATCAGCAAGATCGACTTGATCAGCAGCAGCGAGCGCCAAGAGCTGATTGCGATCCTCGAACGGCTCAACTCCCAGGCGGAAATCATCCCGATGGTCATGGGTGAAATTCCGCTGGAAAAGATCCTCAACACCGGGCGCTTCGACTTCGAAAAAGCTGCCCAGGCCCCGGGCTGGTTGCAGGAGTTGCGCGGCGAGCACGTGCCGGAAACCGAAGAATACGGCATCGCCTCCACGGCCTATCGCGCCCGCCGACCGTTCCATCCACAGCGCTTTTTCAGCTTCATCGACCGCCCGTGGGTGAATGGCAAACTGCTGCGCTCCAAAGGGTTTTTCTGGCTGGCCAGCAAGCACATGGACGCCGGTAGCTGGTCCCAGGCCGGCGGTTTGATGCGCCACGGTTTTGCCGGTCGCTGGTGGCGTTTCGTGCCGAAAACCCAATGGCCGCAGGACGAAGAAAGCACCGCCGGGATTATGGAAAACTGGACCGCGAGCACCGGCGATTGCCGCCAGGAACTGGTGTTCATCGGCCAGAACATCGACTTCGCGCTGCTCGCCGCCGAACTCGACAACTGCCTGCTCACCGACGATGAAATGGCCCAAGGCATAGAAGGCTGGCGCCTGCTGCCAGACCCGTTCGGCCCCTGGCACGAAGAGGCGGCCTGATGCTCACACTCAACCCTGTGGCAGCGGGCCTGCTCGCGAAGGCGTCCGCTCGTACACCACGCCAACATCACGGAGCCAACCCGAAAGTCTTGACAAAAATCCTCCACGACGACGCCAATCTCGCCGTCTGGCAGCGCCAACTCCCGGTGCACATCGCCGATTTCGCCAGCCTGTTGCTGTCGATGAACGAGCCCTTGGCCGAGGCGTTGTCCCTGGAAATGCTCACCGAAGACGCCGAGCCAAACCTGCGCGGATTGGCTTCTAGCTTCAGCGATCTGGAAGGCTACGAAGGCTTTATCACCGACGTGTCCTGGCTGGTCAGCGCGTTCGCCTGTTTGCTCGATGCCAAGCGCGTTGGCCTGCGCTTGCGGGTGTTGGACAAGGCCATGTGCCCGCGCTTCCACGTCGATCACGTGCCGGTGCGGCTGATCACTACCTACGTCGGCATCGGCAGTGAGTGGCTGAAGGAAGGGGCGATGGATCGTCGGCAACTGGGCAATCCCGAGGCCGAACCGCCGTCGTCGATCCAGCAAATCAACAGCGGCGACGTGGCGTTGCTCAAAGGCGAGAAATGGCACGGCAACGAAGGCTTCGGCTTGATCCACCGTTCGCCGCAACCAGCGCCAGGCGAGCGACGATTGATCCTGACCCTCGACTGGCTGAGCTGACGGCTCAGGGTTTGAGCCAGTTTCCCTGGCTCTGTGCCTCACAAAACGGCTTCAAATACGCCGCATCGGTGGCCACGCCGTAATAGTGAATATCCTGGCGGTAAGGCATATTGGCGACTTGGGCGTTGCTGCACACGCCGAAAGCGCCGGTGGGGCATTGGTCGACGTATTGCACTTCGACTTTCTGCCCGGGCAGGTTCGGCTGGCAAAAACCGTCGGCGAACAGTTTTTCCGGGATGTTGCGGTTCTGTTGGCAGACCTTCACGTCGAGCCGTTCCCCTTGGCTATGGACCACGCACGCTTGGGCCAGCGCCTCGCCCGACGTCAGCGCCAACAGCAACGACAATCCCATCAACCGCATTCTCTACCTCCTCAGAAACCTTCGACCATGTTGCAGAACATCCCCACTCACGTCATCGCCGGCCCCTTGGGCGCCGGCAAGACCAGCCTGATCAAGCACCTGTTGGCGCAGCGGCCGGCGCATGAGCGCTGGGCGGTGCTGATCAACGAGTTCGGCCAGATCGGCCTCGACGCCGCGCTGCTGACCCAGGACGCCGATGGTATCGCACTGGGCGAAGTGGCCGGGGGCTGTTTGTGTTGCGTCAATGGTGCGCCATTCCAGATTGGCCTCGGGCGGCTGCTGCGCAAGGCGCGGCCGGATCGGTTGTTTATCGAGCCTTCCGGGCTGGGGCATCCGGCGCAGTTGCTGCGCCAGTTGAGCGAGGCGCCGTGGCTCGGGGTGCTGGCGGTTCAGCCGTGTGTGTTGGTACTGGACGCCCAAGCGATTGCGGCCGGGAAAGCGCTGCCGGCGGCGCAACAGGAGGCACTGAATAGCGCGGGTTTGTTGCTGTTGAACAAGTCGCAAGGTCTCGATGATGAGGATCGCCAGCGGATCAAGGCACTGCTGCCGATGCGTCCGTTGTATTGGACACAGCAAGCGGTTTTTCCGTTGAGCGAATTGCCGGGGCTTGAGGCTCGAGGTGTCGCGGGTGTGGATAACTTAGTCGTCCCCAAAGGCTTGGCGCAGATGCCGGCGATCTGGACTGATCCCGCGTTTCCGATTTGCTTGAGTCAGGACCAGGAGGGCGGCTGGAGTATTGGCTGGCGTTGGCATCCGAGTCAGATGTTTGATTCGGCACTCGTTACGCTGTGGCTTGAAAGCCTTGCCTGGCGGCGTGCGAAGTTGGTTATCCACAGTGGCGAGGGTTGGGTTTCAGCGAATGCGGTGGATAACTCGGCGTTGGCGTGGCAGCCGAGTGAATGGCGGCAGGATTCGCGGATTGAGCTGATTTTCAGTGAGTCGCAGGATGTCGATGAACTGCAGAATGGTTTAGCCAGGTGCCGATATGTGCGCGGTGTTTGAGGCCGTCTTCGCGAGCAAGCCCGCTCCCACAGGGAATCCACGTAGTACACGAAATGCGCGTGCGCTGAAGATCAACTGTGGGAGCGGGCTCGCTCGCGAATGGTTCTAACTGACGACATCACCCTTCAAGGACGCCACTTCGTGTGTTCTTGTCGCCACTGGCTCATCTCAATCACTTCACCACGCGGCTTCACCACTTCAACCACTGGCGGCGTGTCGTCGAACGGCATCGGATAAGGCGCCAGCTCAATCTGCGCGCTGTGCGCACCGAACTGGGTAATCGTCCCGGTGTGACGCGTTTCGCCCGTCACGGTGAATTCGAAGTTGTACACCCGCGCCAAACGTCGACGGCCGTTGGCATCTTTGATAAAACCGATTTTTTTCAGCGCCACGTTACCGTCGAGCAACTCGATTTCGAGTTTGGCGCAATGCTGCTTGACCCGCTCCAGCGCACGCTCGCGCAAACCGTGGTTATGCCACAGCCACGCGGCGCCAGTGGCCAGCAGCATTAGCACGAAGATATTTCCGAGGGTCAGCATCAACAAAGTGCTCCAACAAGATAGTGCCAGCTTAACTGTGTCGCCGGTCTGTCGTACAGACTGCGTTTAGTCGCATACTGCGCGGCTCGAATTTCAATCGTTTTACGGAACTCACCGCATGAAACGTACGCCCCATCTGCTCGCCATCCAGTCCCACGTGGTGTTCGGCCACGCTGGCAACAGCGCCGCGGTTTTCCCGATGCAGCGGGTCGGGGTGAATGTCTGGCCGCTCAACACCGTGCAGTTCTCCAACCACACGCAGTACGGGCAGTGGGCGGGTGAAATATTGCCGCCGCACCAGATTCCCGAGCTGGTGGAAGGCATCGCCGCGATTGGTGAACTGGGTAACTGCGATGCGGTGCTGTCGGGCTACCTCGGCAGTGCGGCCCAGGGTCGGGCGATCCTCACGGGCGTGGCGCGGATCAAGTCGATCAACCCCAAGGCCCTGTATTTGTGCGACCCGGTGATGGGCCACCCGGAAAAAGGTTGCAGCGTGCCGACCGAAGTCAGCGATTTCCTGCTGGAAGAAGCGGCCGCCGTGGCGGACTTCATGTGCCCGAATCAGCTGGAGCTGGACAGCTTCTCGGGGCGCAAGCCGCAGTCGCTGTTCGATTGCCTGGCCATGGCGCGAGCGCTGCTGGCGCGTGGGCCGAAGGCGGTGTTGGTCAAGCATCTGGACTATCCCGGCAAACCTGAAGAGGTTTTCGAGATGCTGCTGGTGACCGCTGAAGGCAGCTGGCATTTGCGTCGGCCGTTGTTGGCGTTTCCGCGTCAGCCGGTGGGCGTGGGGGACCTGACGTCCGGGTTGTTCCTCGCCCGCGTGCTGTTGGGTGACAGCTTGGTGGCGGCGTTCGAATTCACGGCGGCAGCGGTGCATGAGGTGTTGCTGGAAACCCAGGCCTGCGCCAGCTATGAGCTGGAACTGGTGCGGGCGCAGGACCGGATCGCCCATCCTCGGGTGCGGTTTGAAGCGACGCCGATCAGTCTCTGAGTTCGGCGTCGAGGCCATTCGCGAGCGAGCCCGCTCCCACAGGAGAACGCGTTCAACTGTGGGAGCGGGCTTGCTCGCGAAGGCTATCTAAAGAACACCCTCAAACTGACTGAATGGCTCAGGCGTCGCCCTTGATCTCCTGATAGCGCTTTTCCAGTTCCTGACGAATCTGCCGACGCTGCTGGGCCTGGATGAAGCGGCGCTTGTCTTCACTGTTCTGCGGTTGCAGCGGCGGGACGGTGGCCGGTTTGCGCTGGTCATCCACCGCGACCATAGTGAAGAAGCAGCTGTTGGTGTGGCGCACCGAGCGCTCGCGAATGTTTTCGGTCACGACCTTGATACCCACCTCCATCGAGGTGTTGCCGGTGTAGTTGACCGAGGCCAAAAAGGTCACCAGCTCGCCGACATGAATCGGCTCGCGGAAAATCACCTGATCCACCGACAAGGTCACCACGTAGCGGCCGGCATAACGGCTGGCGCAGGCGTAGGCCACTTCGTCGAGGTACTTGAGCAGGGTGCCACCGTGGACATTGCCAGAGAAGTTGGCCATGTCGGGAGTCATCAATACCGTCATCGACAGTTGGGCGTTTCCGGGTTCCATAGCGTTCTCACGGGTCAAGGCAGGATTTCGGGAGCGCACCTCTGCGGGTGCGTAGCTGGCTTTTCAAACCAACCTATATCGGGACGCCGGGCAGGTGGCTGTCGTCACGCTCTGATCGATCTGTTTCCATATATTGCACCGCCTTTCTGTCGGAAGTCGCGGTGTTACGCTCCGGAGAGTCGATCTCAAGGAGCCCCATACCATGCATGCCATCAGTTTCATCCAGGATTTGGCAGTGATCATGTTGGTCGCGGGCGTGGTGACCGTGCTCTTTCATCGCTTCAAGCAACCGGTGGTGCTCGGCTACATCGTCGCCGGCTTCATCATCGGCCCGCACACGCCGCCGTTCGGCCTGATCCACGATGAAGAAACCATCAAGACCCTCGCTGAGCTCGGGGTGATTTTCCTGATGTTCTGCCTGGGCTTGGAGTTCAGCCTGCGCAAACTGTTCAAGGTCGGGGCCACGGCGTTTATCGCGGCGTTCCTTGAGATCGTGCTGATGATCTGGATCGGCTACGAAATCGGCCGCTGGTTCGACTGGAACACCATGGATTCGCTGTTCCTCGGGGCGATCCTGGCGATTTCCTCGACCACCATCATCGTCAAGGCGCTCAACGACCTGAAGATGAAGAACGAACGCTTCGCGCAGTTGATCTTCGGTGTGCTGATCGTTGAGGACATCCTCGGTATTGGCATCATCGCCTTGCTGTCGAGCATCGCGGTCAGCGGCACGGTCAGTTCCGGCGAAGTGTTCTCCACAGTCGGCAAGCTCTCGCTGTTCATGATCGTCGCGCTGGTCATCGGCATCTTGCTGGTGCCGCGATTGCTGGCCTACGTGGCCAAATTCGAAAGCAACGAGATGCTGTTGATCACCGTGCTGGGCCTGTGTTTCGGCTTCTGCCTGCTGGTGGTCAAACTCGAATACAGCATGGTCCTCGGCGCCTTCCTGATTGGCGCGATCATGGCCGAATCCCGCCAATTGCTGAAAATCGAGCGCTTGATCGAACCCGTTCGCGACCTGTTCAGTGCGATCTTCTTCGTTGCCATCGGGCTGATGCTCGATCCATTGATCCTGCTGCAATACGCCTGGCCCATCGCGGTGATTACCGTGGCGGTGGTGCTGGGCAAGATGTTGTCCTGCGGCCTCGGCGCCTTTATCGCCGGCAATGACGGACGCACCTCACTGCGGGTGGGGATGGGGCTTTCACAGATTGGTGAATTTTCCTTCATCATCGCCGCGCTGGGCATGACGCTGCAGGTCACTAGCAACTTCCTTTATCCAGTGGCGGTGGCTGTCTCGGTGATCACCACGCTGCTGACGCCGTACCTGATTCGCGCAGCCGATCCGCTGTCGATCAAGCTGGCGGCGGTCATGCCTGGGCGCCTGAGTCGCGTGTTGGGGATGTACGGCGAATGGCTGCGCAGCATTCAGCCTCAGGGCGAAGGCGCGCTGCTGGCGTCGATGATCCGGCGGATTCTGTTGCAGGTCGGGGTGAATCTGGCGCTGGTGATTGCGATTTTCTTTTCGGGCGCATTTTTTGCCGATCGCATGTCCGAATATCTGCAAGGCTGGATCAGTGATCCGAGCTGGCAGAAAGCGTTGATCTGGGGTGGGGCGTTGCTGGTGTCCTTGCCGTTCCTGATCGCCGCCTATCGCAAGCTCAAGGCGCTATCGATGCTGTTGGCAGAGATGGGCGTGAAGCCGGAGATGGCTGGCCGCCACACGCAGCGAGTGCGTCGGGTGATCGCCGAAGTGATCCCGATCCTCTCGCTGCTGGTGATCTTCCTGCTGCTGGCAGCCTTGTCGGCCAGTATTTTGCCGACCAACAAGTTGCTGGTATTGATCGCTGTGGTCACCGCCGCCGTGGCGGCGCTGCTCTGGCGCTGGTTCATCCGCGTGCACACGCGCATGCAGGTGGCCTTGCTGGAGACCCTGGACAATCACAAGGAATCGTCCGGGCATTGAAGCCTCTGTAGCAGCTGGCGCAGCCTGCGTTCGGCTGCGCAGCAGTCGTAAACCCGGAAAGCCCGGTCAGCCTGGAACACCCCATTGCCCGATTTGCGGCTGCTTCGCCGCCGAACGCAGCCTTCGGCAACTGCTACACATGGATCCGTAGGGTTCTATCAGCTTTCCAGCCAGACGTCCCGCGCCCAGTGCCACACCGATTCCCAGGTTTCTTCGGCAATCAGTTCTTCTTCGGCTTGCCACAGCACCACGGTGCCGTCCTCTTCGACCAGGTAGTAGTCGTCACCGTCCTGGCAGATCGGGATCATGCTGCGATCAACGCCAGCGTCCCAGGCGTTGGCGGCAACGTCCGGCAGGTAGGTGTGGGATTGCGGGTCGGTCACAGTGACCGGCTCCAGGCTGCCGTAGACCACGTCGCTGACGGTCAGCAAAAATTCTCTGAAGACAAACGGGATGTCGATGAACAGTTGTTCTTCGATTTCCACGATCTGATCTTCGTCGGGCAACTCCAAGGGGACCGGTACCGGTTCGTTGGCTTCACGCAGTTGTTCGATGATTTCTTCCACGTCCGGGATCCTCTTGCTTGATGGCGCGGTTTAGTTGGGGCGGTTTATACAGTAGCTCGCTATAGATGCAACCGCGAAATAGAAAACCCCGGCCGAGGCCGGGGCTTTTATAGGGATAGCATTGCGACAGGTTTAACGCGAGTCGGTTCAGCCGTTCTGGCGGATACCGGCGACCAGCCAAGGCTGGTTCTCGCCCTGTGGACGTTCCATGTTCCAGCTTTCGCTGAACACTTCGCCCTGGTCGAAACGCGAGGTCTTCGACACGCCGCTGAAGGTCAGCGTAGCGATAGTCTTGTCGGCACGATCATCCACGCCGTCCAGTTGTACCTGGAGATTATCAATGTACGTGGACTGGAAACCGTCGCCCAGATCAGCACGTTCGCGCTTGAGGAACTCCAGCATTTGCGGGGTCACGAACTCGGCGATCTTGTCCATTTCGTTGGCGTCCCAGTGCTGCTGCAGGGACTGGAAATGGTTGCGGGCCGCTTCGAGGAAGTTCTGTTCATTGAACCAGGCTGGCGCGTTGATCACCGGACGAGCTGCGGCAGGTGCTGCCGAACCGCCGAAGATCGAACCGCCGGCAGGTTGGTTCTGGAACGTTTCACGCTGCATCGGCGCACCGGCTGGAGCCAGCTGGTCCTGCTGCTTGCGGCGACGGGCGGCGATGAAGCGGAAGATCAGGAACGCGATAACGGCCATGATCAGGATGTCGAAGATCTGCATGCCCTGGAAGCCACCGCCCATGAACATGGAGGCCAGCAAACCACCGGCCGCGATACCGGCCAGAGGGCCGAGCCAGCGCGAAGCACCGCCGGCCTTGGCCGCAGCGCCAGCGGCACCGGCAGCACCGGCAGTGGCAGCAGCGCCGCCTGCGGCAGAAGAAGGTGCCATTTGGCTGGTCTGGTGGGTCGGCGCAGCGCCGGCGCTTTTACCGCCACCAAAGCGCTTGGCGTTGGCGTCGAGGCTCATCGTCAGGCCGATACACAAGGCCATGGCGATGCTAAGAAAACGTTTCATAAGGGGAATTCCCATTTGTGGATTGCACGCGAGCCATGTTGCACAGCTGAAGTGTTACTGGCTAGCGGCAGAGTGTTTCGGGCTTTTGCCTGACAGGTGTCGTTCAGCTTCAGTCAGCGCAATAAGGCTTGTTACTTTGGTCCGTAGGACAAGTGGATAAGTCTTGTAGGAAAGATACCTAGCGTCGTAGCGCCAGCATGACGACACCGGCGGTAATCAAACCGATACCACCCCATTGGCGCAGGTCGAGCTTCTCGCCCAGCAGGATCACGCCGAGCACCGCCACCAGCACCACGCTGAGCTTGTCTACCGGAGCGACCAGAGAGGCCGGACCGAGTTTCAGCGCGCGGAAGTAGCAAATCCATGAGGCACCGGTCGCCAGTCCTGACAACAGCAGGAACAGGTAGCTCTTGGCAGAGATCGATCCTAATGATTGATATTGGCCCGTTGCGTACAAAATCAAGGCCAGGCTGACGAGCACCACCATCGTGCGCAGAAGGGTGGCGAAGTCGGAATTGACGTTTTCGATGCCGATCTTGGCGAAGATCGCGGTCATGGCGGCAAATGCCGCCGATAACAGGGCCCAGAATGTCCAGGAAGAAAAGAAGCCTGAGCCCATGGTTTGCCCCTATATAAGGTCAACCGTCATCATGGAGGTAACCCACAATCCTGTGGGAGCGGGCTTGCTCGCGAAAGCAATTTACCCTTCAACAGAAATGTTGGCTGATCCACCGCTTTCGCGAGCAAGCCCGCTCCCACATAAGTCCGGTGCCGGGCTTTAGATCGCTTCCAGCTTTGCATACCCCAACATCAGCCACTTGCTGCCTTCACCGAAGTTCACCTGCACCCGAGCCTGTGCCCCGGCGCCTTCGAAATTCAGGATCACGCCGTCGCCAAACACCGAATGCCGCACCGCCTGACCCAGGCTGAAACCGGTGTCCGGGATTTCGCTGCCGCCGAACAAACTGCTGGAGCTCTGCTGCTGACCTCCGCCGAACGGGCGGCTGACGCTGTTGGACAAGCGCACTTCCTGGATCAGGCCTTTCGGCACTTCACGTACGAAACGCGACACTTTGTTGTAAGTCTCGCTGCCGTACAGGCGACGGGTTTCAGCATAGGTCATCACCAGATTCTGCATGGCCCGGGTGATACCGACGTAGGCCAGGCGGCGTTCTTCTTCAAGACGACCCGGTTCTTCCAGGCTCATCTTGTGCGGGAACAAACCTTCTTCCATGCCCACCAGGAACACGTAAGGGAATTCCAGGCCTTTGGCGCTGTGCAGGGTCATCAACTGAATGCTGTCTTCGTGCTCGTCGGCCTGGGTGTCGCCGGCTTCCAGCGACGCATGGCCGAGGAACGCCGACAATGGCGTCAGGTCTTCGTCTTCTTCCGCGTTTTCGAAGTTGCGCGCGGCGCTGACCAGTTCCTCAAGGTTTTCTACCCGGGCCTGGCCTTTCTCGCCTTTTTCCGCTTCGTGGTAGGCAATCAGTCCGGACTGCTCGATGACGGTCTGGGTCATCAGGTGCAGCGGCATGTCCATGCACTTGGCGGCGAGGTTCTCGATCAGCTCGATAAACGCCCCGAGAGCGCCGGCCGCACGACCGGTGAGGCCCTTGTTCGCTACCAGCAGGCGCATGGCTTCCCACATCGACACATCGCTATGACGGGCGTGGTCGCGAATCGCTTCGACAGTTTTCTCGCCGATGCCACGGGCCGGCACGTTGATCACCCGCTCGAGTGCCGCATCGTTGCCACGGCCTTCCAGCAAGCGCAGGTAAGCCATGGCGTTCTTGATTTCCGCGCGCTCGAAGAAGCGCTGGCCGCCATAGATGCGGTAAGGAATGCGCTCGCGTAGCAAGGCTTCTTCCAAAACGCGGGATTGGGCGTTAGAGCGGTACAAAATCGCGATATCGCTGCGAGCCAAGCCGGTTTTCAGCGCGCTTTCGATGGTTTCCACCACATAACGCGCTTCGTCGTGTTCGTTGAACGCGGCGTACAGATTGATCGCTTCGCCTTCGCCGCCGTCGGTCCACAGCTCTTTGCCCATGCGCCCGGTGTTATTGGCGATCAGGGCGTTGGCAGCCTTGAGGATGCCGGCGGTAGAGCGGTAGTTCTGCTCCAGACGAATAGTCTCGGCATCCGGGAAGTCGTCGGAGTACTGATAGATGTTCTCGATTTTCGCGCCGCGCCAGCCGTAGATCGACTGGTCGTCGTCGCCGACCACCATCAGGCTGTCGCCACCCTTGGCCAGCAGCCTCAGCCAGGCGTACTGCACGGCGTTGGTGTCCTGGAACTCGTCCACCAGAATATGGCGGAAGCGCTTCTGATAGTGCGCCAGCAGGCCCGGGTGATCGCGCCACAGGTCGAGGGCGCGCAGCAGCAATTCGGAGAAGTCGATGACGCCCGCGCGCAGGCACGCAGCCTCATAGGCTTCATAAATGCTGCGCATGGTCGCCAGGAACAAATCGCCGCTGGCCTGAATGTGTTGCGGACGCAGACCTTCGTCTTTCTGCCCGTTGATGAACCACTGGGCCTGACGGGCCGGCCAGCGTTGCTCGTCCAGGCCCAGCTCGCGGATCACCCGCTTGACCAGCCGTTGCTGGTCGTCGCTGTCGAGAATCTGGAAGGTCTGGCTCAGCCCGGCTTCCTGCCAGTGCGCCCGCAGCAAGCGGTGCGCCAGGCCGTGGAAGGTGCCGACCCACATGCCGGCAGGGTTCAACCCCATCAACTGCTCGATGCGATGACGCATCTCCGCAGCGGCCTTGTTGGTAAAGGTCACCGACAGGATGGAGTGGGGCGAGGCGTTCTCGACCTGGATCAACCAGGCGATACGGTGCACCAGCACTCGGGTTTTACCGGAACCAGCACCGGCCAGGACCAACTGACGACCCACGGAGGCAGCTACGGCCTGGCGTTGGGCATCGTTGAGGGAGTTCAGCAGAAGGGAGAGATCATCGCGCATCGGGGCATTCTAGGGGGCGGCGCCACACCGGGCAAACCCCGCTTTGATTTAGCCGATGAAAGATCTGCGGAGGACGACCGGTCGGTCACTGGCTGCAAGTGGCGGCGGGGCTCGCTTGGAGGCTTTTATATCGATGCCGGCGGTCGATACTTTGGTCTACTTTGTGATCTGGAGCAGTTTGGTCCCGGCCCTTGCTTGTGTATGCTCCGTGCACAATTCGGGCTCACCACGCTCATTATAAGAACAAGAATATTGACTATGACCCTCAGCTCCGACCTGTCGGGCCCCTCTGTGGAGCCCCGGGTTATCCGCAAACAGTACGCCATGGAAATGGCGGTCGAACGCACGCGCCTGCTGTACCAGGGCTCGTTGTTGCCGACGCTGTTCATGCTGATCAATGGCCTGGTCTGCGCCGGCCTGCTCTGGAGCCCGCAGCGTTACTTCCTGGTCAGCGTCTGGCTGGTCTGGTTATTGTCACTGGTGGCGCTTCGGGTAATTCAAGTGGCGGCTTTCGATTCGGCGATCCCCAACCGCCAGGCCCATCCGATCTGGATTCGCATGTTTCTGCTGGGCTCGGCCATGACCGGCCTGACCCTCGCCGGCGCCGGCATCGCGCTGGTCCCCGCCGATACTTTCATCCAGCAAGCCTGGGTCTTCGGCCTGATCGGCGCCGCAGCGCTCTCGGCCAGCGTGGCCTACGCGGTCAGCCTGCCGGCATTTCTCTCCTTTACCTTGCCCTGTCTGTTGCCGGCCATCGGCTATATGTTTTGGGGCGGCGACGAGCAGCAGCAAGGTTGGGGCTGGTTCGGCCTGATCCTGCTGGGCGCGTTGAGCGTGGTGGCCTGGCAGGTCAATCGGTTGATTGATCGCGGCTTGCTGCGACGCTTCCAGAACCAGGCGCTGATCGAGCATTTGCAACTGGCCCAGACCAAGAGCGATCAGCTCAATTACGAACTGGCCAAGGAAATCGACCAGCGCCGCCATGCGGAAGAAGAGCTGCGCGAAGCCCAGATCGAACTGGAAAATCGCGTGGCCGAGCGCAGTCAGGAACTGAGCGCCGCCACTCAGGCCCTGAGCAAGAGTGAAGCGCGCCTGGCGCTGGCGTTGAAGGCCAGCGAATTGGGGCTGTGGGACTGGAACCTGCAAACCGATGAGGTCCATCACACCCAGATCCAGGAGTTGTTCGGCCTGGCGCCAGAGTATGTGACGGCCATGCTCAGTCACCTGCGGCCGCGCCTGCATCCGGACGACGTGCCGTCCCTCAAGCGCGCGCTGGTCGAGCACTTGAAGGGCCGCAGCGAGGATTACCAGATCGAATATCGCGTGCGACATGGCGACGGCCATTGGGTCTGGATCGAAGACCGTGGCCGCGCCGTGGAGCGCAGTGAAAGTGGCCGGGTGATTCGCATGGTCGGCACCCGCCGGGACATCAGCGCGAGCAAAGGCCAGGAAGAACAGCGACAACTGGCGGCCACCGTGTTCGAAGCCGCCAGCGAAGGCATCGTGATTTTCGACCCGGATTACGCGCTGATTGCGGTCAACCAGGCTTTCAGCCGGGTAACGGGCTACGACATCGAGGACATGCTCGGGCGCAACGTTGTGGAGTTGCCCTGCAGTCGCGATGCCCGTCGGCACTACGGCGCGATTCATCAATCCCTCGAGCAACACGGCAGTTGGCAAGGTGAACTGGTGGAAACTCGCAAGAACGGCGAGCTCTACCCGCAGTGGCTGCAACTCAACGCTGTGCGCGATTCTCGGGGAAAGGTCAGTCACATTGTGGGCTTCTTCGCCGATCTCTCCGCACGGCGCGAATCCGAAGAACGCATGCGCTACTTGACGCATTACGACGAACTCACAGGGCTGGCCAACCGTTCGCTGTTCCGCGAACGACTGCGCGAAGCCCATCAACGGGTTCGGCAGGGCGGGCGGCGCAGTCTGGCGTTGCTGCACATCAACCTCGATCGTTTCAAGCTGCTCAATGACAGCCTTGGGCATGAAATCGCCGATCAGTTATTGCAGAAAATGGCCAGGCGGCTGGTCAACGCATTGCCCGAGGCGGACACCATTGCGCGGCTGTCCGGGGATGAATTTGCGGTGTTGTTCGACGCCTACGGCAACCTGTCGAGCCTGGCGCGAGTGGCGACGCGCCTGTCGACCAAGCTGCGCTTGCCGGTGACGGTGGATGGCCATGAACTGGTGGTCAGCGCGTCCATGGGCATCAGCTTGTTGCCAGACAACGCCCGGGAAATTTCCGCGCTGGTCAGCCAGTCGAACATGGCCATGCAGCACGCCAAACACTTGGGCGGGAATAATTTCCAGTTCTATACCGAGAGCCTGCAAGCCAGCACCCTTGAGCGTTTGCAGCTGGAAAACCAACTGCGCAAAGCCATCGAAGAAAAGCAGCTGAAAGTGTTTTACCAACCGAAACTGTGCCTCGACACCGGTCGTCTGAATGCCGCCGAAGCCCTGGTGCGCTGGGACCATCCGAGCATGGGCCGGGTACCGCCAAACGATTTCATTGGCTTGGCCGAGGAAACCGGGCTGATCGGCCCGATCGGCGAGTTCGTGTTGCGCCAGGCCTGCTGGCAAGCTTGCGAATGGCAGCGCCAAGGGCTGGCGCCGATCCGGGTCTCGGTCAACCTGTCGGTGCATCAATTGCGCCAGGGCAAACTGGTCAGTCTGGTGCGTCAGGTGCTGGAAGAAACCGGTCTGGCGCCCCATTACCTGGAGCTGGAGCTCACCGAAAGCCAATTGCTGGACAGCGTCGAACACATCATCGCGACCTTCCAGCAGTTGCGCGACCTGGGCGTGAAACTGGCGATCGACGATTTCGGCACCGGGTATTCGTCCCTGAGTTACCTCAAGCGCATTCCAGTGGATTACGTGAAAATCGATCAGGCGTTTATCCGTGGTTTGGGGGAGGGCAGCGAAGATGCGGCGATTACCCGGGCGATCATCGCCATGGCGCATGGCTTGTCGCTGAAAGTCGTGGCCGAAGGTGTGGAGCGGGAAGAGCAGCTGGCGTTTTTGAAAGGCGAGCGCTGTGATGAAGTGCAGGGATATTTGATCAGTCGTCCGATAGAAGCGGTGGATCTGGCCGAACTGCTGCGAAAGGACGCCAACCCTCTGTAGCAGCTGCCGAAGGCTGCGTTCGGATGCGCAGCAGTCGTGAATAGGCGTTATGCGGTTTAACAGCAAAATTGGGTATTCAGGTTTCACGACTGCTGCGCAGCCGAACGCAGGCTGCGCCAGCTGCTACAAAGGCCAAAGGTGCTACATGGAGCGCATAACGCGTGGAATGGGGATATCGAGTTACGCATTGAGCAGGCAAAAAGCCGATTCATGTAGTATAACTACAAGCGTGCTACATCCCCGGCAACTGCCAATAACAAAGAGTCGAACCCTTTGAATCTGCTGCAACACATCGCCCAGTCACGCCACCTGTTACGCAAGTCGGAGCTCAAGGTCGCTGACCATGTGCTGCTTGATCCTGCGGCGGTGATGCACAGTTCCATGGCCGACCTGGCCCACAGCGTGGGGATCAGCGAGCCGACCATCGTGCGGTTTTGCCGCGCCATCGGTTGCTCGGGTTTCCAGGATTTGAAGCTGAAGCTGGCGCAAAGCCTGGCGGCCGGTGCGAGTTTCGGGCAGTTCGCGATTCATGAAGACGATTCGGTCGCTGACTACAGCCTGAAAATCTTCGACACCACGTTGCACACGTTGATGGAGGTTCGCGAGAAGCTCGATCCGGTGGAATTGCAGCGGGCGGTGTCGCTGATGTCCCAGGCGCAGCGGGTCGAGTTCTACGGCTTCGGCGCGTCGGGCGCGGTGGCGGCGGATGCGCAGCACAAGTTCTTCCGCTTGCTGCTGACAGCGGCGGCGTATTCCGACCCGCACATGCAGGCGATGTCGGCGGTGACGCTGAAGCCGACCGATGTGGCGATCTGCATTTCCCAGTCCGGGCGTTCCAAGGATTTGTTGATCACCGCGAACCTCGTCCGTGAAAGCGGCGCTTCGCTGATCACCTTGTGCCCGAGCCAGACGCCGTTGGCCGAGTTGTCGACCGTCAATCTGGCGATCGATGTGCACGAAGACACTGAAATCTATACACCGCTGACCTCGCGAATCGCCCACCTGGTGGTGATCGACGTGTTGGCGATGGGCGTGGCCATGGCCCGCGGGCCGAGCCTGGTCAACCACCTCAAGAGCGTCAAGCGCAGCCTGCGCAGCTTGCGGCTGTCGCCTAAATCGGTGAAAGCGCTGGACGACTGACGTCGTCGTAAGGTCGTTCCGACCTTAATCGCGAGCAAGCTCGCTCCCACATTTGGCCGAGTTGTCCTGACGGACGCGGTTCCCCTGTAGGAGCGAGGCTTGCCCGCGAAGGCGTCGTCAAACTCACCACATCATTTGGTGAGTTTCATCTCACTGTCATCCCCCCGCCGCCAAACCGTCATCCCCGGCGTTCATCGTGTAACTCCCGTACTCGCCTTGGGAGACCCGAAATGGCCCAGCCCTACGAAGAACGCAACAGCGCCCTCAGAACCCGTCGCCAGCAAGAAGACCAGCGCCGCATGGAATTCCGCCGCGCTATCGAAGATCGCTGCGAACGCCGCCAGCTTCTGGCTGAGATCGGTGATTTCCCCGAGGATCTGGAACTCAACTACTGGCAGGCAGCACCGGCAACTTCCCGTCGAAACGCTCAACCAGCGCGCTGATCTGCACCCGTTCGCTGCGGATAAACGCAAGGAATGCGTGCGCTACCGGTGACAGGCGTTTTGCCTTGGCCTGCACCAGGCACCAGCTGCGATACAACGGCAGCTCTTCGACCGGCAGCTCAATGAGTGCGCCGGTCGCCAACTCAAGGTTCAGGGCGTGGCGCGTCAACAAGGCCAGGCCCAGACCCGCCAACACACACTCACGCTGGGCTTCCGCCGACGCGACCTCCTGGGTCTGGGTGAAGTGCACACGCTTCTCTTTGAAATACTCTTCGCAGGCCATCCGCGTCCCCGACCCCGGTTCGCGCATCAACAGCGTGTAAGGCTCCAGATCCTGCAAACGCAGCGGCCCCATGTGGCACAGCGGATGATCCGGCGGCGCCACGGCGACGATCGGGTTGTTGAGGAACGGCAGGAATTCCAGGCCCATGTCCTGTGGCACCATCGACATGATCACCAGATCATCGCGGTTGTCCGACAGGCGCCGGATGACCTGGCCACGGTTGACCACGGTCAGGTGCAGGTTCACTTCCGGGTGCTGGCGCTTGAACGCGGCAAACAGGTGCGGCACGAAATACTTGGCGCTGGATTCCACCGCCAGTTTCAGTTGGCCCTGCAACGATCCCTGCATGTCCGACAGCTGCATATCGAGGTTTTCCAGGCGTCCGAAAATGTCCCGGCTGGCGCGCTGAAGCGCTTCCGCTGCCTCCGTCATGTAGAGCTTTTTGCCGACGTAATCGAACAAAGGCTGACCAATCAGCTCCTCAAGTTGACGAATCTGTAGGCTCACGGCAGGTTGTGTGAGGGACATTTCGTCAGCCGCGCGGCTGTAGGACCGCAAATCACAGACTTCATTGAAAATCTGCAATTGACGCAATGTCATACGCATCAATGACTTACGCATTTTTGGCGGGCTCCGGCCACAGGCTGATACGCCAACTATAAGTCTTTACTTATGCCTGACCCAATTATTAATCATTTTTGTTAATCCCTTGTGGGGGCTAGTGTGGGGCTGCGACTAAATCGAAACATTTAGTCACGCGTCGACCTGGTCTAACAGGTCGTGGGTACCACCGGCTCAAGGGAACCTCCAAGTGATAACAAAGATCCTGATCGCCAACCGTGGTGAGATTGCCGTACGAATCGTGCGTGCCTGCGCCGAGATGGGCATTCGCTCGGTCGCGATCTATTCCGACGCCGACCGCCATGCCTTGCATGTGAAGCGTGCGGACGAGGCCCACAGCATTGGTGCCGAGCCACTGGCCGGTTACTTGAATGCGCGCAAACTGGTGAATCTGGCAGTGGAAACCGGTTGTGATGCGTTGCATCCCGGCTACGGATTCCTCTCGGAAAACGCTGAGCTGGCCGACATCTGCGCCGAGCGTGGCATCAAGTTCATTGGCCCGTCGGCTGAAGTCATTCGCCGCATGGGCGACAAGACTGAAGCACGTCGCAGCATGATCAAGGCTGGCGTGCCGGTCACGCCGGGCACCGAAGGCAACGTCGCGGATATCGCCGAAGCCTTGGTTGAAGGTGACCGTATCGGTTACCCAGTCATGCTCAAGGCAACTTCCGGTGGTGGTGGTCGTGGTATCCGTCGCTGCGACAGCCGCGAAGAACTCGAACAAGCGTTCCCACGGGTGATTTCCGAAGCGACCAAGGCCTTTGGTTCGGCGGAAGTGTTCCTGGAAAAATGCATCGTCAACCCGAAACACATCGAAGCGCAGATCCTCGGCGACAGCTTTGGCAACGTGGTTCACCTGTTTGAACGAGATTGCTCGATCCAGCGCCGCAACCAGAAGCTGATCGAAATCGCACCAAGCCCGCAACTGACCCCGGAACAGCGCGCCTACATCGGCGATCTGTCAGTGCGCGCAGCCAAGGCCGTGGGTTACGAGAACGCCGGCACTGTGGAGTTCCTGCTCGCCGAGGGCGAGGTGTACTTCATGGAGATGAACACCCGGGTGCAGGTGGAACACACCATCACCGAAGAAATCACCGGCATCGACATCGTGCGTGAGCAGATCCGCATCGCGTCCGGCCTGCCGCTTTCGGTGAAACAGGAAGACATCCAGCACCGCGGTTTCGCGCTGCAATTCCGGATCAACGCCGAAGACCCGAAAAACAACTTCCTGCCGAGCTTCGGCAAGATCACCCGTTACTACGCGCCCGGTGGCCCTGGCGTGCGTACCGACACAGCGATCTACACCGGCTACACCATTCCGCCGTTCTACGACTCAATGTGCCTGAAGCTGGTGGTGTGGGCGTTGACTTGGGAAGAGGCGATGGACCGTGGCTTGCGCGCCCTCGACGACATGCGTCTGCAAGGGGTCAAGACCACCGCCGCGTACTACCAGGAAATCCTGCGTAACCCGGAATTCCGTAGCGGCCAGTTCAATACCAGCTTCGTTGAAAGCCACCCTGAACTGACCAACTACTCGATCAAGCGCAAACCCGAAGAGCTGGCCCTGGCCATCGCCGCCGCCATCGCCGCCCACGCAGGCCTGTGAGGAATAAAACAATGTCCAAGAAAATCCACGTAACCGACACAATCCTGCGCGACGCCCACCAATCGCTGCTCGCCACCCGCATGCGCACCGAAGACATGCTGCCGATCTGCGACAAGCTCGACAAAGTCGGCTACTGGTCGCTGGAATGCTGGGGCGGCGCGACCTTTGACGCCTGCGTACGTTTCCTGAAAGAAGACCCGTGGGAGCGTCTGCGCCAACTGCGTGCAGCGCTGCCTAACACGCGTCTGCAAATGCTGCTGCGTGGCCAGAACCTGCTGGGCTATCGGCATTACAGCGACGACGTGGTCAAAGCCTTCGTCGCTAAAGCTGCGGTCAACGGCATCGACGTGTTCCGCATCTTCGACGCCATGAACGACGTGCGTAACCTGCGCGTGGCCATCGAAGCCGTGAAAGCTGCTGGCAAACATGCCCAGGGCACCATCGCCTACACCACGAGCCCGGTGCACACCATCGACGCGTTCGTGGCCCAGGCCAAACAAATGGAAGCCATGGGTTGCGACTCGGTGGCGATCAAGGACATGGCTGGCCTGCTGACCCCGTACGCAACCGGCGAACTGGTTCGGGCGTTGAAAAGCGAGCAGTCGCTGCCCGTGTTCATTCACTCGCACGACACTGCGGGTCTGGCAACGATGTGCCAACTGAAGGCGATCGAAAACGGCGCCGATCACATCGACACCGCAATCTCCAGCTTCGCCTCGGGCACCAGCCATCCGGGCACTGAGTCGATGGTCGCTGCCCTTAAAGGCACCGAGTTCGACACCGGCCTGAACCTGGAATTGCTGCAAGAGATCGGCTTGTACTTCTACGCCGTGCGCAAGAAGTACCACCAGTTCGAAAGCGAATTCACCGCCGTCGACACCCGTGTGCAAGTCAACCAGGTGCCGGGCGGGATGATCTCCAACCTGGCCAACCAGTTGAAAGAGCAGGGCGCCCTGAACCGCATGGCGGAAGTGCTGGCCGAAATCCCGCGGGTGCGTGAAGACCTCGGCTTCCCGCCGCTGGTGACTCCAACCTCGCAAATCGTCGGTACCCAGGCGTTCTTCAACGTGCTGGCCGGCGAGCGCTACAAGACCATCACCAACGAAGTGAAGCTCTATCTGCAGGGTGGCTACGGCAAGGCGCCGGGCACCGTGAACGAAAAACTGCGTCGTCAGGCCATCGGCAGCGAAGACGTGATCGACGTTCGCCCGGCCGACTTGCTCAAGCCGGAAATGACCAAGCTGCGTGCCGAAATCGGCGCCGTAGCCAAGTCCGAAGAAGACGTGCTGACCTACGCCATGTTCCCGGACATCGGCCGCAAGTTCCTCGAAGAACGCAACGCTGGCACCCTGACCCCTGAAGTGCTGTTGCCGATTCCTGAAGCCGGTGGCGTGACCTCGGCCAGTGGCGAAGGCGTGCCGACCGAGTTCGTCATCGACGTCCACGGCGAAACCTACCGCGTCGACATCACCGGTGTCGGTGTGAAAGCTGAAGGCAAGCGTCACTTCTACCTGTCCATCGACGGCATGCCGGAAGAAGTGGTGTTCGAACCGCTCAACGAATTCGTCAGCGGCGGCAGCAGCAAACGCAAACAAGCCACGGCGCCGGGCCACGTCAGCACCACCATGCCGGGCAACATCGTTGATGTGCTGGTCAAGGAAGGCGACACCGTGAAAGCCGGCCAAGCCGTGCTGATCACCGAGGCGATGAAGATGGAAACCGAAGTCCAGGCTGCCATCGCCGGCAAAGTCACCGCCATTCACGTAGCCAAGGGCGACCGGGTGAATCCTGGCGAAATCCTGATCGAGATCGAAGGCTGATTTAACAGCCTCGATACACCGCTTTAAACCTCGGGGGGGCATGTGCTCCCCTTTTTTTTGCCCGTCGTTTTGGGGTCACCACATACCTTTGTAGGAGCGAGGCTTGCCCGCGAAGGCTGTGTGTCAGTCGACATCCTTGTTAACTGACACGGCCTCTTCGCGGGCAAGCCTCGCTCCTACAGGTATTTGCGGTGTTCTTTGGTTAGAACGCCATCCGCCACTGGCCCATTACGCCGTGATTGCGGCTGTCACTGCCGATCTCGCCGTTGAGGCCAACGCCCACGGTATGGTTGGCCGAAACCCCAAGGTCCAGGCCGGCATCTACCAGCAGGCTGTTGCGATCCAGTTCCACGCCGTAAACGTTGTAGTTGCTGCCACCCGTGACCAGTCGTTGGCGGGTCTGGGTGTAGACGTCGCCATAAGTGTGCTTCCAGCCAGCACTGAATCGCGGGGTCAGTCGCATCCCGTTATCCAGGGTGTCGACCTTCGCCAGACGCAAGCCCACCGTGCTGTTCATGTTGCTCTGGGCCTGGTCGTGGACCTTTAGCGCCGCAGCTCCACCTTTTTCGGTGTAGCCGTCGCGCTGATAGCGTTGGTAGCCGAGGCTGGCGAACGGTTCGATGCTGACGTTGGCGCGGCCCAGGTTGTAGCCCACTTCGGCGAAGACTTGTTGGGTGCTGGCGTCGTAGTTTCCTTTAGGACGATCACTGAAACCGGTGAACGCTACCCGGCGTGCTGTGTTGCCGTCGTGGCTGCTGTAAGTCGCGCCGAGACGAAGTGACATCGGACCGTTCTGACGCAATGCATAAGCGCCCAAGTGCCAGCTGTCGAGATTGCCGTCGAATTCGCGGCTATCCATCTGAGTCTGGGATTTGCCCCCCATGACCCCCAGGCGCCATTCCTCATCGATGCTCCAGTCGGCGCCCAGCAGCAGACCCTTGGTCGAATGTTGCAGGGGGTCCACGTCGCGATCCAGTTTCCCGCCGTGGCCAAGAGCTTGCAGCCAGACTCTGCCATTGTCCTCGCTACCGGCCGCAACACGTGGCGCATTTTTTCGATCGCGCAGGTTGCCGCTGCCGTGAGTGTTGTCCAGTTGGCGCATGGCCGAGAGCAAGCTGCCACTAACCGGATCGACACTGCTCAAGGTTGCTTTGGCCAGGTTGGCATTACTGGATCCGGCGAGTTGCTCGAGGGCCAGCGAGGCGGTTTGCTTGTTGGAGGCGAGCAGGGCGTCGACGGCGGCGTTTGTCGTGGTGGGTGGTTTTTGAGCGGAGGCGGAAGCGTTTGTGGTGGTCGACGGCTTGGGAGCTGCGCCGGAGATTTCAGCAACGGTGGATGGTTGCGCCGCTGACGCATCGGCGCTAGAGGTTGGCGCCACTTGGGCAACGGCGGTGTTCGTGCTTTCAGAAGCTTCCTGAGCTTGCGGTGCGGTTTGTGGCTCGTCGATGTTTTTGGCGAACTCCCGTCCGTTGTCGGAAGTGGCCAGACTTTCGATGGGTACTTCGTTACGGGCGTAGGTCAGTCCGACGCTCTTTTTGTTGTACCTGACGGCCGGTGTCATGAACGCCAAGTCATTTAGTACTTTGCCGAATTTGCCTTCGACTTCGTTGGCTTCGATGAGGGTGTAGCGACTGCTTTGCGGATACTCGCCCGGCACCGCAACGATTTTCAGCGTGGAGCCACCGAGGCTGGCAGTGCCGGCGACCTTTATCGTTTCGCCACGGCCATCGGGATTGACCTCGTAAGCCAGGACGCCAGTCTCTGTAAGGTTCAAGTCACCTTTGATTCTTGGAGCACCGTGCATTTTATTGACGCTGAGCAGGCCGTGAACCTTCAGGCTGCCGACGGTCCCGGAACCCGCGAACGTACCGCCATCTGCGACATCCACGGCCCCCACTATCTCGCCTTTGTTGAAAAGCTGGCCGACGGCTATGGCGCGACCCAGAATCTTCCCATTGTTGGTCAGGATGCCATCGTTCAGCACTACCACGCCTTCTTTGAAATCGCCCTTACTGGTTAATGTCCACGCACCCTGGGAATTGAATAGGCCTTCGAAGTTTTGTGTGTCTCCCAATACGCCACCAGCGCTGGCATCAAGGTGAATGACGTTGTCGCCTTCACCGCCGTCAGCCAGGCCTTTGAAGCTGCCACCATTCTTTAAAATGAACAGGTCGTCAGCGTCGGTACCCTTTATCACCATGTCGGGTGTGTTGATCTCCAGGGGAACGGTGCTGCCAGCCGCGGTGAACTGCTGAAGAATCTCAAGCGGAGTGCTTTTTAGCTCAGCATTCGTGAGCACCTCGGCGCGGGCAGGTGATTCGGTATGAGTAGACAGATCTTGAGCGTTGGTAAATTCAGCGCAACCCAGCGCCAGCGCAATCGCCAGCGTGAGGTGTTTGGGTCGGAACGTGTGTTGATCGGACATCGGGCTTGGCCTCTTTTGCAGGGAGGCCAACTCTAAAAGCCGAAGCAATTTCAGGATGCCGGGCATTTCCGCGTGTTTTGAAAGGCGTAGATGCATTCTTTGTAGCCGAATCTACTGTGGGCCAGAAACACATCCGATTTCACCGATCATCAACAGTTTTTCCCTACAACAATCCCGGACGCTTCCGTTGGCGAAATGTCAGAAACTCATCTGCCACTGCCCG